>CAZGNL010000217.1:0-7603 GCA_964527475.1 uncultured Syntrophaceae bacterium
GTCAAGGTCGTGAAGGTGCGCGCCGAGGAATATGCCCTGGATAAGATCGTGTCTGAAGGCATTGCCGAGAAACAAATCGAAATCAACAATACAGGAGGTATCCATGTTGGAACCAATCAATGACGTAAACGAATATCTTCAAACGTTCGGAGGCGCGTTGGCTGAAAAGATCCAATCCGAGGCCTGCCCCCTTTTCCGTCCCGGCGACCAGTGGAGCCCGCGTATGGATCAACTGTTGCGCGAGCCCTTCCAGGCCCAGGCCGATGCCATTCAAGCTACGGTTGAAACTCTCCGCCATGAAGACAGCGCCCTATGCATCGGTGAAATGGGTGTGGGCAAAACCCTGATCGCCGCGGCGGTCCCCTACATCATGGAAAACGGGCATCCACCGCGCGTTTTGGTCATGTGTCCCGGTCATCTCACCCGCAAATGGGTTCGTGAAGTGAAAGCAACCGTCCCGGCGGCGGTAGCAAGTATCATCAGCGGCCTCTCGGATGTGATGGCCATTGAGCCTAGCGTAAAGGCCACCGGTATTCGCTACTTTGTCGTTAGTAAGGAACGGGCCAAGCTTTCCTACGCCTGGCGGTCCGCGTCTGCGCTTCGTCAGGGCCTTCCGGCATGCGCTGATTGCGGCGACATCATCACTGATCAGGATGGGGTTCCCTTAGACCCTACGGCGCTTGCAAAGAGGAAGCACCGCTGTCCTTCGTGCAATGCAGCCCTGTGGCAAGCCGACGGTTCCCGTTTCCGTCGGTTTTCAGTAGCGGACTATATCAGCCGGTATCTACGAGGGTACTTTGATTTCTTCATCTGTGATGAGGTCCACGAGATGAAAGGCGGAAACACTGCTCAAGGTAATGCTTTCGGGACATTGGCCGGGGCGTGCAAGAAGACCATTGCGCTCACCGGGACTCTGTTGGGCGGGTACGCGAGCCACCTGTTTCATCTCAATTACAGGATGAATCGTCGATCTATGGCTACGGATGGGTTTCAGTAAGGCAAGACCATGAACTTCGTGAACCGCTATGGCGTGTTGGAAAGGACAACAAGGTACTACCCTGGCGAAGACAACGTATGTTCCAAAGGCCGAAAGGGATCAACGACCACACGAGAGAAGCCCGGTGTGAGCCCGGCGATCTTTTCCAATCACTTGATGGGCTCGACCGTATTCCTGCATCTGGAGAACATTGCGCTCGACCTCCCTGAACTCACGGAAGAGGTGGTACCGGTGGACATGGAGGAGGATGTTGCGGCCGCGTACTCTCGTCTGGAGCATAAGATCGGCTCTGAAATGAAGCGACTGTTGGTCAGAGGCTCACGAAGGCTCTTGGGAGCCTACCTGAACTCCCTCCTATCCTATCCGGATCGACCCTTTGGGAATGAGCCTGTTGTAGATCCTGGTAACGGCAACGTCATTGTGGAGCCCGCGGAGTTGCCGCAAGACCGTGTGTACACCAAAGAAAGGGAGCTATTGAGGATCGTCCTACAGGAAGTCTCCCAAGGCCGCCGCTGCTTCGTTTACTGCACTTACACTGCCACAAAGGATGTCACAGGCCGTTTAAGGGAGATCCTGGCCCGCAAAGGTATCCACGCTGAAATACTGAGGTCGTCGGTGAAGCCCGACCAGCGTGAGGAGTGGCTGACACAGAAGGTGGAAGAGAATGTTCAGGTCGTGATCGCCAATCCGATGCTGGTTCAGACAGGGCTCGATCTGCTCGATTTTCCCACGATCATCTTCTACCAGACCGGGTACTCGGTGTTCACGTTGCGGCAGGCTTCACGGAGATCGTGGCGCATCGGTCAGGACAAGCCTGTACGGATCCATTATCTCCACTACCGCAATACCATGCAGGAACGTGCCCTTGAACTCGTGGGCAGGAAGCTTTCCGCTTCATTGGCTATTGAAGGCAAGCTGACCGACGACGGCCTTGCATCAATGTGCGCGGGTGATGACATGACGCTGCTGCTGGCGAAAACCCTGGTGGAACGTATGGATATCCAGGGGGCAGAATCCGTATGGCGAACACTGAACCGGCGACAGGAGAAAACCAAACCTCGAACGTCTTGTCATGGGAACGTTATTCCGTTTGTCAGCAGAGACTGGTCACTGGAAAGGCTGGAAGAGCGGGCCGGAACGATTGATGACTATTTCGTGTCCGGCGGTTGATTTGCAACTCCCATGACCTCTCCTCAAACGCAGACCATCTGACACAAACCCTATGCCGACCCTCAGACCACTGCTCATTCACTTAGCAGATCCCTTCCACCCTACTTCCTGACACGCCATCAATAAAGAAAGGGGAACATGGAAATGACCTACAAAGATAGGCCGAGGGACACCTTTGCGATCAGTGCCTTTGACATAGCCGAGATCAAGACGCTTATGCTACTGAAAGAGGTCGATGCCGACCGGTTGCAACGCGTGCTGGACGGAAAAGGTGTTCAGAAGCTCGAAGACCTGGACTGGCTGACCATTAGGAATTTCCTTCACTACCTTCGCTCCCTGTGAGCGGGGCCTCCAATCCGAGCGCCGCAGGTACTATATCTGCGGTTGCTTTTTTTCCGGCTGCCAGCTCCATCGGCGGTATCCATTTGGCCACTTTCTTGCGGTCACATCATCAAAGGCGCTCTTTTCGCGAATTCAGGGACCACGAGGGCCGATCAAGAAAAACAGGCACTTACAGGCGCTGCAATCCTATCCTTAATGTTGGGAGAGGCCGCATTCTATTTTTGTCTTTTGGATCGCTGGTGGATCGGAAGCGGATCACTGTTCAAGAGTTGAAGTTGGCAGCGGGGCCAAGGGCATCGTATGCTCAAATTTGGGAAGAGGAACTACCAATCTGACACAAAGACGGGAATGCGCTTCCTTGGGCTCTGTTCCGAGACGAGTCGGCGGCAATTCGGGGGTCGAAACGCCTCGGACCAAATTGATAATATTGCGGAACAATTCCCGGCTACATGTGTGGCCTCGGCCTCGCCGTAAGCTTATGACTACCGGGCCGCACGTTTCTGAGCAGTTGCCGTCACAATTCACGTTGAGAGTAAGCCGAACGTCGAAGAATGCCTAGTTGTGGTAAGGAAAACCTTAATTCATACGGAAGTGCTGGAATTAGTGTCGTCGGGGCCTCACCCACGTTGGGGGACAGCCGAATAGCCCCGACAACCAACCTGAGATGAAGCTTGCTTTCCCTTTATTGGGGCAGAAGAGAATAGGAGGTCTGAACAATGGATCGAATGAAACTCATTACATCAATTGTGCTGTTGAGTTGGCTCGTTGTCCTTACGGGTACCATTGGGGCGTACGCGGGAGACGATGCCGCGATTCGGAGCGCAGTGAAATCCTACGTTGAAGCGTTCAACCGGGGGGATGCCTCGGCAATTGCCGCTCTATGGAGCGAGGACGCCCAATATGTGACTCCCCGAGGCTTGACTCTGAAGGGACGCAAGGAAATTAAGGCCGGATTCGAGGCCTTCTTCTCGAAAAACAAGGGCATTAAGTTACAGGTGACACCTTCATCCATAAGTTTTCCCGCGGCCGATCGCGCTGTGGAGGAAGGCGCCGCGGTCGTCACCTTTCCCGGCAGGGACCCGGCAGAGAGTTCCTATGAGGCGACCTACACAAAGCAGAAGGACTCGTGGAAACTGGTGAGCGTCAAGGAGGCGGGTGATCTCTCAGCGTCCTCCGGATACAGTCACCTGAAAGATCTTAAATGGATGATCGGTGATTGGGTGGACCGGGACGAGACAGCCACGGTTGAGACTACGTGCCGTTGGACCAAGAACAAGAATTTCATGACCCGCTCTTTTTCCGTGAGCGTGCCGGGTCGCACAGCGCTCGAAGGCACGCAGATCATAGGATGGGACCCCGCGGCAAAAACGATCAAATCCTGGGTATTTGATTCAGCCGGCGGTATTGCCGAGGGAGTATGGACAAAACAGGGTAACAGCTGGATCGTTAGGGCATCGGGCGTGCTCGGGGACGGCGCCAGAACATCATCGATTAGTGTTTTCACGTACATAGACAACAACAAGTTTACGTGGCGGTCATCAGGCCGCGAAGTGGGCGGCGTACCGTTGCCCAACATCGACGAGGTCACCGTGGTCCGCAAGCAAACCGAACCCGCCGCATCGGCAGCAAGCAAGTAATAGAGGTGTTCCATGAAAAGGTCAGCAATAATCCTGATAGCTCTTTCGTTCGTCCTTTGTCTCGCAGTTGCCGAGGCCTTGGCCCGCGGAATGCGGGGCGCGTCTGCGGCCAGAGGTGGGAGATCTTCCTACCGCAGCCCGTCCATGAGTCGGCCGTCCACCCCGGCACGAAAGCCTGCCGCCAGACCGGCCACGAAGCCCTCGAAACCGGCTCAGAGGCCCGCTACAAAACCGGCCAAGAAGCCCACAAAGCCTGCGCAGAGACCTGCCACAAAACCCGCGCAGAAGCCCATGAAACCATCACAACTCCCGGCTATGAAGCCCGGGCAGCGGCCCGCTCAGAAGCCGAGTAAAGGTGATGTTCAGGACTTCTTGAAACTCTCCAAACCCGGAAAACCCGGCCAACTGCCCGGCGTGGGAAAAGCCGGTCCGACGAGGTCTGTTCAGCGGCCTGCCCACAGGCCCGCTCGAGTACGTCCCAACGTTCAGCAAAGGAAGGTCGTAGCAAACAACATCCGGGTGAATGCAGTCCATAGGCATCCCAGGATGTTCACACCCGGATGGCGGCATGGGCGCCCAGTACATCCCTGGATTCCACCCCGGCCACCACATGCTCGTCCACCGTATCATTGGTGGCGTTGGGCTACCTGGGGGGCCGTAACCGGGTGGATAGCCGCAACCGCGTGGAACAGACAGTCGTGTTGTGATTACGGTGAGGACATCTACTATGAGGGAGACACTGTTTACGTTAATGATAAGAAGGTCCCCGCGGAAGAGTATTATGAGGAGGCCGACCAACTTGCCACGAGCCCCACTCCTCCCACAGAGCCGAGGGACGATTGGCTGCCGTTGGGAGTGTTCGCGCTTTCTCAGGGAGAGACGGCCGCATCAGACATGTTCGTGCAACTGGCCGTCAACAAGGATGGCGTAATAGCCGGATACTATTTCAACTCGGCCACGGATACCACCAGGCCGATCCAAGGTTCGGTAGACACAAAAACCCAACGAGCCGCCTGGACCTTCGCTGATGGGAAGAATACCGACATTGTAATGGAAACCGGCATATACAACCTGACCGAGGATCAAACTGAGGCCCTTATACACTTCGGCAAAGAGAAAACGCAGAAGTGGCTGATGGTACGACTTGAGGAGCCCAAGGACAAGCAGGCCGCAACGGCGGGCGCGGGAAAGTGATCCGTCGTCAACGTCATTTCCTGCTCGTTGGCATGAAGAATGCGGGGGACCACTCCTCATAAGATGGTCCCCCCGATTCACGTTCCTATTGCTCCAACTTTCACACCTTGACCAGGCATAGCGGGTGACGTATGCTGTAAAATGCACAAATGGGAGAAGTGGCGCGGGGCACGCACCATCGGAGTCCTGTTGGTTTCCACCAAACAGCAAGGAGGACCTGTGATGACTGGACTTGACGTATTCGCCTTCTTTGTGATGGCGGTCATGGTAGGATCAATCATTATTGTCGCGATTCTATTGGGAGGAATGCCGGGGAAGATAGCAGCGAGAAGAAATCATCCCCAGGCTGAAGCGATAAACATGTGCGGCTGGATAGGCATTCTGACGCTGGGATTACTCTGGCCCGTAGCCTTTGTATGGGCATACACCAATCCTGTGCGAACGGCCCCCGGAGAAGCCGCGGATAGTACCCTCCAACAGACGATAAACCAACTGACACAGCGCATTGAGACTCTGGAAGCAGATCTCGGTCAGTCCGGCCGGAGTGAAGGAGGTCCTCAATCATGATAATCTTTCTTACCATCTGCTATATTGGTGTGTTGTGGTTACTCATCCGCTTCAATGTCCTGAAGCCGACCTTACTGGTTAAACTCTCTCCCGTCGTTTGGGTGCTGTTTCTTCTGGTAGCGCTGTTCATACCCATGCAGTTCAGTGCGCCTTCCGGTCCGGTTACGGTTTACGGTTACGTGATTGAGATTGTTCCCAGAGTGACCGGCCGAGTCATTGAGGTGCCGGTTTCAGCCAATGTCCCGGTGAAAAAGGGCGATGTTCTGTTGAAGATCGATCCGGAGCCCTATCAGGTGGAGGTGGATCGTCTAAAGGCCGCGGTGGCGGAAGCGGAGCAGAGTGTTCCTCAACTCAAAGAGGCTGTGGCCGGGGCTGAAGGGACGTTGGCGAAGGCCAAAGCCCAGGAGAAGCTTGCCCGGATAGCGTACGACAAGACCACGAGGCTCGTTTCCAAAGAGGCGTTACAGGAGGTCCGAAAGGATAAGGCCATTGCGGATCTGGACTCGGCAACGGCCGCGGTGAAAGAAGCGACGGCGAGCTTGGAAAAGGCCAAGCTCGCTTATGGATCCGAGATAGGCGGGGTCAACACCACAGTTGCCTTGAGAAAAGGTGAACTGAAAAAGGCAAAGATCAACCTCAGAGAAACCGTTGTGTATGCCCCTGCTGATGGTTTCGTTGTCCAACTTGCGCTAAGACCCGGCGCTGTGGTGGTGGCGGCTCCTCTGAGGCAAGCCATGCCGTTCGTTTCAAGCGAGGCCTTGGCCCCCTTAGTTCTCATCGGTCAGAATTACCTGCGATATGTCAAGCCCGGTCAAAAGGCGGAATTTGCGAGCAGGCTGTATCCCGGCAGAATCCTGAAGGCCACGGTGGAGAGCGTCATAAGGGCTACCGGGCAAGGCCAGATGGTCCCTACGGGCCAGGTGATGGTAGCCGATCCCCGTCAACCGGAAGCTCCCATTGCCGTGCGTCTGAAGATGGATGAGGACTCGAAACAGTTCCCGCTTATCTTGGGCACACGGGGGACCGCAGCGATCTATACTCAGAAGGCTACGATGACTCACGTTATCCAAAAGGTGATGATAAGAATGGAAACGTGGCTCAACTACCTCTTCTGAAAAGCCGGAATTCGGCGTGGGCGTCTTCCAGGGCCGCGGTGCAATGGTTTGGGGCAGGTGCGGCCCCCCTGTTGTGGCGCACGGAATGAAGCTTCTTCACGGAATCAAACGTGCTTTCAGGGTCTTTCACCGACCACTACTCCAATTTCCAGGATTGAGGGACACCCGAACAATTGCCGACATGTGTGAACCAATGAAAGCGATGTGCAGAGTTCTTGTGCCCGTCCTCTTATTCACCGTCTTGGCCTCAGCGCATAGCCATGGCCGAGGCGCGGCCTTCGCTTGGAAACCGACAAATCCATGACCCGTCTTAGCTTTGGAGTAGCAAATGCCCCGGAAGAACGGCATCAAGGAAATGAAGACAACGGTTGAGAAATTGGAGCGAGAAATTGCCGAACTCAAGATATCCAATGATTTGCTGAGGTCAGAGAAGAGAACACTGGACGAGATTCTCGATACCCTCCCGGGCACGTTTTACGTGTGGGACGATAGCCCGCAGTTGATAAGATGGAATCGCAGACACGAAGAAATCACTGAATATCCGGGTGATGAATACCCAAACATGCTCCCTACCGATTTTT
>CAZGNL010000218.1:0-7509 GCA_964527475.1 uncultured Syntrophaceae bacterium
CGCACGGGATGCCCTTCATCGTATGACTGTGCGATCTCCCGGGGGCGCCGGGAGAGCCGGTCAAAAGCGCCTCACCCTGTTGATCTTGCAAACGATTCGGTCACCCAGACGGGAGATCCTTCGCAACCAACCCGCGGCAGGTTCGTTGGGAGCGCAAAGCCTGGTCAGAAACGCTTCTATTGCAGCGGAATGCCTGAAGCGAGTATCCTCTATCTTCGATCGTCGGCCCATCAAGGACCGGAGCGCGGACAGAGCGTGATTTGAGGTTTGCATCGGACGTTCCTGCAATCCAGGCGCAGCAAGCGCGCTCCTAATGTGTATGTCCGAGGCGGAGCCTCCCGGTATGCGTTCCCAGGCAGAGCCTGGGAACGAGGGGAAAGGACTCTCATGCTTTGTTGTGCCTTTTCTCGGGAGTGGTAGTTGGTATGATATGGACGGGATTGCGACTAGCCGACCCAGGTCCGCGAGTCCATTAACCGGAATACCACCAGCCCGACGGTAAACGATGCAGCGTTCATTGCCAAGGAGAGATAGAACAGATGTATTGCCTTCTCTCGCACCACAAAGAGGAGCAGAGCCCATTCCAGGACCACTACGCCCATCTCCAGACCTATCAGCACAGGCCACGTGACGGTCATGAACTGCGCATAGTGGTTGGTCCAGAGCACATAGTGGAGCAAGGGATGGCTCATGAGGTTGACAAGGACGATGGTTCGCGCGGACACATTCGTGTTGTGCGGCAGGGCCGCGGCAACGCCGATTTCCACGACAATAGTCAGCACAAGCGCAAGAATGTAATTCGCTATCGCCAAGTAGGATCTCGATCGGATTCCCCGCGAGAGCAAGCAAGTTCCACCCCGACAAGCGGCGGCTTGGTATCATCGCACATTCTCACATCTCAACGGGGGAACTGTCCGGTGGTCGGGACTCTGAAAGACTACGGTAATCCAAGAACATCCGCAATCCCGCGAACAGCGCGGCCGCGGAGCACAGAATTACCAACAGTACAATCCAAGGGTTGTTTAGAAGATCTCTGCCGTAAGTGAAGGCTAAAAGCCCTCCGGCAATATAGAAGAGGCACGTCAATCCGAAAGCAAATCCGGGCCGCCCCGGAAACGCGCCTGCAACTGCCGCCAATGTCACGGCCATTGTCAGATTGAACAAGAACACGCCGACTATTGCCAGACCGGGCACATTGGCGCCAAATGGGATCAACGGCGCTGATATCAATAAGGCTGCGACGGCAACCGGAAGCCAGCCATAGCGATCGGCCAACACCCCACCCGCGGCTTTGCCGCAGAAAACAGCCACGACTAGAATTGCCAGCAGCGTGGAATCCGCTTTCCACGGAAACGCGACCGAAAACCCGATGAGCGTCCTGATCGAGATCGACCCCAGCAGCAACAGAACCATGACTCCAAAAAAAGTGATGGTCGTGGCCGCGGACCTTCGCTCATAATCGATTGAGGGAATCTTGACCGCCCACATGCCCACACAACAAGTCAAGAGTAAGCAAACAAACGGCCAGGAAACGAACAGGCCTGCCTTCCCTATGGCAATGCCTGCGGCAAGTCCGATTGCCCCGGGCGCGACGAACAGACCCGGCCCGGTCGCTCGCTGCGGAGTCAGATTGAGACTGATCGTGCCGCCACCCACATGAAACAGGGCATTCCCGACGCTTGCCAATAGAACAGCCGCCATAGGGGAAAACCACAGTCCCAACACCGAGGCCGCGGTCACGACACACCCGAGGGCCGCGGACCATCTTGGAGTTTGCAGTAGGTCCGTGAGTCGGCCGGCCAATGGCTGTGTTCCGAACGCTAAAACATTGTAAATGAGGACCAAATAGTAGAAATCAGCGCCGGTGAGATCATGGACGCTCGGTATTGTAAAGAGCACGGCCGCGCACGTCCCGTCCACCATCGCGTGCGCTGTTCCGAAAACCGCGAGATTTCCGACCAGATTTGGCGCAGAGGATCTGTGCCGCATAGTCATTCCTCATCCTAAACCGTGGATTCTCCGGTTCTAAACATCGCTCTCAGGCAGTCGCTTATTGAAATGTTTCCGACGGGTTATGACCAACCCAATGAGGAACAAGGCCTCAACGGCAACGAGAATCACACCGGTGGTCAGATAGATCTCCTTGTTCGTCAGTCCGGCAAGAGCATCTTTGAATTCTTCCTGTTCCGGGGGCAAGGGTCTCGCTACGACGATGTCCGCATCCGCGTTGTAGACAAGACCGACCGGGGCCGCCACCAGAACGCCCACTGCTGCAAGAAGAACCGTAGACCACCAAATCAGCTTCTTCAACATGTGTCGGACCTCCCTTCCTTGAAATGGCGCCATCGCTTCCCGTGTCCTGTTCCATGCGTATCCGGAAAAATGACCCGACCGGAATTCTGCCGGACAACACCCCCGCCGCGGAAGTTTCCGGCTCATCGGGTCTTGCAATGGCACACCGCGGATTGAGACAATCTCTCCACGTCAGTTGTCCCGGCTTCTGTTACCTTTTCACGTCCGTGGGCGGCCCAAGGACGCATTTCTCTTTGCCCTCACCGGGCAGCATGGTCGACGTGTACATCGGGTACCCGTACCGTTTGCCTGTACAGGCGCCGACTGTAGGTTTCAGGTCGCGGCCGCTGTCAACCGATATCCGGTAAATATAGGTCTTATTCTTTTTCCCTGTCGGCCGAGTCCCTCGTTTTGAACACCCCTGGATTTCCCTGCCGATCATTCTGATTCGAACCTTGCACTTTCTGTTGGTCCCTCCCCACCCATAATAGGGACCGGCAAGATAGGAGATGTGCTCCTCGGAAAACTGTTTGAGGCCGTCCGGACAGTTCAGGTCACCCATTTCATTGCCAAGTCTCTCAATGGCAGCCCCCAGTCTCGACAAATCCCCCTGTGCGGCCCTTTCACAAGCGCCACCGATGTAATCACGGTACTTCACAAGCCCCCATGAAAACATGACGGCCAAGATGGGCGCCACCACCATCAGTTTGAAGAACGCAGATCTATGCCACCCATCCATAGGCGAACGGCCGTCATAGCTACCTCGATCTACTTCAGGCTGTGGTGAGACTCTTGTCTTGTCTTCCATCATCAACCCCGCGAGCGCGTTCCATCCAGTGGACGGAATCACGTTTCTGCCGGAAGAATGGCGCGTATCTTTGTTTCCGCTCCAACACAGGTTATCCTGTGCGCCGCGCCCATGTCAAGACGTTGCGGCCTGGAGGAAATCATTCACATACGTGGGGCAGAGTGTAGGGGGCGCCTGAGTGTGCGCCCTCCTGCCAAACGCTGGACGCAGCAACCTGGTTGTTCTTGTCACTCCACCGATAACCCCAAGCTTACATCCGTAGTTTAGAAATACTTGATATTTTTTGCGCAAGGGCATATTCTGAGAATAGGGAAAGAAACATAGAATCACGCGTGTAAACCCTCTTGCGGCCGACTATTCTGCATTTCGGCCGTGTGGCTTGAATCCTGCTTTCCTGGACTTCAACATCCTACCGGCAAGGAGGGCGACACATGAAAGACACCAAATTCTTTTTCAATCCATTCCGCTTGATCAGCCCCAAACTCGACTCCGAGGCGAACAGGCTGGAAGAGATGATCGAGACCCCTCCTGAAGAGGTCACCCATTTTGAAGAGGGCCTGCTGGTAATGATGGGCAAGATCATCGAGATGACCCGGCTTCTGTCGCAAATCCTTGTTGTTCCTGACCCGGAAAAGATGGCAACCGCAGAGCGGCTGGGTCGGGAAATTCATGAAGAAGAAAAGAGCCTAACGGGAAACGTTGTATTCGGCGCCTTGGAAGTGACTCCCGGGGAAGTGCTCAAAGCAGTGGTGCTCTTTCCGGGCCACCTGGAGCGGGTGGGAGATCACTTGGAGAGCATCTTGAATTGCTGCCGGATAAAGGACCGCGAGGGCATTCTTTTCATCGACAAATCCAATCAGGAACTCGGTAATCTGTTTGATCTACTCATCGAAATCCTGACCAACTTCCGTGACGTGCTCATGACGCGCAACAGGGCCCTGCTCCAACTCATTGGAGACCAGGACGTGAAACTCGGCCAGATGATTATTGATTTCCAGGCCGCGTACGAAGATCGCTTGCTCGAGGGGCTATGCCCCCCGAGATCCGCGTCCCTTATCATGGATATCCTGGATTCCATCAAGTATTCAAACACGCATATTCGGGATATGGGCGACATCCTGTTGAAGCTCGACGAGAAACGAGCATAAGGCAGAACCGCTTCAAGCCCGGTGAACCATTACCTGAAAGTAGGGCACAATGAGTCGGAAATGGACAATCATCATAGCGGTTGTGGCGACGCTCTTTCTGGTCATTTACGTTGGGGGAGTTATTTCCGTCGGTGATGAGCCTGTCTTCGCTCACATTGACTCTGCCTTGGGAGCGCCAGTCTTTATGGGTATCCATCACACGGTCTTTTCCCTGTTCGAACGGGACGTGGAATCAGAATTTGATTTCGAGGAGGATCCGTTCACCAAAATGTACCAGGATAACCAACAGATTATGAAAAACGCATCTGAGTGATACCAAGTAACGTCGCAAAACAAGAGACTTTTGACCGCGGATTTCGCGGATGCGCGCGGATACAAGAAAAGAGAATGAGACAGGATATGATTGGCTGAGATCTGAATGGCGGCCTTGTTGTAGCGTCCATGTCAGTGTTGAATCATTACTCCCCCGCTATTTGCAGGGTGCGATGCGGTCGCTGTTCGACATCTCAAGGAAGTCTACGTCCAGGAATCTGCACACGCTGCCTTCGACAAAATCTCGGTTTATCTCCATGGCGAGCCATTTTCTTTGCAATTTTTCCGCGACACTGCCCGTGGTATTGGAACCTGCAAACGGGTCCAGCACCAGGTCTCCCTTGTCGGTCAGGAACTTGATAAAGAAATCCGCCAACCCCTCGGGAAAGCGAGCCGGATGAGGCTTGATGCCCGCTTCACGACACCTTCGCAGGTACGCGCTGTTTGACTCGGTGTTGGCCAGCTGCAGCAGGTTGGGAGGTATTGCTCCCTTGTTGTCCTTTTGAAACTTGTCCGAAATGTCGTGGCCGCTGGGTCTGAGTTTTGGCTTGTATCCATTCTTGAGCAGCTGTTTCATGCTGTCACTGTAAGGCTTGAGCACCTGTCGGTTGTCCGCCTTCGGGGTTTCCGTTTTAGACAGCCACCAGACCGTGTTGACCGAATCCTTGACCCGAATCCGCCGCACCGTAACCCACTCGGCCGGGGCGGGGAGACGCGATGGATTGTAGTGATAGAAATCTTGGGCCAGGAAGAACCCGATCTCCTTGCACAACCTCACGAGCAGCTCAAACTGGTAGATGGTGCGTACCGGATGCCCGGGGAGATAAGCGCCCCCCAGATCCAACACAAAAGACCCGTCCTCGGCCAGTATTCTTTTGAATTCCACGGCGAATTCCAGAAACCAGTCCACATATTCCTCGGCGCTCTTGTTGCCGTATTCCTTCTTCCTGGTCAGCGCAAATGGAGGTGAAGTGAGGATCAGATTCACATGGTCATCGGGGATTCCCTTGATCAGGTCCAGGCTGTCACCGAGATAGGCCCGGCCCATGCCGGTCCAATAGTATGGATCGCCTATGGACCGTGGGAAAGCCGTTGTTTCGGCGAATGTTTGTGAATCATCAGACATGTTCAGATTCCCGCAAGAATGGACGTACTGCAAAATCGGCCGAGTTCCGGTTTGGACCCACTATTTCGGCGACGCATGCGTAGCCTCCCGGTATGCATTCCGAGGCAGAGCCTGGGAACGAGAGGGATCCATCATGCACGAGGTTGCGGTAGACTATGTTCCCTTTCAGCCGTCTCGTGCGCCTGCCCGGGGGATCGGAGACTATTCTGCGCAGATCCCTTGGCCATACGGTTCTTGTAGCGCCTCAAACGCCGTTCGTATGTTGACCAGATCTGCTTGTAAGCCCCTGGGATCCAACCTTTGTCTCGGAAACCTTCCATGATCCGAGTGGAGATGTCCCCTTTTTCCGCGGACTTGAGGCTGTCCTTCTTCTGCTGGTAATCCTGCACCTCGGGATACATGACCATGGGAATGCATCCGGTGGAAGGCGCAGGAAATGCCTCGCACGCCCTTTTGTATATGTCCACGAAGTCCTCTTCCAGGATATTTCCGAAAGAGACTTCCGTGGCCTCACAGGGCTGCACTTCCCCGGTAGAGGTGACAAAGAGATACTCAAACCTGCACTGGCAACCCAACGCGGGGTCCTTTTCAAGCCAGGTCGATAGACCGCTGAGCGGCGGGTGTTCCTTGTACGCAGGATCCGCGTACAGTTCCTTCTGTAATTGCCCCAGTATTGGACTGTGGGGTTTGACTCCCTGACACGCTTCCCGACCTGAAGGTTTCATCTCCATGACACGGATTTCCGCGGCCCCCAGTTTCTTGGCCAGATCGTAATATTTCTTGAAGTTCTCCACATCTTCAAAATCCTCGGGAGGCACCAGCGACAGGCAAGTATAGATCCCAGCCCGCTTGAAATTCTCGACCGCCTGGCAGGCGTTATCGAACGCCTCACGATGACCCCTGAGACGATTGTGGACCTTGGGATCATAGTGGTCCAGGCTGACCCAGACTCCGAAGAGACCGTTTTCCTTCAACTCCACGGCCCTTTCCGGAGTGACTCCAAAACCGGTTGTGAACATCCACAAGCATGTGTCATCGCTGACGTGCTCGACCAGACGAAGAAACCGATCGTACCGGTACATGGGTTCACCACCGTGTAGGATGATGGTCGCCACTCCCAGGTCTTCTATCTGACTCAGGGTTCTCTTCAGCAATTCTTCGTCAAGGTCGTCCTCTGTCTTTCGCTGCGCGTTGGTGGAGCAGAAAGCGCACGAATATGGACACTGATTGGTCGTGGATACCGAGACCATACCCGACGGGAGTTCCGTCAGATCCAGATGGTTAATATAATTAGACAATCTCTTGTCCAGCGCGGCTGAGGGATAGGGCGGAAAGATACTGTCGAGGATAACTTTGTCGCCGAACCTGACAGGATGCCGATACTTGACCACAGTATGTTCCAGAAAGGACATCTTGACGAAGTTGAATAGGGTATCACCGAGACTCACGCCCCCTTCTCTGCGGATCGCCCGATTGTTCGCGTCGAACACAAGTGTCGCCGCGCGCAGGAACATCTTCCAGAAAACCCCTAAGACTTGAGCGCCGGTGATATTGACCGGCTCAACAACATTAGTCACCATAACCGTCTCCTCTTGTTTCGCTGAGCGAAATTTGTCTCAATGGTTTTATCTCTATTCCGCTCAAAGTCCCAACGACATAATTCCCTGAAAAGAAGTCAGGCACAGACAGGCCCCAAGGCGTAATACCAAGTTGCGTTCAAAGAAGTACAGTGTACAGGTGAGGGACCGAGTCTCAAAATCCCCCCGGTCCCCCCCTTTAGCAAAGGGGGGCAGGGGGGATTTCTCCCTTCCGGACTTGAGCCA
>CAZGNL010000219.1:0-7286 GCA_964527475.1 uncultured Syntrophaceae bacterium
AGAGTCCCGGAGGGACGACAGAATGCGAGCGGCGCCCGCGGTGTTACGTGTGTCCGAGTGTAAGCCCTTGACGGGAGGGGCAGGGGGAGGGTGATCTTAACACCCAATGTCAATGCGCATCACTATACCTCGCCGCCCGCGGAGGGCCGTCCGGGCCACCCGCCACCCTACCGTCCCGCGATTTCGCAAAAGCATTGCGTTACGCGACAGCCTCCTAGGCGTGAATTCCGGGTGCAGGGTGAGGGCCTACCTGGCGGGCCTGACCATATCGGCCCGCTCTCAACTTGGCCACTCGTTGATTCATCCATTTTCTCACAACGTGTTTGAACAAGAACGCCTTTATCCCCGAAACATTGACCCCGAAACGATCGTAGAGTTCGTCAGGGGAATCGAACTCACCGTGATCGGATACAATTGCGTCCTTCTGGATGTAAGTGTCTTTGCCGTTCCATTCAACGGCCGGATTCTGCAAGTCAGCCGCGGCCACAGCGTATCCGCAGAAAGATCCGCGGGCTCCCGAGAATCGATTTTGCAGGTTTGACAGATAACCCCTATCGAGTATGCACCCCTCCAGATTGACCCAGGTTCCGTTGTACAGAACTTCCGTCCACGTGTGGAGCAGCTCTATCGGTGAAAGTCTGTACACAAAGCCCGGCATGACCCCGCGTTGAACCGACTTGTCAATGCCGAATCCATGAATGCGGCACGGGATTCCAACTTTCCTGAACAAAGCCATGAGCAGGGTTGATTTGGTGTTGCACTGCCCGTATCCGTCGCGCAGTACGCTCGAAGCGGGAATGTCGTCGGATTCATTGAAACCGAAAACAATGCGGTCCATCACAAAATTGTAGACGGCTTCAATTTTCGAGAACTCGTCCAGCCCCCCCCACTGTTTGTCGGACACCAACCGGGTGATTGTAGGGTGGCTGTAATCAAGGAGCCTCGTTTCCTTCAAGTAATGCTCAAATTCCATCGGCTTCTCCTCTCGATGAACAATCTCTGTTTCGTCATTTGAATTTACTCATCGAGGCAGGAGATTACTTGAACGAATCCGCTATTCTTAAAGAGATTTGAGAGAGTCATCCCGAATATCCGTTTGAACGTCCGGCTAAGATGCGCTGAATCGGCAAAGCCTGACGCGTGAGCCGCAGTGGTGAATGAAACGCCATCCAAGATTTGTTCCACTGCGGTGAGAAGCCTGAGCCACAGGAGGTATCTCCGGATCGGTATCCCAATCTGCTCGCTGAACAGATGAATCAGGCGACTTTCCGAAAGGCACACGATCTCGGCAAGCTCCTTAACCGATTCCTTCTTCTCCGCAGACCGCCTCATGACCTGGACGGCCTTTTCGATTCTCGGGTCAATTGATTGGCCGGTTTCCGCACTATCTGTCAGCCGACCAAGGAGTTGATCGCACAAGCGACGCACGTGAAGGCAGCTTTTCGGCTCGACCATGAGGGCGCCCAGATCTGCAATGAGCGCATTGAGACGCAATGGATCAAACTCTGCGATCCCTTGATCCCGGCACAGCGTTTCAGTAAGGCGCCGAGCAGTGGTTGATTCGGGATCCATGAGCATCACGGCCTGCGCGTCCCCCCTCCCATCCAACGAGTGTGGCTGATCGCTTGCTATGATCGCGCCACTATACTCGCCACTTAGCCCCGAGTAGCGCAACCGAAAGGGACGGGAAAGCCCTATCGTCACTTGTACCGCATGATGGCGGTGCTCCAGGTTGTCGGAGAGGCTTCCGAGATAGACAGCGCGGTCATTCCAGAAGTAGAAGCAGGCCCTCTGTGGTTCCGACTTCCTCCACCGACCGTTGGATGAACCTGATGAAGAAACCATGCGCATTCTCTCATATCACCTCTATTGTGAACGAGGAGGTAGTCTGCCCTCGGCTGAGGTAGATCAAGGGCAGACCGGATAGAGGGGTCACTTCTGCTCTTGGCTCTTGTCGAATTGTCTCTCGATCTTGCGCACCCTCCTTCTGAGCCCCTTTTCCCAGGGCAAGGCCACTCGTGACGTGATAATCGAACTATCCCCAATATCCCTTCACGGTCAAGAAGATACCAAGGACAAAGACTAGGACCGAATTGACGATCAATAGAACAGGGGTTTTCGTGAAAATGTCCGATAGCCTGGAAACCAGATCCGGGACCACAAGCAGAACCGTTCCCTTGACAACACCAATCCAACCAATCATCGTAATGATTACAGTCCAATTGGCTTCCCAAACATTGTGAAGTTGCACCATGAGGAGACCGAGAAGAAGAGCAAGAAATCCTCCGAGATATCGAAGGGCAGAACTCTTGCTAAACTCCTCGCCGACCTTTTGATAGGTTTTGAGGTTGAGTAAGAGACCTGCCGCGACAATGATGAAGAGTGGACCAATGACTTTGGCAAAGAATACTGAGCTTTGCATTTTGGTTCTCCTTTGCTGAGTTCACTATAGCAGTTGCCGCAAAAAAAATGACCGAAATTTCAAATCCGGTTCCGATGTTCACCGAGGAGAGATCCCCCCATCCCCCCTTTGTCAAAGGGGGGCAAGAGGGATTCTGCCTATGTGCGGGAATCATGTTCCAATCGGACACTATTTTGGACACTTGCCATATGGAGGTGTCCGGAGGAGGGAAATTTCTGAGCGGTCACTGTCGGGCCAGGTCTCGGGAGTCGGCGCCCAGTTACCGGGTCCGAGGAACTGTTCCATGAACCCTCCCAGACTTCCTCCAAAGACCTCTTGCGCCGCAGCCTCGCCTCCATCTCGGTAATTGGCCGGCAAAACAAACTCTTTGAAAGTGTCATAATCATGCGACACGGCTCCTACGGCAAGCCGCGCAAGATGGTAGCTCAGCTCGCAGCCCTCGTCAGGACGCAAGAATGAGTCTCCGGACCAGAATTGCTGAATCTCTTCCTCGCCCCAGAACCTCTGGTGCCTGTCCATCATTTCACTGACAGCACCAAGGGGATTATGCTGAGTAATCACGTGCTCCGTGGTCTCCGTAATACCTTCATTGAGCCACGACGGTATCGGCAAATGATCCAAGCACGCGTGGGTGAGCTCGTGAGCCACCGTCGCCTCAGCCTCCGCCACCCCCCGCGTGGGGCAGTGCAAAATGGCCATACCCCCTATTGACGTAGATACCGCCACTGGTCGCAAATTCTCCTTCTTCCGGATAGAAATATGAAATGTATGAATAATACTGGTCAAGAGTGCGAAAAATCATAACCACGTGTTTGCCGTAGCCCTCATCCGAAGCGATGCCGTCAAGGGTCGTCAATACTCTGTCCAGCGTATTCTCAAGGAATCTCGCCAGGCTGTTGATGTATTGTTCGGATTCGCTCGCCACTACCAGAAAATTCTCGGACTCGCCGAGCCAGTATCCTTCGCCGAGAGCCTCGATGATCTTGCTGAGCCACTCATCCACTACCGTAAGCCACGTCTGATTGCGTTGCGGTTCATCGAAGTTATCTTCTATTTGCTTTGCAATAGCAGCCCAATCGGGTCTAGGAAAACCTTCGTGGACTTCAAAGTGCTGCTCTATCCAGGCTGTGGATTCGGAATTCTTCATGTGCCTACTTGAACGGGAATCGTATGGAGCGCTCCACAAAACAGAGGGCTCAAGTCTGTTCTTGGCTCTTGTTGAATTGTTTCTCGATCTCTTGGACTCTCTTTCTGAGGCCAACTTACATGCCTAGAAACAAAGGCACAAGCAAGTATGAAAGTCTTTTCCGTTGTTCACTGGTCCGTGGCTTCGCCTCGGACAGGGTACTCGAAGAGCGCGCACGCTGCGCATGGACATGGAGGGGAGGCCCTAGCCGGGCAAGCATTTCAACGTCATGATACCGACAGTTGTCATGTCACGTAAGCTGTCCGAGGCCCGCTCAATCGCCCGACGCGTACTGCGCGACCCGGACGTGTCACGTCCGGGCCACCCACCTGCCCGGGGTGTTACGATTTTCGCGGACGACCGAGTTTTGAGACACTTTCCAAATCCCTGGGCTATTATCTTTCGTCCCTTCGGGACTCCGAACCGGATTGGGACTGGAGTCTTCGTAACCTCCCCCATACGTAATTCCGGGAGCTTGTACGGTTCACGGTGAACGGTTACGAAGGCTTGAGCTTGCTCATTTTTGAATAGGTTCTGAAAAACCGCTTTTCCGCCTCAGTGGTGCCGATCATTATCAGCTCATTGTCTTCACCAAAACAAAAAGAGGGATCAGGACTGGTTATCATTTTGCCCGCGTCGTAGATGGCAATCACACTGCAGCCCGTTTCCTTCCGAATATGACTTTCAGCGAGGGACTTGCCCACCAGGGACGAATGCATATCGACGCGAAATACGTTCAGCCCTTCAGCCAACATTAACAGCTCATCGGGCTTGAGAAGATTGAGTATCATATTGGCGGCTATGGACGCGTATGACACCACCAGATCGGCGCCGGCTGTGTGCAATGTGGAAATATTCCTGTCCAGATTGGCCCGGCTGATGATTTGTATGTCGGGACGCAGCCTACGACAGTAGATTGTCAGGTAAATATTCGTGGGGTCATCATGGGTGGTGATAAGGACCGATGGAGCTTCCTCTATTCCTGCCCGCATCAGGGTGTTGATGTCTGCGGCGCTCCCATGGACATATTCCTCCCCGTCTATAAGTTCCGGATCTTTCTCAATGATTCGGTAATGAATGTTACGCTCGTGCAAAACCTTTGCTGAAGCACAGCCAACCCGGCCACCGCCTAAGATCAAAACCGGCGCCTGGTGTTCTTGATAATGTCCAAAATGCTCGTCATAATTCTTGAGTTGTTCAGCCGATCCTGCCAGGAGAAGAACGGTTGTGGGGCTGATCAGAGTTTGAGCAGTAGGAATTTCGAATCTGCCTCTTTCCCAAACGCCCACCACAGTGATCCCGATCAGTTCGCGTAACCTTCCTTGCTGAAGTGTCTTCCCTTCGAGGGGTGTCCGCATGGCCGAAGCTTCAGCAATTAGAAGTGTATCAATACTGCCGATGGCATTTGCTCGGGTGCTCGCTCCAAGCACCCTTCTAGCCAACGACTGGCCGAGCATTTTCATAAATTGGAAAACATAAGTACTGCCGGCCAGTTCGAGAATATCCACGGAATCATCAAGATCGGCATTTGCAACAATGGGTATGTCTTGCGAAACCTCCCGGATCGTAAAAGCGATATTCGTATTCATCATGTCGTCAACATTGGCGACCAAGAGAGCGGCCTTCTGCGCCCTAACGCGCCGGTATGTCTCCGGATCACCCAGGTCGCCCACAACTACCCTGTAGTCCAGGTCATAAAGCTCCAACGCCTTATGAATGTCCTCGATGATAATTACATATTCGTAACCATATTGCTTTAGTCTTTCTATCAGGTTTATCGTGATGGGATCATAATTTGTCAGGATCACATGTCCTTCCGTATCCTCCGGCACTTCCCGAGGCGTTCTGGCCCTCGTCTGGGATTCAAGCCACGGCAGATATAGAAACTGGATAAGAATGAAGGGTAGCATCGTCAGCAAAAAGATGATTCCGGACATGAGCACAAGGATTGAAAACAGTTTTCCTAAGTCGGTCGTAAACGTGATATCACCAAAACCCAAGGTAGACATCACTGTGAGCGTCCAATAAAATCCGGTGATCCAGCTGAATTCTCTGTTTTCAGAAATCATCACCAAGTGAAACACTACCGTGTAAATTGTAACCATCGCTATCAGGACAAGAAAGAACTTCATCAGAATCCTGATGTTTCTTTCCTGTTTTTTCGTCATAAGAATAATGAGTTCGCTGAAAATAAGCTTCATTTTGATGATCCCAATAAACTCTCTTGGTGTCGAGATGGAGGTATAGTGCCACGCATTGAAAATGGGTTTTACGGCTGGCCCCCCCTCACCCTAACCCTCTCCCGCCAGGGGAGAGGGGACTCCTCCCCCCTCCCTTGACGGGAGGGGTAGGGGGAGGGTGATCTTAACACCGAATATCAATGCGCATCACTATAGATACACAGCCGGGAGCTTCCGCATCAAGCGGCGGCCTCAAGTCTGATCTTGGCTCTTGTTGAATTGTTTCTCAATCTTTTCTACTCTCCTTCTGAGCCCCCTGTCAGCCCGGAGGGCCCTCCGCATGCGGCAAAGAACGCTGCTCACACTGCTGTACTTGTCGAAACCAAACGATTCTCCAATGGCTACCAGGGTCTCTCCCGCGACACGCCTGGAAAGATAAATAGCCACGTTTCTCGGTTCATTGAAACTGCCCCTCCTGCTTGACAAGAGATCCTCCGGAGCAGTTCCATAATTCGTGTTTACCAATGACTTGATCGCCTCCAGACCCGACGACGGCGCCTTGGATTCCGGGATTCCCTTATGGCCGCCGCGGTCACGGAGCCTTCCCCTCACACGGTCAACAAAGGCCTTTGTCCCCATCAGGGAAGGTGTGTTCTTTCTGGAATAGAAAGCCTTGATTTCGTTGGATTCCGCCTTTGACATGAACGCCTTGTAAGCCGCTCGCCGACTCTCCTTATCCCGGGAAAGCATTGAAAGAACAAACTCCTTGTGCAGCCAACTCCATTTCCGCGAACGGGATAGATAACCCTTGTGGCTGTTCCAAGGGTGACGGTCCAGCCGTTGAACCAGCCCCGCGCTCAGGGGATAGCGATGGACGTACCGGATTACCTCCAACAGAGACGTCCCCACCTCTAATAAAACAGCCTTGTACCGACCATGAAACAATGGCCCTTCACACCTGTGGGAAGAATTGAAGCGCAGGGTATACACTCCATCCACATGCCTCATGAACCGCGAAAGATTGGCGTCAGGGGTCTGAACCACCAGATGATAATGGTTCGGGAGCAGGCAGAAAGCCGCAATCCGCACATTCCACATGTCGGCGCCTTCCACCAAGAGATCCATGAACGTCAAGTAATCCTCCTGATTAAGGAAAATCTCTTCTTGACGCCATCCTCTGTTCATTACATGGTACCATGCATCTGCATATTGAATTCGTAACGGTCTGGACATGAGTCCATCATACGTCCAAACTCACCCAAGAGTCAAGAGCAGGCGTGACCCCTTGCCCGCGGTTGCTGGAACCCGCCCAAGATGATGAAGGACTGATGTCTACCGGCCAAGAGCCTCAACCTCAAGCTTAGCCTGACCAGTCACATGTTCACACCAGGAAAGGGCAAGACGGCATTGCCGAAGCGTTGGACGACCTGAAAGAAGGGCGCTAGTAATCGTTCACCGGGCTTGAAGCGGTTCTGCGCCCGGTGAGAATGGAGGGGGA
>CAZGNL010000220.1:0-7200 GCA_964527475.1 uncultured Syntrophaceae bacterium
ACGGTGACGTATTCCACCCTGTGTTGTTGTCTCAACCGGCCTGCTCACAATACGGTCCCCTATCCGTCATTCCGGCGGAGGCCGGAATCCAGTCTCTTCCAAACTTCCTGGACCCCGGCTTTCGCCGGGGTGACGGGCTGGGTGATTTGATGCTATCCTTGACTCACCATTTTTGCCAGTCATATGGCGTCGTATTTATGCAATCGAGCACTTAGGCGAAGGCCGGGCCGGCGGCTTCCGGGTGGTCCCGGCAGGGGCCGTTCGCAGGTGCGCCGCGGTTCTGCTGTTCGGTGGACTGATTCTCATGCAGTTCGCCGATGTAGTCGTCCAAAGAATTAGGCAGCCACGCGGTTACGAGCGCGCCCTTGGTTTTCCGGTCGCTGATCTCCAGTGTCCCACCATGAAGCTGGGCGATCTGTTTGCATATTGACAGACCCAGGCCTGTGCCCGTCTCGCCCTCAGTTCCTTTCTCTCTCCCTCTCTTGAACCGCTGAAGCATGGTTTGACGATCTTCAGGCCTTATTCCCACGCCATTGTCCTCCACGGATATTTCCACACCGCAATGCCCGTCTTTGAGCATCTCCCTTGTTCTTACGGTTACCTCGCCGCCTCGGTAGGAAAATTTTATGGCATTGGTTACCAAATTCTGCGCGAGTTGGGCAATCCTACCCGGATCCCCAGGAATCCGAGGAATATCGGACTGGAGGTCCGCCACAAGTGATATGTCCTTTGAATCCGCTATCATACTCAGGTTTTGAATGCACTGCCTTATTGGAACATTCGGGTCCATCTCTGTGCGACGGAGGTCGATGGTCGCTGATTCCAGGCGCAGGAATTCCAGCAGAGAATTGATGAAGGCAAGCTGGTCCTTGGCACACCGGTACAGGGCTTCCACGTTCTGCGCAGCCTCACTGGGCATGTCGCTTTTCATCAGCATTGTTACGGTACCCAGTATTGCCTGGAACGGCGCTCGCACATCGTGAGACAGGACGGACATCAATTCGGCCCGGCGCCGATTAGTCTCTTCAGCCTGGCGTCTCAGCCGATTCCGTTCCACCAGATTGGTGATCATCAGAACCATCTTCCTGGGGTCGAGGCAGAGGAGATCCCGCTTCTCCAGGTACCCGTCCGCGCCGGCCTGAAACGCTTTGTCCCAGGCTTCGACGCTTTCCATTGACGAGCTTATGACCACCGTGGAGTGCGGGTCACGTTCCTTGATCTCCCGGCATAATTCTATTCCATTGCCGTCGGGAAAGACAATGTCCAGCATTATAGCATCGTACCCGTTGGCAGCATATTCCCGGGTGAGATGAGCCGAGTCGGCCTCATGTATTTCAAACCGATCCCCCAGCATCAAACGCACCTTGTTGCGAATGAGTTCCTCGTCATCGGCGACGAGTAGTGACAACCTGTTCTCCATCTAGGCCTCCGTCGTAGCGGGCAGCCGAAAGGTGAAAAGAGCGCCGTGTCCCGGGCTGCTCTTCACCTCAATCCTTCCGCCGTGGGCCGCGGCGATTCGCCTGGCGAGGTAAAGGCCCCTTCCGGATCCGCCGGTAGTGAATCCTAATTGAAATATCTTTCCCAGGTTTTCTCCCGAAATTCCCGGGCCCGAGTCTTCCACTGTTACGAACGCCTCCCGATCATTTCCGCGGAGCGATACCTTGACCTGGGTCCCTTTTGCGGTGAACTTCACCGCGTTGCGGATGATGTTGTCCAACGCCCTGACAAGGAAGCGCTCCTCTCCTCGAACATTGACAGCCGGACCGTGAAGATGATCCGACGCTATTGTCACCTGCTTTGCCAAAACCGCCTCACGGTAATTTCCAACGCACTTGTCCACCACCATGTTCAGATTGACCGGGGTGGGGTTTATTCTAAACGCGTCTGAATGGAGGCGGATGAAATCAATACGCTCTTCCAACATGGAAAAGAGTTCCTCGCGCTTATTGTCTACCTGATGGAGGGACCCGAGCCCTTCGTCAATCCGACCCTTTTGAATCAGCTCCCTTGCGGTCCCCAGACCCACGCCCATCACGTCCAGTGCCGCCTTCATTTCGTGGCGGTAGAGCTTTCCGATCTCCTCATCGATCAGGCTCTGATCAGTCGTATCCCTCAGGAGAACCACCTGCGGACCCAATTCCACCTCGTATCGCTTTCCTCCCGCGCTCAGCGAAATGCGGTCGCCGAAAACTTCCGCGTTGTGTCCGTCGTCTTCCATGGACTCGGTTATTCTCGACAGCACCGCGTCCGGGGAATAGTTTCTTAGAGCTTTTTCCAGC
Organism: uncultured Syntrophaceae bacterium; assembly: GCA_964527475.1. Taxonomy (GTDB): domain Bacteria; phylum Desulfobacterota; class Desulfomonilia; order Desulfomonilales; family Desulfomonilaceae; genus CAZGNL01. Next base: position 2,280 of record CAZGNL010000220.1, read on the forward strand.
GATCCAGTTCCAAAAAGACGCTGTCTCAATTCAGGATTTTCCTTGAGCGCCCGCTCCGCCGCGGGATTCAGGTAATAGAGCAGTCCCGAACGATCTACGCAAATGATCCCGTCCGGGACCACGCTCAGAGCCTGCCTGTCCAGTTCACTTGTCCGGACCTTCCGTTCCCTTTCTTCCCTCAAACGCTCCGCGGTGCTGCGATCCACCGACTCTTTGGCCAGGGAATAGGATTCATAAAGGAACTTCTTGACCATCCGTTTTTTGGCGGCATCGGTGGAAAGAATAGACCCGCCGTTGCACGGCTCCACCATGCCGCAGAGTCGGAGCCGCTCAAAGAAAGTGTGATCCGTGCGGCCCACCAGCAGCGACTCCCACTCCTTGTTGGTCAGAGGAACATAGAATATGGAAATAAGATATAGGGTCCGTGTGAGGGAAGACAGCTCCCTCATGTCGTGAAGTGAACGGACAATACGATGGAAATCCGCAGCGTTCTCGCCGATCCCGTGCTTGGGCGTCAAAGTCCGGCCCGGAATGCTCGGGCGCCACTGAAAGAGCGCCTCCACTTTGGGATAGCGGGATTGAAACGATCTCAACTGATCCGGTGAAACTCCTGAATCCAGAACCCTCAACATGCAAACCCGAGAAAGTGTTCGAAGCTCCTCCGGGATGTCCTCGTTCGTGATGAACCGATTTATAAGAAACGGCACCGAGACCTCCGGGGCGGATTCCCGAAGGAGTATTATCTGCATGAAACACATTTCAGGCGACGGGTAGTCTTTGAAAATCTCTTCGGGGTTTCCCCTCAACTGCTTGTGCGCCCATAGGCAACTGGGACTCACGAAGCCCCGCTGAAGAATGGTGTTCCTGAGCCTCACCCGCTGAGACCCTTTGGCCCACCTCACCCCTGCTTGCACGGCCGGCCCTTGAAACGAGGAGGTTCCATTCTCTAGAAAACTGCACAGATCGTCGAAACCCCTCGCCCTGAAGCAGGCATGACCCGAGTCGTCTCTTTCAAAGAGATCCCGGCAATCCGCAACAATGGAATCTATGGGAACGCGCCTTTCCAACATGTTAAATAACTTGTTGATCATGCACGACTAATTATTCGATATTACGTCAAATGTCAAGGATCAATATGCCCAGACGCGCGCGGTTCCCGAGAGCGGGAAAATCCACGTCATCCAATTTGTTCCGAATGGGTCAATATTTTTGACCTGTTTTTGAATCGTAAGTGATAAAAAGTGGGGGTCGCTATAGACTATGGGCTGAGTAGTTCATAAACTAAGTGGAATGTGTGCAAAGCTGAGAAAGGAGCATTGCCCTTGAGTTTCTCCAAAAGAAAGCTGAGATTTAACACTCTTGCGCTCCATGCCGGACAGGAGCCGGACCCGACAACACTGGCCCGCGGCGTGCCTATTCACCGGACATCGTCGTATGTGTTTCGGGACAACGAACACGCGGCGGCCTTATTCTCTTTGAAAGAGTTGGGGAACATCTACACGCGTCTGATGAACCCTACCACCGATGTTCTGGAACAAAGAATGGCGGCTCTCGAGGGTGGTGTCGGGGGGTTGGCGTTGGCATCCGGGACGAGCGCCATCCTATATTCCCTTATCAATTGCATGGAGGCCGGGGATGAGTTCGTGTCGGCCCGTGACATTTACGGTGGCACGTACACCATGTTCAACAACATCCTCCCCCAGTTCGACATCAAGGTAAAATTCGCTGATCATGACAAGCCTCAACAGTTCCGTGACGCGATAACCTCCAAAACCAGGGCGATTCTCATTGAGCCGATCGGGAATCCAAGACTCCGGATCCCGGATTTTGACGAGATTGCCGCCATTGCCAAGGTTGCGCAGGTCCCTCTCATCGTTGATTCCACTTTTGCTCCGCCTTGCATGTTTCGCCCCATCGAGCACGGCGCTGATGTGGTTGTGCACTCCCTCACAAAATGGATCGGAGGCCACGGGACCGGGATCGGTGGAATAGTGGTTGACGCGGGCAAATTCGATTGGACCGATCCCAAGTTTCGATTGTTCAATGAACCGGAGTCCTCCTATTTCGGCATCCGCTTCGCACATGATCTTGGGGATCTGCAGCCCATGGCTTATATCCTGAGAATGAGGCTGGTGGCGTTGAGAAACCTGGGCGCGTGCATTAGCCCCGACAACGCATGGATGTTCTTGCAGGGGCTTGAGACCCTTTCTCTGAGGATGGAACGTCATTGCTCCAATTCCTTGGCCGTTGCTCGTTTTCTGAAAGACCACAACAACGTCGAGTGGGTACTGTACCCGGGCCTGGAAGGCGATCCATCGTACGACACGGCTCAACGTTACTTCAAGAACGGGGCCGGTGGAGCGGTGGTTGTCTTCGGAATCAAAGGCGGAGCGGCGGCCGCGGAGAAGTTTATCAACAACCTCAGCCTCTTTTCCCATCTCGCCAATGTGGGAGACGCCAAGAGCCTGGCTATTCACCCGGCCGGCACAACTCACTCACAACTGACTCCCGAGCAGCAGAGCGAAGCAGGCGTTTCCCCCGACCTTGTCCGGCTTTCCGTTGGCATCGAGGACATAGAAGACATACTGGAGGATCTGGATCTCGCACTGAAGATAGACTAATACCAATGCGCAATCAAGAGAGTGAGATCGGGTTCTTGGGTGCCACTGCCGGCTTGCCCAGCAGTGCTCTTTATCACTTGTTTGAACGCGCATTGGTATTATCATCCGTTATAGCAGTTCTCGAAAGTTCTCACGGATTCGCAGACTGGAAAGTCTGCGCCACAGTAAGAAGTTTCGGAGGAATCCGAAATAGATTTCGAGAACCGCTATAGACTCGAGACAGTGGTCGTTCCCGTCGCCCCCCAAGTGACTGAATGGTTACACAAAATTGTTTTTGACAGTTTGCCGAACGTGAGCTAAGCTCACAAACCGGCACAAGGGGCAATCTTCGTACACAAATGGTGAGAATTAGCGTCGTTGATTGCTATCCGAGATGAGTCGCCGGCAGTTCGGGGTTTGAGGTGTTCGCCCATCGTCACTGGACCGGCCATCCCCGGATCAGGGACTAGGCGGCATGATTCCGGTTATGAACGCTCGATAGGATCGTCGTACTCTGGGTTCTTGTTACGATTGCCCCAGTTAGTTTCTCCGAAGCTTTCAGCTAAATCCGGTGGAGATATTTCTTAGAAGGGAAGTCTGGCAGCGCCCATACTGCTGTAGGGTGCGTGTGCCCCTTAATTGTTGACAAGAGGTTCTTGCATGAGCGGCAAAAAGACGATCCTGCTCTTGGCGGTTATTTTGATCGTGGCATCAGTACTCCGTTTCAGCGGATTGGATGTGCAATCCCTGGGGAACGACGAACTGTTCAGTGTTAACACATCCAGCAGTGAAAGCATTAGCCAGGCGGTCATGGGAGGAGCAGTTCGAGATAGACATCCACCGGGATATCCCGCCTTTCTGTACGCCTGGATAAAATATTTTGGAGATTCCGAATATGTCTTAAGATTTCCATCGGCAGTGGCAGGGGTGGTATCTGTTTTCCTGGTTTTCCTAATTGGACTTCGTTTGTATTCAACATCAGAGGCGCTTATCGCGGCTTCATTGATGGCTGTATTGTGCAATCCCGTGTCCATTAGTCAATGGGCGCGAATGTACTCGATGCTCCTTGCCTTCTCACTCACAGCGACTTACTCCTGGATCGTGATAGTAGACACTCTTAATAGAAAATTGCCTCCCTCGTGGGTATGGGTGGCAGTTTACTGTTCCACGGCCGCGGTATCTTCCTACTTACATTATTTTGGACTGTACTTTGTTGGACTTCAGGCGGTGTTGGCCTTTACATTGTTCGTTAGGGATTTCAAACGGCTGGCGTGGGTACTTTTGATCTACGTCTGTATCGCGCTGGCCTTTGCCCCTTGGATGCCTGTAATGTGGGACCATGTGCTGCGCAGCTCCGCAGATTGGCATCCGGCAACGCCCATGACCATCTGGAGGACGTTTTGCTCGTTTTTCAACCTCTCGCCGGTTTTCGGTGGTCTAGCGGTTTGCATGTACTGCTTCCTTGGCTGGCACAAGTACTCGAAGAGACACAAGAAGGATGACGATAACGAAGTTGACAAGCCTTTTCTTGATCCGGATTTGCTGCTCTTCCTGTGGCTTGTTGTTCCTTTCTTGGGTGCTTTTCTAAAATCGATTTTCGGAAATTCAATTCTCGCCGGTAGATATTTTATTATTTCCATGCCTGCGGCATATTTGCTATTAGCACGGGCCGCCTGCGTGGCGCCTCTGCGTCAAAGAAATCTATTTCTCGCGGTGACATTCCTTTTGACCGTCTTTCTGGTGGACTTGCTATTTCTGAGAACCTATTATTCAAGACCATTCAGGGACCAATTTCGTGAAGCCACCAAATACGTAGTCGAAATACGAGCATTGCCCAGAGGATCTTTAGTATTTGGTCTGGCCAATTCAGCCAGCTGTTTTGACTATTACTTCAGACGATTGGGAAGCCCTCTAAAAGTGCGGCCACTGGCCGGGGGAGTGCGTGATCTGGCACTGGTTAGATCCGCGGTGTGTGATGAAAAGCCGGATTACCTGTGTTTCTTGTGGGGGAACACACATCCGGAGCAGGGCTTCGTGGATTTCCTGAGAGATCGCTTGACTCTGGTCGAGCACAAGGAATTCCGAGGGGCCGCGGTCCTTCTCTTCAGAAAGGTGTCTTGTGAGGATTTCGCAGTCAACTACCCGCCCCCCGAGTGAAGTACCTGCGAACATTTCAAATCACCTCAAGCACTCATACCGGCACCGCGCTATTGCAGGCACGAGGCCTCGCGGTGATACACGCCCATTACCGGGCGCGACTTCAAGATGCAGCTCTGACGGGCGAGTTTTTTTGCGCGTTAGAACGGTGGTATGATCCGCGC
>CAZGNL010000221.1:0-7039 GCA_964527475.1 uncultured Syntrophaceae bacterium
ACCGTACAAGCTCCCGGAATTACGTATGGGGGAGGTTTGGAGGGGGAGATGAGTCGCCCCCTCCATTCTCACCGGGCGCAGAACCGCTTCAAGCCCGGTGAACGATTACGACGGGTGACTACTCGTGCCCTCGGAAGGAAACTGAAAGGATGACTGCCATTGACAGGAAACAATAGTCAAAAGAGCATGGTCACGATCTTTGTCCTTGCTGCCCGCGAATTCAGGAAAAACATATCATCGCTGTTTTCCTACGAAATCCTTTTTAAGGTCATCTCTCTCGTTGTGCTCGGTCCCATTGCAGTCTTGGTGGGAGCATATTTCATTTCATTTACAGGCCACTCCTCGGTGACCAATGAACGGTTAGTGGCATATTTCATAAGCCTCCCGGGAATAGCATCTGTTTTGCTCTGGGGTGTCTCAAATCTTTCCATTCTGTTGCTGGATTTTGCCGGTCTGATCACAATCGCGTACAGTTCTCTCCGAGGACGATCAGTTTCCGGGCGCACAGCCTTGCAGCAAGCTTTTAGGCACATGGGCGGCATCATCGGCATCAGTGGGGTGCAGTCACTCGCGTACGCCCTCGTCAGCCTGCCTTTCCTGGTGGGGTTGGCAGCCACCTATTTTGCCTTACTCACCGACTACGACATCAGTTATTACCTGGCTCACAGGCCCCCGGCCTTCTGGTCCGCATTGTTCATCGGTCTGTTACTTGCCTTTGGATTACTTGTGGTTTGGGTGTACCTTATCGTATCCTGGCTGTTTTGCGTACCGGTACACCTATTCGAAAGAAAGATCCTGTTTGAAGCGCTGTCAAGGAGCCGTGGCCTGATCAAAGGCTCGTTTGGTCGAATCAGCGCCATAGTTGTTGTCTCGTTGGCAGTTTTCTTCGCTCTCATGGCAATCGGTACCTCCATCGTCAGTGGTCTTGCATATTTACTAGGCGGTGGCATTGCAACTCTCTTCAACAGACCGCTGGTTTTTGCAGTAATCGTCTTGGCCGTCAACTACGGCGTCACAGGCTTCATTTCCATCATTGCGTTTCCGTTCCTGGGGACCTTGATTGCGAGGCTGTACTACGAGCGTCATCAGGAACAGTCTCTTGTCCCGCCTGATCCTACCTTTGATTCGGAAGTGGAGCGCCCCCGGATGTCAACTGGTGGAAAGCTCGCCAAGTGTGTACCGTGGTTGCTTGTGGCAACAGTGTGCGTTTCAATAGTAATCGTTGCCATTTCAGTACACGATGACTCAAAAATGGAAGACAACGTGCAAGTGACCGCTCATAGAGGCAGTTCGAAGAAGGCGCCTGAAAACACACTCAGCGCCATAAGACAGGCTGTTGACGATGGAGCGGATTTTGCCGAGATCGATGTTCAAGAGACAGCCGACGGGGTCATCGTGCTTTTGCATGACAGTGATCTTATGAGGGTTGGAGGTGTAGACAAGAAGATATGGGAAACCACTTACAAGGAAATGGCCGCGGTTGACGTAGGAAGTTGGTTCTCTCCACGGTTTGCCGGGGAACGGATACCGACCCTTTCAGAGGCAATTGACGTGGCAAAAGGCAGAATAGGACTCAACATAGAACTGAAGTACAATGGACACGACAAGCAACTTGCTGAGAAGGTAGTGGAAATCATAGAGCAAAAGAAATTTGAAGAACATTGCTTTGTTGCGTCCCTGGACTATAAGGGGCTGAGGACGGTGCGACGACTCAATGACAGAATCAGGATTGGACACATTGTAGCCAAAGCCATAGGCGATATGACTTCTCTGGATGTTGACCTGATAAGTGTTGAATCAAATCTGGCAACAGCCGGCTTGATCCGACGGGCACGTCGAAGGGATATGGAAGTCCATGTTTGGACGGTGAATGACGCGGGGAAAATGGAGTATTTCGTAGATCTCAGAGTTGACAACGTAATCACGGACTATCCTGATTTGCTGGTGAATATCCTCAAGAAAAGGGCGGGCATGGACTATTTTGACAGAGTTGTACGCAAGTTGAGAAGCTGGTTGCGCTGAACAGGATTTTGATCGAATACAAGGTAGACGTTTTCCAGGGAAACTGTCTGGGAGGTGATTCATGGATAATTCAAAGACCGAAGCCCGTGTACAAACCGTGTGCTTGTTGATTTTGACTGCAATCATGGGAGCCTTCTGCCTGCATTGGCTCCAGTCGGTGGTTGTTCCCCTTGTTCTGGCCGCACTTCTTGCGACCATTCTAACCCCGTTGATCGATATCCAGGCCCGGTACCTGCGTTTTCCTCGATCTCTCGCCATAACGGTCACGTTAATCATTGTCCTCGTTGTCATGGCTTTTACCGGCGGCGCCGTGGCTGACTCTCTCGGGGACCTGGCTTCAAACGCGAAGACGTACGAAGCTCACCTGGCTGAACTCCTCAGGCGACCTGAAGCCGCCCGGTTGTTGCACGCATTCGGCGTAGATTTTAAAGCCGAAATGGACATCGGATCCATTCTTCCGCCCGGAATGGTAAACAAGGCGCTGTTGGGGCTGATTAAGGCTATGAGTTCCTTTCTATCGAACGCATTCTTGATCTTTCTTTTCGTGATATTCCTTCTTGCGGGGAAGTCGGTTGCGAGCGAGCGACAGGACGGGATCTACTCAGAAATAGAAACCGGAATCAAGAAATACGTGACCACCAAGATCCTGCTTTCCGCGTTGACCGGATTTCTCGTCTTCTTGATTCTCAGGTTGTTCGCAGTTCCATATGCCATATCATTCGGGGCCATAGCCTTTGTGCTCAATTTCATTCCTAACTTGGGGTCGGTCATAGCCACGCTCGTACCGTTACCCGTGATGCTCTTCATGCCGGACCTGTCCATGACCTCGGTCTTGGTGGCCCTGCTGCTCATGGCTGTTGCCCAGAACGTCATCGGCAACGTGGTAGAACCCAGGATGCTGGGCAAATCCCTGGACTTGCATCCCGTCACCGTGCTGGCCGCGCTTGTTTTGTGGGGCGCCATTTGGGGCTTTCCCGGGATGATACTCGCCGTACCCTTGACCTCAGTGGTAAAGGTCGTCCTGGAGAAGGTGGAAATTACATCGCCTGTGGCCAATTTGCTCGCGGGCACAAGGAGTGGCTCGGGTTCTGAGGCATGACGGGCACATGATTGACCGGTTGGCGGCATCAGGCGGTTCGGACCGCGGATAGGCATAGGGAGACGGCAAGTGGCTGGAAACTGTTTTTGGACCATGATTCCGACAATGTTGGCACAGCTTGTGAGAGAATCCGGGGCTTTGACCAAAGCAGCCCTTGAAGCCTGGCTGGAGGATAACGTACCTCGGATGGCAGCCGCGCTCGCCTTCTACACCACTTTCTCACTTGGGCCCGCGCTCCTGATAGGTCTGGGGATAGCCGGAACATTCGTCGACTCATCCACGGCCAAATCAGTGCTGCTGGACAAGGTCAAGGAACTGGTGACTCCAGAGACCTCGGTCTACATTTCATCCGTGCTGGACAGTCTCTTGCTTGATCTCAGCAGCAGGCGCCTCCCGATCATTGGAATCGCCATTGCTCTGGTGGCGGCAACCGCGGTTTTTGCCGAACTGCAAAGCTCCCTCAACACCATCTGGGATGTAAAACCAAAACGGGGCCGCGGAGTCCTCAACATCATCTACACGCGAGCCGTCTCCTTTGTTTTTGTGGTGGGCATGGGGGTTCTCATTCTTGTATCAGTGGCGGCAAGCGCGGTGCTCTCCGCGATCGACCGATTCATGGCTGACACAATCCCTATTCCATCGTATGTACTGGGCTGGCTCCGTATGATGGTAGATTTCGCAATGATCCCCATTTTGCTGGCCCTTGCCTACAAGCTGATTCCGGATACCAAAGTCAGTTGGAGCAACGCTCTGACGGGATCTGTTGCAGGAACATTGCTGTTCCTCCTGGGGAAGTCCATTTTCGGCATGTACCTGGGGTTCAGCACACTCCCCTCAATCTACGGCGCTGCCGGATCACTGATTATTCTGCTATTGTGGGTTTACTACTCCGCCCAGGTGTTTCTCTTCGGAGCGGAACTCACCAAGGTGCATGCAAAACGCTACAGTTCCCATTTCCAGGCCGGCGAAAAGACAACCGAATCGTAATGGTTCACCGGGCTTGAAGCGGTACTGCGCCCGATGAGAATGGAGGGTCCACTCGACGTGGTGTCAATAGGTTCTGCACGATATGTCCGTTCTTCGACCAAGTTGGCCCATCCCTCCATATCCCCGTGTCCCCGTGCGAAGCACAAACCCAAAACCTTTCTCGAAGCACCCACGCCCGGGGGGCCGGTACGGACCATAAATGAAGCTCCTACACCAACCGGCTCGCAAATTGGCCCTACGCCCAGTAGCTCCCCCTCCAAACCTCCCCCATACGTGATTCCCGGAGCTTGTAAGTTCACGGTGAACGGTTACCTTCAACGTGCCGAATTTTCTGGCATGCTATGTTGCCACTGGTATACTGGTGTCGTGACCTCCACTTGGGGGTTCGTGAGAACAACGGGGGTACCGCCATGGTTGACCAGATTGAAGAACTGAAGCGAGAAAACCGGTCGTTGCGTTCAACTCTGACCGAGTACAGTTCGATGTTGGACAAATACCGCACCTTGGCTGAATGCTCCTTGGCCGGGATCTATGTGATCCAAAACGAACGGTTTCAGTACGTCAATCCACGGTTTACGAGAATGTTGGGGTACGAGCGGGAGGAAGATCTCATCGGCCTGGATTTCCGGGAAGTGGTTCATGAGGAAGACAGACCACTAGTCAGCGATCCAGGCTTGCGGCGAGGTAAGGGGTTTGTCTATCCGGACCGTTACACTTTCCGTGCCATAAGAAAGGACGGTTCGGTTGCCTGGTTGGATCTGAGTAACGTCGCGGCAAGATACATGGACCAACCGGCCTACATCGGAACAGTCGTAGACATCACCGAACAAAGGGAGAGCGAAGAAGCTCTTCTTCAGTCGGAAGAGAAGTACCGGACCATCATCGAACAAATTGAGGACGGGTACTATGAAGTGGACCTCAAAGGCAAATTCACATTCTTCAACGATTCCTTTGCCCGCATTCCGGGTTATCTCCCGGAAGATCTGCTTGGGGTGAGCTATAAGGAATGCGCGGCTCCACAAGAAGCGCAAACTATTGACCAGACCTTCAGTAAGGTATACGCCACCGGTGGCCCCGCACGCGCCGTTGTTTGGGAGATTTGCAGAAAAGATGGTGTCAGGAGGCACATTGAACTCTCGGTCTCCTTGATCCGGGATCGCCAACGTCACGCCATCGGGTTCCGCGGCATGGCGCGGGACATTACGGAACGCAAACAGGTGGAGGAAGAACTCAGACGTCATAGAAACCATCTGGAAGATCTCGTGCGCGAAAGAAGCATTGAACTGGTCGAAGCCAATGAGCATCTCAGGCAGGAAGTGGCGGAGCGCACACGGGCCGAAGCGGCCTTGCTGGCTTCGGAAAAGGAATTGCGGGTATTGTCCGCCAAGCTGATGTCTGCCCAGGAAACGGAAAGACAGCGCGTGGCAATGGAGCTCCACGACGGGATCGGGCAAGCCCTAACCGCTATCAAAGTACATGTGGAAAGCGTTATGAAAACAATACCTCATGGGCAGATACCCGCTGAAGTCGCCCCACTATGGGACCTCATCCCCATGATTCAACAGACAGTGGAGGATGTGCGTCGTCTGTCGAGAGATCTGCGCCCTTCGATGCTCGACAAGTTAGGCATCCTGTCCACCATCAGTTGGTTCTGTAGGCAGTTTGAGAAACTGTATCCCAATATTGCCATGGAAAAAAGGATCGAGATCGAGGAAGCGGAGGTTCCCGAACATTTGAAAATCGTCATTTTCCGGATCGTGCAGGAAGCCTCGAATAATGTAGCCAAACATAGCCGATCAGATCGACTGACCGTAGACTTGGGACGCAGGAACGGAGGCATTGAACTGGTCATTCAAGACAATGGTGTCGGGTTCGATCTGGACTCCACCTTGATGCTCGACTCCGACAAAAGAGGTTTCGGCCTGGCGAGTATGAAGGAACGGACCGAATTGTCAGGAGGGGAATATGATCTTCTAACCGGTCCCGGACTCGGGGCCGCGATCAGAGCGTTTTGGCCCCCGGAGAGGCTGAGCCTTAGCGACTGATCAGCCCCTTTTCCGCAGCCAGCGCTGTTATGGCTGCAACGCTGTGGACATCCAGCTTTTTCATCAGATTGGCCCGGTGGGTCTCCACCGTCCTTACGCTGATAAACAACATACTCGAAATCTGCTTGCTGGTATGGCCTTCCGCAATCAATTTCAAAATTTCCCGTTCCCGAGGGGTCAGCGTTTCCCAGGAGCTTTCGGACTTAATAGTCTGCCTACCTTCCAGAAACCCCTCAATGACCATTGCTGAGATGGCAGGGCTTACGTATAGCTGACCGGACAAGACACTCTGAATAGCCATTTCCAGTTCCACATGAGAGGCCTCTTTGAGGATGTACCCGTCCGCGCCAGCTTTGAACGCCGCCAGAATAAATTCTTCGTCTTTGTGGACCGTGAGCACCAGTATCTTGGCCCTCGGCCCACTCTTCCTGATCTCCTGAATCGCGTCAAGGCCGTGCAACCGAGGCATTGACAAATCCAGGAGCAACAGGTCGGGCTCCAGTTTCATGACAAGATCGACGGTTTCACGCCCATCCTTTGCTTCTCCCACAACCTCAAGTTTGGGGTCGGTGGACAGCAGTGCTTTGAGCCCCTCCCGCATAAGGGTGTGATCTTCCGCGATAAGAATCTTGTACCGGGTTGGCATAAAGCGCCTGCCGTTGGTCAACCGGACTATGGATACTCGCACCGCCGGCGAATGATATGGATATGGGAATGCGTGCCTTGCGCAATCAACCGTGAGGCTGATCACAATAGTACTGCACCACTAATGTTCATAGCATATTTCGATCGACCGTGCAAAGACGGCCGCAGAATTTGGAGGAACCATTCAGTCATGTACGATCAGAAACGAAACCATGTCCAGTCGTGAACGCTATGCCGGGGG
>CAZGNL010000222.1:0-7023 GCA_964527475.1 uncultured Syntrophaceae bacterium
GGCCCTCCATTCTCACCGGGCGCAGAACCGCTTCAAGCCCGGTGAACCATTACAGATGAGCCATGAATGATCTGTGTTCCCTGTGGAGCGCTGGTTCCACGAACCCGCCGGATATGCTCCCTCGCGGTGCTGGATCACACGGTGGATCGGGAGCGATTCCAGTGGACCTATTTTGAAGTGGGATTTCCCCTTTGAGGTGTCACATGGGACCGAAACAGATTCTTGATCAGCTCAAAGCCTTATCCGACCCGGACGTTGTCGCCGGCAAGGCCAAGGCCGGAATCAACACGGAGAGCGCTTACGGGATATCGATCCCCGATCTCAGGCGGGTAGCTAAGAAATACCGCAATGAACACACTTATGCCGACCGATTCTGGGCCTCGGGTATTCACGAGGCCCGGATACTCGCCACTATGATCGACGATCCCAAGCAGGTCACTCCGGAGCAAATGGACCGCTGGGTGCGGGACTTCGACTCCTGGGACCTGTGCGATCAGTGCTGCAACAACCTGTTTCGCAAGACACCGTATGCCCATGAGAAGGCTGCCGAGTGGAGTGAAATGGATGAAGTGTTTGTCAAACGGGCCGGATTCGCGCTCATGGCCGTGCTCGCAGTTCATGACAAGGAAGCCTCGGATGAAGAGTTCCTCAAGTTCCTGCCTGATATTGCAAGAGAATCCGTAGATTCAAGGAATTTCGTGAAAAAGGCGGTCAATTGGGCGTTGCGCCAGATCGGCAAACGAAATCCGAATCTTAACGCCGAGGCCGTCAAATGGGCCCGCAAGATCAATGAAATGCCCTACAAATCCGCCCGGTGGGTCGCTTCCGACGCGCTGCGAGAGCTTACCGGTAGAGATGTCCGGAAAAGACTGAAGGGCCGGAACAATTCCAAGACGGAGAAAAAGCTGAAGCCGAAGAAAAGGTAGAAGCCCTCAGCCGTAGCGTCAGACCCCTGTTCGAGTCAGGGGCAGGCCTCTGAGCGTCGGCCCCAATGTGGGGTATGGGGGGTACGCACGCGGGAAAGGGCGGACACATAGGTCCGCCCCTACTGAGTAAGCCAACGTTGTTTCGTGGCAGGCCCTTAGGGCTGCGCCCGGGAACCGGAGAGATATTCCGCGGCTTTATGTGCCCTGTTTTTCCAGTTCCATCTGTCTCAGTTCTTTGCGAAGTATTTTTCCTACCGCGCTCTTGGGCAGATCGTCGACGAATTCAACGTATTTGGGCACTTTGTACTTGACGAGATTCTCCTTACAGTAGCCTACGACCTCTTCCGCGGTTATGGTTTCGCCCTCTTTGAGCACCACGAAGGCCTTGATACGTTCTCCCGCATATTCGTCCGGAACCCCGATGGCGCACGCCTCCATGATCTTGGGATGTCCGAAGAGCACTTCGTCAACGTCCCTGGGATAGATGTTAAAGCCCCCGGAGATGATCATGTCTTTCTTGCGGTCAACGATGCTGAAGTAGCCCTCTTCGTCCATGACGGCTATGTCGCCGGTGAGCAGCCACCCGTCTTTGAGCGCGGCCGCGGTTTCCTCCGGCCGGTTGATGTATCCGGCCATAACCTGGGGGCCCTTTACGCAGATCTCCCCGGGTTGGCCGATTTCCGTTACCTCCTTCGAGTAATCGTCCACATCGACTAGTTTGGCCTCTGTGTTGGGCAGCGGCAATCCGATGGTGCCGGGTTTGGTCTTTCCACCGAACGGGTTGATGTGCGTAACCGGTGAAGTCTCCGTCAAGCCGTACCCTTCACAAATCTGTGCACCGGTCATCTCTTCAAATACTCGAATGGTCTCCATGGGGAGCGGCGCTCCGCCTGAAAAGCAGGCTTTCAGGGATTTCAGGCTGTACTTCTTCAAGTCGGGGAAGTTGATCATTCCGTTGTACAAGGTAGGAACAGCGGGGATGTAGGTCGCCTTGTACTGGTCGATGGCGTCGAGTATAGTCTTGGGCTCGGGTTTGGGAATCAACGCGTTGGCAAAGCCGCTGAAAACAGCAATGTTCATCGCGGTAGTCAGTCCGAAAGAATGAAAGATGGGGAGCGCGCCGATTACGATTTCACTGCCCTCGACAAAGCCCGGGAACCACGCGTCTCCCTGCTGACAGTTGCAAGAGAGATTGCCGTGGGTCAGTTGCACTCCCTTTGACACGCCGGTGGTTCCTCCAGTGTACATGAGGACCGCGGTATCGTCCATGCCATTCTTGTGCGGTTGAGAAATCGGATCATTGCTCTTCACCAGGTCCGTAAACTCATAGACATCCGGCTCCCCTGATGTGTCGCGGTGCATGCCCTTGTTGATGAAGGACATCAGGAAAAGCTGCTTTTTCGGAAACGGCAGGTAGTCCCTGATATGACACGAAATTATCTTCGTGATACCGGTCTTTTGCCTGAGATTGATCATTCTCGGAACCAGCACGTCCAGACACACCAGAAAGGTAGACCCCGAGTCGTTGTACTGATGCACCAGCTCAGGATCTGTGTACAACGGGTTATTCATAGCCGCAACTGCTCCCGCACGCCAAATGCCATACGTGGCCACCACTGTCTGGATTAGATTCGGCATCAGCAGAGCCACTGTGTCCCCCGGTTTGACACCGAGGCCTTGGAGACCCGCTGCGAACCTGGACACCATGTCGTCAAGCTGCTCATAGTCTATCGTGGTACCCTGAAAGAGCAGCGCAGCATTGTTTCGGTATTTTTTAGCGCTGGAAGTAAGCGCCTGTGGTAGGGTTATGTCCCTAAAGTCAATGTTCTCCGGAACCCCTTCCGCATACGATTTTGTCCAGATCTTTTCCATGAATCACTCCTTGATTCTATTGTGAAAGTCTGAGGGAAGAACAGATCAGGCCGGCGCCCCCCACAGTGGCACTCAGCTTACGGAAGGCCCCCGGCCACAATCCACGGACGCAAGAGCTACCTCTTCCCCGTGAGGTTCAACATCCCATCGGGCTTGATAGGTACTGAAAGAGCAAACTATCATATCACGATTCTTCGATCCGGAAAGAAAAAAGCGCTGCGGGGCTGAGACCGACTACCAGTCAAGGTCCGACGAGGGTCTCACCGCAGAGAAGAGATTTAGCCACAGGGGACACAGAGATCACAGAGAAGAGTTATTCATCTCTGTGCTCTCTGTGTCCCCTGTGGCTGAACATTCTAATCTTCCTACTCTGAGTCTGTGTGGTTTGCCCATTCCTCGTGTCTCAGCTACCCTGAGTTATTTTGGGGCATTTATCGCGCGGACGCGCGGATTTCAGTGTTATAGTTGTCTACATTGGGATTCCGAGTTGTGTTGCAGAATCTCGGAATCGATCTGTCACATTCAATCCGATTTCCAATTAGCGGCTGAGTAGTCAGCGGTCCTGATGATGAGAATAGTTGCGAGGGAAATTCTGATATTCGTGCTCAGCGTCGCGGTGATTCCGGCGGCGCTGAGCGCTGTTCGGTTGCACGAAGGTTCATTGGGCCCGGATCTCTCACGTCTGATTGCCGGAATGGTGATCGGTGGCACAAGCCCAGGTGTCGCATGGTTGGCGATTCTGTTCATCATCCTGGGGCCCTACCTGATTATTCAGGGGTTCAGAGGATTACGGTGGGCCGGCCGGAGCGTGCAGGGCAAGCGATGGACGAACCTCTATTTTTCTGCGGTTTTCTTCTCGGGAGCAGCATGGGCGCTTTTGCAAGCGTGGGATTTGTACGCGTTCATGTGCGCGATGGGGGATATACCGGAGGAACTGATCCAATTCGTGGAGATTGAGGGCTTGAACGTCCTGATCTTCATCGTTGGAACCAGTATTGGGATCCTTTGTCTCAGGGTTTTTCTTGACCCGAGCAGGAATGAGAACCGCCCCCCCGGCCACGCTTCATGAGCGTAGCGCATCCCAATGGACGAAGCATGAAAGTGCCCGGAACGAAGTGCCGGTGGTCGCCCCTACAAAAGGGGCCCGGTGGGCTATGGCGCGTAGGCGCGCAGGCGCGCAGCATGGAAAGTGTATCAAAACTTGAAAACAAACCAAATCGTGCCACGATCTGTCATTTCAATGTATTACAAACTGTCCTCCGTGGAAGCCCTCAGCTGGGTACCACGACCCGTGTATGAAATTGAGTTTTGATACAGCCTCTGTGCAATGCCCCTGCAATCGTGGCTCGCATAGCTGAGGGTATCAGATCAACCAAAGGTCCATTGGAGTGGGGTGCGGGGAGGGGCTTTTCTGCAAGAAAAGCCCCTCCCCGCATTCTTCTTGCGCCTCTGCGAAGCACCCCAGTACTTACGACAACAAAACCGAATCCAAAGCAAAGCCTTTACCATCGCCAGTTGGAAGTTCTTTGCGGGGGTCTGGGGGCGGTTTCTTACAAGAAAGAGCCTCCAGCATTCTTCCACGCCCCCCAAATCCTGCAACTGACACTGCACAGCCGTGTCAGTTGCTCTATCCGATTGCCATCTTTTCTTTGATCAATTTCAGCATGGCGACGTTTTCCGTGTGGCCGGTCTGGCGGGCTGTCACCTTGCCTATGAATGGGCGCCCGAGAAGGTAGAAATCTCCTATGATGTCGAGGATCTTGTGACGCACGAACTCGTCCGGGAATCTCAGTGGTGGGTTGACCACCTTTTCGTCGTCGAGAAGCACCACGTTGGAGAGTCGACCGCCTCCGGCCAGACCCATCTCGTCCATCATCCTCATGTCCTTGACGAACCCAAATGTTCGGGCGGGAGCGATCTGCTCCTTGAAATCCTCCGGGTCATTGCAGCGGTAAGTCATATGGAGCTTCCCTATGGGTGGCGGATAGTCCATATGGTACTCGACTACGAACAGATCGGAAGGCTCGACCTTCATGCTCTTGGACGCGCCCTGGAGTGAGGTTAACTCTATGGGTTCGGTGACACGGACCTCCCGGACAGGCTCGTCCTGTGTCAGGATTTCAGCGCTCTCCACCAAATGGCAGAACTCCAGGGCGGAGCCGTCCATTATTGGGACCTCTCCGGATATCTTCACCAGTAGATTGGTGAGACCGTACACGTGGAATACGGCCATCAGATGCTCAATAGTCCTCGCGCTGCAGTCAGGGCCGGTGAGAGACGTGGCCATTTCCGTGGACTCAACTTCTTCCAGGGCAGCCCTCACTGTGCCCTCAGAAGTAATGTGACCGAAGACGATTCCACTGCCGGGTGGAAGAGGAGAGAGAGTCAGGCCGGTCTTTGCCCCGGAATGGAGCCCCTGGCCGTACATCACCACTTTTCCCTTGAGAGTAGTCTGTCTGAGGGCCCGGCCTGGACGCCCGGGCCGTTCTTCGGGAATGCCCAACGGCTTCTCCCGCGCCGTAACTTCGGGAAGCGAAGAGGGGGGGGCATCGAATGGGTCCACGCGTTGCGCCCTGGGGCCGGAAGGCTGCCGGTCGTCGAGCAACGTCCGTCCCATTCCGGGAATGAGCAAATCATTGGCCGTAATACGCGGCCCCGGGGCCGTCATTACCGCGTGTTCCAGCAATATCTTCAATTCTTTGACATTCCCGGGCCACTCATAGTTCGAGAGGCCGGCCATGGCCTCTTTGTCCGCTTCGGTGATTTCCCGGTCAAACTCGTTGGAGGCCTCTTTGAGAAAATGCTCTACGAAAAGCGGTATGTCCTGGGCCCTCTGGCTCAGAGTTGGGAGTCTAATGATCCGCTGCGCGAACAGATCAAGGAGTTGTCCCGGGAAATCACTGCGGGACACGAGAGTCTCAGGGTCGATCGTAGATGTGGAGACTATTCTGAAACGGTGTTGGGAGGTAGATGCCTTCTCATGGGGTTGGCCGGAGAAGTTCTGTACAAGTTCGACCAGTCTGGGTCTCAAAGATGTCCTGAGCCGGTCGATACCAATCAGTAGGAGCATTCCACCAACCGCGAGCTGGAGGCTACCTTGTCTGGAGCTATTTGCATCGTTGCTCTTTCCCAGCAGCCTCTCTTCAAAATTGGCTTCGGTCAGGTCGCTGCACCTCACTTTTATCAGGGACGCTCTATCCTTGCCTTCCAGGCCGTGTATGATTCGGGCGGCAAATTCCTTGCCCGCGCCCTTGGCGCCCACCAGCCAGACCGACCCTGTTTCCGCTGCCGCGTTCTTAACCGCACGTCTCAGATTGACTGCACGATCCGACGCGCCGATCAACAGATCCGGCGTGGAACCGTTGACTCGCGTGGGCCTGTCCGCGGCTGATCCGGCAGCCACAGACTTCTCTACCAGGTGAAGAACGTCATCCAGATTGAGCGGTTTTTCAAGATAATCGGTGGCCCCGAGTTTAATGGCCTTCACCGCGGTCTCAATAGTGCCGTGACCGCTCATCATCACTATAGTACACTGTGGATCGATGCGTCTGATCGCCTTGAGGGTTTGCATGCCGTCTATGCCGGGAATCCAAACGTCCAAGAAAACCACATCGGGAGATTCATTCTGAACCGCGTGCAGGGCCTCTTGGCCGTCCTCCGCGGTTATCACGTCGTACCCTTCGTCGGCCAATATTGCCTGGAGCGACCTGATGATCTCATGCTGATCGTCGACTATGAGTATTCTTCCCTTATCCATGATCGCAGGATACTATCCTCATTGGCCCGGCGTGGCAATTCAAATCTTCAGACAGTATGGATTCTATAGTGATGCGCATTGACATTCGGTGCGAAGATCACCCTCCCTCTACCCCCGTAAGCGTTAACTTAGGGTGTGTCACAAAACAAACCTTGCAGCAGGTTGCTGACGCAATTGTAGGGGCAGACCCCGGATCGGAGTCCGGGGCAGGCTCTGCGTGTCTGCCCCAATGTAGGGGTGCGCACGCGGGAAAGGGCGGACACATAGGTCCGCCCCTACAGGAGAATGCCAACGTTATTTCGCGGCAGGCCCTAAGGGTCCGTCACAAAATTAGCCTGCCGCCTGCGGTAAGCGCCTCGGGGCGCCGATGACCGCCGGGAGACCGGGCCAACAGCTGCGGGCCAAGGAGGTAGGGGCGACGCATGCGTCGCCCTCTTGATCGCAAGCATGAAGTACCTGTCAGTTGTA
>CAZGNL010000223.1:0-7009 GCA_964527475.1 uncultured Syntrophaceae bacterium
AGCGCGGATCATACCACCGTTCTAACGCGCAAAAAAACTCGCCCGTCAGAGCTGCTGTGGGTGAGCCTTTCCAGTAGTGCTCCAGTAAGCCGTTCCGACCCAAGCACCTCAGTGCTGTTCTCGTAGGACAGGTTTGCGGTGACCAACGGGAACCGCATCGGAGAAACCCTCCAGCGCTCAATTGGATGAGCAAATCCGTGAGCATTCCGGTGGGCAATTGGCAAGGTGCCGAAGCCCCTCTGGAGGGGACAACGCGAAAGGGATGCCAAGCTGTGAAAAGTTCTGCTATGATTTCCTCATGGTGGTCAAACCATGACTTGCTTAATATGACGTCGCAGGAGGGCAAGACAAGTGGCATCGAGAGAAATCGAAGACCTTGTCGCAAAAATAGCGGACCTTGAATCCAAGCTCGTTCGCGCGAAAAGGCTGCAACAGGGCTTCCGACACACGAGAACACGGTACAAGGCTCTGCTCGATTACATGCTCAACGGCGTGGTTATCTACAGACCGACGGAAGGCGGAGAAGACTTTCTCGTGGTCGATTTGAATAAGGCTGCGGAAAAAATAGACCAAATCAAGAAGAGCGAGGTCCGTGACAAGAGCATATCGCAAGTCTTTCCACGAATAAAAGAGTTCGGATTACTGGAGGTTTTTCGGGCAGTAGTTAAAAGTGGCAAACCGATCGACCATCCTGTAACGAAGTACAAGGACAAGAGACTGGAAGGATGGAGAGACTACTTCGTGTACAAGCTGCCCACCGGAGAGATCGTCACCGTATACAGTGACGAGACGAAGCGAAAGCAGGCCGAAGAGGCTCTCCGTAGAAGCGAGGAACGATTTCGGACTCTTGTGCAAAGCGTTCCGGACTGTATCTTCATCAAGGACACTTCGTGTCGATTTACCTATGTGAATCCGGCGATGGAAGCGCTACTCGGTCGCAAGGCTTCCGAAATAGTCGGTGGCACGTCAGAGGACTTCTTCGGAGAGGAGGCGGGCAAGAATATCCGAGAATCAGACCTCAGGGCCCTGATGGGAGAATCAATCGAGGAGGAGCATACGAGACCGGTACAGGGCGTGAATATGACATTCCACGACATCAGGGTCCCCTTGCGAAACGACGACGGTGAAGTTATCGGCATCTGTGGAGTCAGTCGCGACATAACTGAGCGAAGCAAACTGGTTGGGCAGCCCTCGATTAAGGTCGAGCAGTACCCGTCCAGGGCTATGCGAGACACGCTGAGCAAGGCTTATTTTGCCGCCACCACCGACAGTATCATCCTGCTCCAGGGCGAGAGCGGCAGTGGGAAGGATTTCCTGGTACGATGGATACACGATCACTCAAGAAGATCGGATGGCCCCTTCTTCGCCATAAACTGTGCCGCGATTGCCCCGGAACTGGCTGAGTCGGAGCTCTTCGGGCACGAAGAAGGGGCATTCACAGGTGCTCGCAGAAGAAAGCGGGGGCTGCTGGAACTGGCCGAGGGAGGCACCATTCTCTTGAACGAAATTGGCGAGCTCTCCCTCGCGTTGCAAGCAAAATTACTCACGTTTCTGGACACCAAATCGTTCCTGCGGGTAGGAGGCGAAAAGAGCATCCATGTTAATGCTCGGATCATAGCAGCCACCCATAGAGACCTGGCAACGGAAGTTCAGGAAGGCCGATTTCTGGAGGCGCTCTTCTACAGGCTCGGAGTCTTTCCCATAAGGGTTCCCCCGCTTCGGGAGAGGTCCGAGGATGTTCCGATCATCGCGGGAGAGATTGTCTCCAAGTTGGCGTCAGAATTGCACCTACCCGAGATACCGATGTTCGATGCGACTGACTTGGCCGCGTTGAGAAGATATCACTGGCCGGGAAACGTCAGAGAGCTACGGAATGTTTTGGAACGGTCGATCATGCTGTCAGGAAAAGGTCGATTTCGAGTCTGGCTCTCCTTTTCTGACGAGGCGTCAAAGGACTGGGCGTTTCAGGTCAGATTCCCCGGTGAGCAGACTCTCAGAGAGATCACTGATGGGGTGACCGAAGAGCTGTGCATAGAGGCATTGCGGCGCACGGAAGGAAACCAGAAGGAAGCGGCGCGGCTTCTCGGAATATCTCGTGATTCCATGCACCGGCATGCAAGAAAATTTGGCCTGAAGCGCGCCAAGCTGACACACCCGAAGCCATAAGCGCGATTGTCAGACATTCCTATCCTGTGCCCAGCCCACCCCGGGAAACAGCGTCGGATTATCGCGCTTTTTCTCCCTCCCGGGAGTCCTTTCCGTGCGGCCCCCTCACTCGTAATGCCCCATTATGTCATTGATATCAGCACACATTCCCATTTCGCATGCTCATGGGAAGGTTTTGGCACGAGCCGTGCATAGCAGTGGATGAGGCTCAATTGTTGAGCGATTCACAAAGATGGAGTGCAGCAAAATATGAGGGACATGGTTCTAGGAAAAGATCTCTTTCTTCGAGGTGAGACTATCGGGAGCATCATAAAGCGGCCCTTCGAGCGCATTTCCGCGATTCAGGCTTCCAGCGGGATAGTGATGGTTATCTGTGCAGTTCTTGCCTTGATTTGGGCTAACTCCTCATTCTCGCACCTGTACGAAAAGTTGTTCCATTCGATCTTCTCCATGGGAGTGAACGGATTTGCACTGGACCGATCGTTGCACTTCTGGATTAACGAAGGCCTTATGACCGTCTTCTTTTTTGCAGTCGGGCTTGAGATCAAGAGAGAGGTGCTCGTAGGAGAGCTCTCTTCGTTCAAGCAGGTGGTGTTACCGGCTGCGGGTGCAGCGGGCGGGATGGTGGTCCCCGCGGCAATCTACTTCCTTCTGAATCAAGATTTGGCCACGGCCCGCGGTTGGGCCATTCCCATGGCTACTGACATCGCATTCGTATTGGGGGCCTTGGCGCTCCTCGGGTCGAGAGTGCCGTCGTTTCTGCCGGTGTTCCTCGTAAGCTTGGCGATTTTTGATGACCTTGGGGCAGTAATCATTATCGCGATTTTTTACACTGACACTCTGCATCTCGTGTATCTTTTTCCCGCAATCGGGACAATATTGGCGCTCGTCCTCATAAACATTCTCGGCTTTCGCCGTCCTCTGCCTTACCTGTTTCTGGGATCCCTTCTCTGGTTATTCGTGTACCTCTTGGGCGTCCACCCAACGATAGCCGGGATCCTGGCGGCCCTGACTATTCCTGCCAGATCCCGCGTCAACACGCGTCGCTTCGTCGATGTGGCTCCAAAGCTATTGCAACGGTTTAGATCTCAGGGTGAGCGCGACTACACCATACACTTGAGCAACAGCAACCAGGATGTGATCCAATCCCTCAGGAGAATGTGCCGAGGCGTCGAACCTCCTCTGCAAAGGATAGAGCACTCCGTCCATCCGTGGGTGTTCTTTGGCGCCATGCCGGTGTTTGCACTCGCGAACTCAGGGGTGTATCTAGGGGGGGGGTCATTTGAGACCGCTCTGGCGAGTCATGAGGCACTTGGAATTTTGCTCGGTCTGTTCGTGGGAAAACAAGTTGGAATTCTCGGGGCCACCTGGCTGTGCGTCAAAAGCGGGCTGGCACGTCTCCCCGCGGGGATCGGCTGGAAACACATTTACGGAGGTTCCGTGCTGTGCGGCATCGGCTTCACCATGTCGCTCTTCATTTCCGATCTTTCCTTCTCAAATGCTCAAGCCCTTGACAATGCGAGAATTGGCATCTTGCTCGGATCCACCCTGTCGGCGGTAGTTGGATTGGCGGTCCTGTTCCTGTGTTGCAGTTCGGCCGCCAAATCCCAAACCCCGGCGACCCTTTCTTTTTCTTATTCTGAGAACCAAGGAGATATGAACATGCTCAAAACACGTGTGCTGCTCGTAGACGATGAAGAAGCCTTCATCACGACTATGGAAAAACGTTTGAATAAGAGAGGATTGGAGGTAGTCACCGCATATTCTGGTGAAGAGGCACTCCGTAAGCTCAAGCACGATCCAAGGGTGGACGTTGTTGTGCTGGACCTCAAGATGCCGGGCATGCACGGACACGAGACCCTCGACGAAATCAGGAAACTGAATCCTCTCATATCCGTGATCATTCTAACAGGTCACGGATCAATAGACTCGGCTGTGGAAGGCATGAAGATCGGCGCGTTCGATTATGTGAGCAAACCTTGTGATATCGAAGAGCTTTCCGGGAAGATTGAGCGAGCCAAGAACCAGAAACGCAACGACCAGCACGATGCGTTGGTGGAAGCAGGCAGAGAGCTCCGCAAACACAGGGGTCTCTGATACCAACGATCACCTCTGATAAGGGACAACCAACTGCGAGAACCTTCGGGCGGCTTGTCCGTGGCTTCGCCCCGGACAGGTGTGTAAAGAGCGCGCATGCTGCACCCCTACGCATGGCTCCGCCATGCGCGGATCGTGGCACGATTGGTACGTCTTTCCGGGTTTTGTAACACTTTCTTCATCCCCGGGTATGCCTTGCCCACCAACCGGCCCGAGTCCTGGAGGGACGGCTGAACTCCGACGAGCAGGGAAGGAATTTCAGTCGTCCCTCTGGGACTCGGGAGTTGCCTTGTAGGGACAGCGTACCTCGGAATGAATTCCGGAGCTACTATCAGGATTCCCTCCGGGACTCACCGTCTGTTTACCTGGTTACCGCCCATGTCCCCTCCTGTCGAAGCGGGGTCGTCCTTTGATACCAGCCCCCATGCCTCAAGAAAGGGAACAAACGAGCATCAAAGTCGTTTCCGTTCCCCTCGCGGCCGTAGCACACACTTGACTCGCCGGGCCTCCTCCGAACGGGATCCACGCGTGGTTTTGGGTGTGCGGGCAGCTTGACTGGGCACGCAAGCGCCTGACATCACAGGCGATCACGCCCCTCATGTCAAGTCTGGGCAGAAGCCGGTTTGATAACGGGTTTTGGAATGAAGCCGTTCGGACACCCGCGGCCTCTATTGACTGTGTTGCAGATAGGGAATAAGCTGGGTCGGGACGTGACTCCGGAAACAGCGCTCGGTTAGGAGATTATCGCAGAATGTGGAAGTCAGTAAGCTTGCGGTCCAGGATATTCCTAATGCTCTCCGCCCTGGTCATTATAACACTTGGAGGCGCTCTGACCTCAATTTGGCACACGTACGTGATGGAGAGATTCTTCACCGAAGTGGTAGATTCTGAATTGCCTGCTTTCCAGGCTTCCCAGGAACTTGAGATCAGCTTGGTTATGCAAAAGGGCTATGTGACCTACTATTTCCAGGACGGCGATCCCCAGTGGTTGCTGAAACTGGATGAGCGACACCGAACATTCGAGGCGTGGTCAAAGAAGGCGCGAAATTGGGCCGGGACGGATGAAGAGAGGAGAATTCTCAATGAGATCGAGACGCACTACGTACGCTATTGTTCCGCCCGGGATAATGTCATAGACCTGTACAAAAGGGGACGGAAAGGGGAAGGGGCCAAGCTTCAGAAGGACGTACGCAAGGAGTTTTTCCGGATAATCGGATTGTCCGAGGAGTTTAGACGGACTGTGATGGAAAGAATAACTCACGCTCATGGGACAAATCGCAAACGCGCAGGAACGGTGAACGGAATGGCTCTCGTTGCCCTGCTCATCACTGTCACGCTCGGGGTTGTCCTGTCCTATACCTTATTTTCACAGGTGTTGCAGCCTATCCGTCAATTGGCAAGAGGAGCCGGTACCTCAAAAGACAGGAACAACACGGACGACGATGTCAAGGCTCTTGGTCTCCGCGTCCGGAACTTGGTGGAGGACATGGATCGGACCCAAAGTAAGTTGGAATGGAGCCGTGCACATCTCCAGCAAGCAGAGAAGTGGGCTCTCGTGGGAAAGCTGGCGGCCGGCGTAGCGCACAGTGTTCGAAATCCTTTAACGTCGGTAAGAATGAGGCTGTTTTCTTTGCAGCGGGGTTTGACCCTTGCCCCGAGCCAGAAAGAGGACTTCGAGGTGATCGCCGAAGAAATCCGACATATCGACATCATCGTAGATAATTTCCTTCAATTCTCCCGGCCCCCGAGAGTCAAAGTGCAGGTGCTGAGCCCCTCCGACACTGTGGACTCGGCCGTCCAACTTCTCCGTCATCGGCTGGCCTCTTATGATGTTTCGGTTGAAGTCAAGCGCGAGCAGCGGCTTCCGGAAATCGAGGCGGACGCGGATCAGTTGAAAGAGGTGCTCGTGAACCTTATACTCAACTCGTGCGAGGCCATGAATCAGGGGGGCTCGATTAGGATTCAGGAGGAAACGGGTTTTTCAGAAAGCCTGGGGCCGGTGATTACCATAAAGCTGACCGACGAGGGACCCGGAGTACCCGAATCGATTCAGGGCAAGGTATTTCAGCCCTTCTTCAGCACAAGGCCGGAGGGAACCGGTCTGGGACTGAGCATTTCCGCCCGGATCGTTGAGGAACACGGGGGCTGGCTTGATCTCATGTCTGAGCCGGGCGAAGGAGCCACTTTTGCTATTACGCTGCCCGCACGGGAGGAATAGATTTGGGCACGGTCCTGATCGTAGACGATGACGCACAGTTGAGAAGTAGCTTTGACAGGTTTCTCACTGAGGAAGGACACACCGTTGTGACAGCACCGACTGGTGAGAGCGGTCTAGAGTCCGTGCGAACGAGCCCTCCCGACCTGGTGATCATGGATTTCCGGTTGCCTGGAATGAACGGTCTACAGACTTTTCAAGCTATCCACGAAATCGAACCCAAACTCCCAGTCATTATCATGACCGCTTATGGCACAACTGAGTCAGCTATCGAAGCTACAAAACTCGGGGCTTTCGATTACGTACTCAAGCCGTTCGAGCCTACCGAAATGTTATCTTTGGTGGAGAAGGCGCTTGAGGCCGGTCGTTTCATGCGATCCAGCGTCAAGGTGGACGCAATTCCCGAAGAGTTTTCGACCGATGCCATGCTAGGTCAGAGCAAAACCATGCAGGAACTCTACAAGGCTATCGGACGAGTGGCGCCCACGGACGCCACAGTGCTGATTCTGGGTGAATCGGGCACCGGCAAAG
>CAZGNL010000224.1:0-6867 GCA_964527475.1 uncultured Syntrophaceae bacterium
CCCCTCCATTCTCACCGGGCGCAGAACCGCTTCAAGCCCGGTGAACCATTACGATAATCCGTAACATGTACGGTAATTCGCAGACACCAATGAATTGTTACAGATTACCGCGTGCGCTAGGCTCTTGTCACGATTTTGGCGGCATCGGGCCACACAGACTCGGCCGCACTCTTCCGAAACCCGGGACAAGCGCAGGGAATCAGTTTCCGAGCAGACGGAAAATCATTCCGCGAGGGATTGGCATCTAACCGTTCAGTTTCACGGGGCAGGTCTTCTCTTCGAGCATGTCATTGCGAGGAGTGAAACGACGAAGCAATCTCCATATCCACTGCGCAGGAGATTGCTTCGCTGCGCTCGCAATGACATCTTGCGAGTTAACGCCGAATGACTAATACCAATGCGCGTTCAAACAAGTGATAAAGAGCACTGCTGGGCAAGCCGGCAGTGGCGCCCAAGAGACCGATCTCACTCTTTTGATTGCGCATTCGCATGAAAGTCCCGTGGAAAAACCACCCCTTTACGGGTCAACGTATGGGGTGGCTTGGAGGGCAATGCTGTTGACTTAAGCCGTATACTGTTGATCCGGATACCATTATCCGTCATTCCGGCGAAAGCCGGAATCCAGGTCTTTCAATACCTACTGGACCCTGGCTTTCGCCGGGGTGACGACGGGGACTGGTTGGCATTTTCTTAAGTCAACAGCATTGGGTTTGGAGGGGAGCCACTCCGCGTGGGGCGATTGAGCAGGTCCGGGACAGTTTACGTGGCATGACATCTGTCGGAAGCATGACGTTGAATGCCTGCCCGGCCAGGGCCTCCCCTCCAAGTCCATGCGCAGCGTGCGCGCTCTTGGAGTACCCTGTCCGAGGCGAAGCCCCGGACCAGTAAACAACGGAAAAGACTTTCATATTTCGTTGTCGCTTTCTTGCGATGATAGTTGGTATAAAGGGTTGCAGGTTGTTTGTGACCATTCAGTCATTCGGGGGGCGACGGAAACGACCAGGTTCGTGCGTTTAACGGATGGCAAGAGGGCGCACACACAGGTGCGCGCCGTACACTCTGCCCCACGACGGGTCTGGGCCCAGACGTAGGGGCAGACCCCGGAGCGGAGTCCGGGGCAGGCTCTATGTGTCTGCCCCCCTTACTTCAATCCTCCTCGAAACTGAAAGCTTACGATTGCCTGTGGTTTGGGTTTGACTCGGATGGGACATCAAGATATCAATGTTGGGCTGGCCTCTGCCCCAGGGCACTCTGAGGGTGACTTGAAATCAAGGGGTCGGCAAGGTCAACAAAAGCTGTCCTGGCAAGAAGGTTCTTGGTCATATGCGGATCACCGGCCATAAGCGAGTTCTTCTCGGTCGTCACGGGGAGACTACTTCCAATCGAGACGGGCTGATCATGGGCCAATCCGATTCACCGCTCACTGAGAAAGGTCTCCGGACCGCGGCCGAGATGGCGGGGAGGCTTGAGCAAGAGAAGATAGGGACCATATTCTCCAGCCCCCTGGGAAGGGCCGCTCGTACGGCCAAGATATATGCGGATCGACTAGGTTTGCCTGTGGCGTCAAGAGATGTCATGGCGGAACTGTCCTGCGGTCGATGGGAAGGGAAATCCCGAAGGCAAGTCCTGGGGAGTTCCGTGGCCCTCAGAAAGGACTGGGATGAGATACCTCCCGGTGGTGAAAGCTGCGCGGACGGGGAGGCCCGGGTTGCCCCTCTCATAAGTGAAATCAGATCCCTTGATGTTCAAGCAGCGGTTCTCGTTGTAGGTCACGCGTCGGTCAACCGCGTTTTCCTGAAGCTTTGGCTGGGTCTGCACCCGGGTGTGGCGATCAGGATAGCTTGTCCTCACGACACCGTGTACGTGCTCAAAGATGCGGAACTGATCTCAGCAATGTCCGCGGCCGGCAAGATTGTTCCTAACTTGCTGTTTGAAGAAGATTGACACAATTTCGTTTTTGTACGGATTCGTCATCAAATGGGTGATTTGCGGTCCTTTGATAAAGGGGGGTTATACCAACTATCATCGCACGCCCATGTTACTTCTTTGATCCCGAATCGGCATTAGGGCTATCCGGATCAAGCCTGAACAGGAACTGTCTCGGGCGCCAAAGATGTAGCGCGGGCCTTGACGATTACGCTCCAACCCAGACGATTGTAGGGGAAAAGGTCGCCCAGGGCCCGATCCAGGAGGGCAAGGGGGTCGATCCTGATGAACTGCTTCTTGGACCAGGGAAACGCGGGAAATTTGTGCGGGATAATATAGGTTGAACGCCACGCCTCCGCTGTGAAGCCCGCCATCTCCAGTTTCCTATTCAAGCTCATCGGCGTGTAGAAGCGAAGGTGAGTGGGATCCCATCCGCGCCACGAAGTGTTTCCACGGAGAATCCACTGGTATGTTCCTTCAAGCAGGTAGTTCAGGGAGAGCAAATTCTGAGTGCTGACGACGATCACACCTCCCGGATTGATGAGGCCCGCGGCTGCGTGGAGCAGCCCCTGGTCATCGGCCACGTGTTCGATAACGTCCTTGATGAGAATAACATCAAAGCACATGCCGCACCCCAATGTGGGAAAATGATCGGCCTGAATGAATTCGCAAATCGGTTCCACGCCTTCCACGCGGGTGAAATGCCTTGCCGTGGCAAGCACAGTTTCTTCCGCGTCAACTCCCACGACCCTCGCCGCGCCCTGCCGAGCAGCGTGAACGAGGAACATTCCCGCGCCACATCCGTAGTCCAGTACGGTTTTGTCTTCCAGATCTCCCAACATCTCACGAATGAACGCGTTCTTGACGCGGCTATAGGCCTTGCCTTGTTGGTCCATGTACGCGGCAAGGGCTTTCTCGGTGTCGTGAGATCTTATCCAATGATCCTGGTGGTATCTTTTTCTTTCCGGGCTCATTTCAAGAATCCAGTAGTTGTGCGTAAAGGGTGTTCCAGGCTTTGAATTCCCTCTGGGGGCTGAAGCTTTGCACTCTCTTTCCAGCCTCTGACCCCATGGTCGCGGCCCACTTGGGATTGTCAATGATTTCCGCTATCGCGTGCGCGAGCGATTGCGAATCTCCCCACGGCACGAGCAGACCCGATACTCGGTCCTGCATCAGGTCCTCGGCCGCGCCCGTGCGAGTTGCCACGCACGGAACACCCGTTGCCATGGCCTCCATCAGGATGTTCGGACAACCCTCGGATACTGAAGGGAGCACGAAAGCATCCAGGGTCCGCAGCCACCGGGAGATTCGGTCGTGTGGGATCGGATCTTGGAACCGGAGCAGGTCTTCTATTCCGGTTTCCCGTACCATGTGATCGTACATCTCTGTTTCCGACTGTCGGAGCACTCCCACAAGTTCCAGTTCCACACCCCGGGGTCTGAGCGCTGCAACGGCCTTGAACAGATAGGGAAGTCCTTTGGCGTACTTGAAAATCGCGGCGCACCCTATTCGGAAAGGTCTTTCGCCGGCACGGTCCGGGCGCCATGCCTGGTCCGGAATTTCAACGGAATTATGGATGACACGCGCCTTTGATACGATAGAGGTCAGGCCGTGCGCCATCTCCAACAGGTCCCTGCTCAGCGCGACTACACGGTCCGCGTTCTTGAGTCCGGCCAGACAAGCGCCGACCTTTTCCGGGCTGAAAATGTACTTTTTTATGTCATTACCCACTATGGTTGCCACAGACGGGACGTCAAATCTGCGGCCCAGCAGGCCTGTAATGTATCCGACAGGGTAGAGAAAGAAAGAATGAAACAGGTGGAAATTCTCCTGTTGATGGAGCATTTCCAGGGACTGGTACATCATTCTCAGGGTGAGCGTATGGGGGCATTCCCACAGATCCCGGGTTGAATCGACCCTTTCTCTCCCCACTGTGATCCCGTGGACAGTGATCCCATCGATTACCTCGGTCCAGCGATTTTCGTCAAGGAGCACCAGGGGGCTGTTCGCCACCCTCAAGACAGCCACGTGAACTTCCAGACCCATGTCACGGACATGCTCCGAGACCCTTTTGGCAGTAGCAGCAAGTCCTCCCCAGTCATCGGGTGGGAATTCCGGAGTTGCGATGAGGACTTTCTTCTTTTCTTCTGATCTACTCATTTGTCGGTGCTCAGATTCGCCAACTTTGGAGGCATCCGGTCCACCTTGTGTACACCTTTCCGGAAAAGGTTGCAAAACCATTTGCGTACTATACTATCACTGAATCTATTGTGTTCCGCCGCAAAGCGTGGTCGGGCAGAGGTGATCGCAATCGGAGCTTTGTCTTTTCTTGAAAGCTGTCGCACGAGCCATTGTCCTCTCACACAGATCACAATGGGACATATCGTATGGATGAGGGTTAAGAGCGCTCATGCCTGGAAATCGAGGCATGGGTATTCATAGGACTTTACCATGAGAATCGCGGTTGTCTTCCACAAGGATCCTTTTGCCGCACCGACCGGGATAGATCTTGTGCGTTTGCGCGCGATCACCGGGGGACTCATAAGAAACGGGTTTGAAGCGGAGATAGTCGCTCCTGTGGAAACATCGGGGGTTATTGAGGATTTTATCCCTGTGCGGCCCCTTGAAGCGCTCAATGACCCGGGACAATACGATCTGGTGAAGACTTGTTACCATTTTTCCATCAAGCTGATCCGTGGATACAGTGGTCCGGTGGTGTCACGCATAGTGAGAGTAGTGGATGAGCAGTGGCCCGACCGCGATCGGGCGTTCCGAGAAGAGTTGCTCCAATGCCAGGAGCTTATCGCCCAAAGGGCGCGGGTTGTAGCCCTGAACAATCCCGAGAACAGGGAACGCTGGCGCGGGCGGTACGGCGCGGAAACGCGTGTTGTTCTGGTTCCGACCGGTTGCCCTGCGACTATACCCGAACCGGGGGCGAATCCTTACCCAGGGCCTTCAAAAAAGATTCTCTTCCTTGGGAGCTTGGCCGCGGACCATATGGTGAAAATGATCAATGACGCCGCGGTGAGGCTTCGGAACCGTGCCGAGATACACCTGGTGGGCCGGAACAAGGCGTCGATGTACGGATCCGACCAACAGAATTCCACCGCATCAGGAATATTCGATCATGGCGAGCGCCCCATAGATCAAATATGGGACTATATCCGGAACGCGGACCTGGGCCTGGCCCTTGCGACGGGACCGCATCCATTTGACAATGATGTTTCCAAGATCTTCGACTATCTCAGAGGCGGCTTGCCGGTGCTCTCCGAAGAGCCCATACTCAACAACGGCCTGATTCATAAGACAGGCCTGGGGAAAACCTTCAAACACAACGACATTGAGGACCTCGTGTCCAAGGCCCTGGAACTTCTGGAGAATCCTCCTCTGGAAAAGCGGGGAGCAGCCATGAGATTCATGGCCCAAGAACATTCCTGGGACCGCAGAGTCCGGACATACGTGGACCTTTTCCGCGGCATGGAGAATGAATAATTTCTATGTGAGTCTTTAATTGTTGGGGGATGGATTTGTTCATCGAGTACGTCATTGCGACGAGTAAGGCGACGAAGCAATCCCCGCATTCACCGCGCAGGAGATTGCTTCGCTACGCTCGCAATGACATGTTCGGAGCGGACCTCCCGCCCCCCAAGACTGAAGGGTTACATGATTATTAGAGTCTGTCTTGAAATAGGTATTACTACGTTTCAAACCGGCCATCTTGGTGGCATGGCCGCGAAGTTGTATCCCCGTCATTCCCGCGAACACAGAGAGAATACGAGAAAATGAACCTGGTTCTTGTCCGCCCTCCCTTCTACGCGCTCTTCGGAGTAACCGCTCCCAAGATGAAGATGTACCCCTTGAATCTCATGTACCTGGCCACGTACGCCAGAGATGTGGGTGATCATGAGGTTGTCATCGTCGATGGAGAAAATGTGCGCATCCCAGGCCTCGCGGCGCCCGAAGGACACCAGAGCGATCCGGAGACTGTGATGCATCAGGGCATCCCGGGGATGATCAAGATCCTTGAGGATTCGGAACACCCGATGTGGCTGGAAATGGAGCACCGCATCCTCGCGGAAAATCCGGATCTGGTGGGGATTACATGCACTTCCGGCAACATGGACGCGGCCCGGGTGCTCGTTGGTCGGCTGAAACGCAATGGGGTTCCGCTGATTCTGGGCGGCAGCCACCCCACGGTGCTGCCCGAACAGAGTCTTGAATACACATCCGCGGACATGGTCGCGGTCGGAGAAGGCGAAATCACGCTGGTTCACACGATGGATGCTTTGCGAGGAAAACGCGCAATATCAGATATCCCGTCACTCGCATGGCAAGACAATGGACGCGTGAAAGTCAATCCGCGCGGGGCTCTGATCGATCCGCTCGATGAAATCCCAATCCCGGACAGATCTTTCATCGATCGGTCCAATTACTTCGGCGATGTGATCATAACCGGTAGAGGATGCCCGTTCAATTGCACTTACTGCGCTTCTCGGAACATCTGGGGAAAGCGGGTGAGGTTCCGGTCCGTGGAATCAGTAGTCAGTGAACTTGAGATCATCAGGGCTCAGGTGGAATCCCCGGATCGCGGCACAGACAATGCCACGGATAAAAGACCCGGGAACCGCGTGATAAAGGTTGTGGACGACACCTTTACCGTAAACAGAAAGCGAACCCTGGAACTCCTCGATGAGATCATCGCGCGTGGGCTCAACAGCTTTGAATTCACCGGAGGCGTGCGCGCGGACACGCTGGACGAACGCGTGGTGGAAAAGATGAGTGAAGCCAATTTCAGGAGGGTAACCCTGGGAGTGGAAAGCGGAAGCCCTCGCATCCTGAAGATGATCCGAAAGGGTGAGACCAACGAAGAAGTGAAGCGAGCCCTGAAACTTCTCAGATCCGCGGGAATACACTCACACGCGTTTTTTATGATCGGCCTGC
>CAZGNL010000225.1:0-6821 GCA_964527475.1 uncultured Syntrophaceae bacterium
CTCTATGGCCGAAGGGGTAACCACTGATTTCACGGCGGCTCTGCGCAAGTCGCTTCCCAGGCTCATTGCAGTTCTGCCCGGATCTCGTGTATCAGCTAATGAGCGGGCTGTCCGCGAAGACGCCGGGACTCACTTCCGAAACATGAAATCCTGGCTGGACCGAAATCTGGATCAGTTTGGCTCGGCCGCACTGGAAATGGATCGGATCTCAAGCACATTGGGACTCAAGGGCCGTGCCGACGCAATCTTCCACGGCTCGAGGGGAAACACCATCCTGGAGCTCAAATCAGGCCGCGTACCAGTTGATGATCACGTGCTTCAGGTCCTTGCCTACGCCATCCTGTTCAGAGAAAACGATGAGAGCCCAATGCCGGATGCGCACCTTCTGTACTCAGCGACGGGTCGAACCGAGAAGCTAAAGATTCCCGAGAACCTGTTGACGGCCACTATCCTCGAAGGGAGAAACCGAGCCGTCTTTCTCAAGCATTCATACACTGAGCCGCCCAAGGATCAGGATGAGCGTGTACGTCCTACTTGTCCGAAGAAAGGGAAGTGCTTCCGTCGATCGCCTTGCAACCGGTTCTTCGGAGACCCGGCCGAACGCGGCAACCCCCGGCTGCAAGGTCAGGAAAGACGCTTCTATGACACGTGGTTCCACGCCCTGTCGTGTGAACAATGGGCGGACGAGGGCGAATTCGCCCGAGTCCTGGACCCGAATACCCTGACGGATAGAATAGAACAGGGCCTCACGTTTCCCGTGGCAAAGGTGACGCGGTGCGCGTCAGCCGCACAAGACTCAGTCTCGGAAACGGTTCCGATTGAATTGTCAGTGGAAAACCGAAGCCCTGAAATTGGGCCTCGTGATGCTGTCATGCTTCACCGCGGGGATCCTTGTGGCGTTGATTCGGTCCGCGGGACAGTATCGGACTTGCAGGACGGGAGCATTTTCGTAAATCTGAAGGCTCGGTTTTGGTTGTCTGCCGGCCAGGGACGGGAGAGCCCCTATCTTCCGGACACTTTGGACTCCGGGGATTGGTATCTCGACAAGATGCCGTTTTCGAGGGGCCATGACGTTGCGCGTCAAGCGCTTTGGGCCTTCCTGGACAGGGCCTCGCCCGCTGTGGTCCATGAGGTGGTTGAAGGACCGTCCCATGACGAGACACAGGCCGACAAAAGGCCACGGAAAACTAGCGCGGCGATCGCCGACAATTCCATTGGATCCGGCAATTCCGATCGCGACACGGAACTGGAAGATCTTTGTTTCTCTGAGGGTTTGCACGCAGAGTTGAACGACGAACAGGAGGCTGCTATCAGGGCGGCTCTTCAGAGCGACCCGTTTCACCTGATTCATGGGCCTCCCGGGACCGGTAAGACCAGAGTGCTCTCGCGGCTTGCTCGGATCTGCCTGGATAGAGGAGAGCGCGTGTTGGTGGCCTGCCCCACAAATGTGGCGCTGGATCGTTTGCTCCTTTCCCTGATGGATCTGGGGCTAAAGAAGTTCTTGCGCGTTGGAAATCGTTCCGCTGCTTCGGGGGAGTTTCTGGACGCGCTGACTCGATTAGGCGACACTCCGGTGTTCTTGTACGACCTTGCCGCCAATATCACTGAGTTTCGTGAATTCAAGAAACGGGTAAAGGAAACGGATCTGATTGGGGCGACAGCCTATCAGACCGCCTCTCACCCCATGTTCCTGCGACAGAGATTTGATCGGGTCATAATTGATGAAGCCGGACAACTGAATGAGCCTTTGACTCTAGGTCCCCTTGCATTGGGCGAACGATTCGTTCTTGGCGGTGATCATCTGCAGTTGCCGCCGGTGGTCAAACACCGGGACACGACTGCCGGTTCTTCGAGCCCGGGGGCAGGAATGGAGCGGTCACTGTTCGAGCGGCTCTTTGAGTCTTCGCCCGAATCCAGCATTTCCAGGCTGAAGGTGCAATACAGGATGAACACGGAAGTTCAGGAAATTCCGTCGCGCTTGTTCTACGACGGCACGCTGACAGCCGCGCCCGAAGCCGCCGCGCGGCGCCTGAGCATTGCGCCCAATCCCACAGACGACCAGGCCATGAACAGGATTGTAGATCCTGCGCTCCCGGTCGTGTTTGTTGACGTTGAGGGTCCGGAAAGTGGAAAAGCCCGGCCCGAGGAGGCCGCTGTCGCTGCCGGCATAGTTGAAACTCTGCTCGGCTGCGGTGTGCCTTCCCATGAAATTGGAGTCATTACCCCTTATCGCGCGCAGCAAAGGCTTATTCGGAACGATCTCCGTGAACGCCGCGGATTGGATCGCTCTGTTTCCGTGAACACGGTGGATCGGTTCCAGGGGGGCGAAAAGGAGGTAATAATCCTTTCCTTGGCCCGGTCGGACGGGGTAACATCTTTTCTCGCGGATAAGAAGCGACTCAATGTTTCACTGAGCCGGGCTCGGTCGAAACTGATACTCTTGGGCCACGGCCCGGTTCTGGAGGAGCATTCACTTTTCAGATCATTACTGAACGGCTTGGAGAGAATCCCGATCCAGCCTTGACAGGCTGTCCATTGGTCAAAGGGACCGAGTCTTGACCTCGGCATGCAGAGTAGGCACGGAGAACCACATATGGCAAAGAAACCCGAAACACTCTACCTCATAGACGGCAGCTCTTACATATACAGGGCCTATCACGCAACCGGCGGTCTTTCCAATTCCAGCGGATTCCCCACAGGAGCGGTCTTTGGCTTTACCAATATGCTCATAAAGACCCTCAAGGACAAGACGCCCACACGCGTAGCCGTGATATTCGACGCCAAGGGCCCGACCTTCAGGCACAAGAAGTACACGGAATACAAGGCGAATCGTCCGCCAATGCCCGATGACCTGCAGCAACAGATTCCGAAAATCCACGAGATGGTTTCCGCGTACGGCATCCCTTTGCTTTCGATCAGTGGATTCGAGGCAGACGATATCATTGCCACATTCACCGAGCAAGCACGAGCAGAGGGATGGGAGGTTGTGATTGTGTCCGGTGACAAGGATCTCATGCAGCTCGTGGGCGACGGTGTGATCATGTGGGATCCCCAGACCGATAAGGAGTACGATCCCGCGGCAGTGAAGAAGAAATTCGGGGCCCCGCCGGACCAACTCCTGGATCTGATGGCGCTCATGGGCGACAGCTCAGACAATGTTCCCGGTGTTCCCGGAGTCGGGCAAAAGACAGCGGCCGCATTGATTGAACAGTTCGGATCACTGGACCGGATCTACGCCGACCTGGACAAAGTCACCGCGAAAAGGGCCAAGAACAGCCTTGCAGCGAACAAGGACAAGGCCATGCTGAGCCGGGATCTGATCCGACTGGATACCGGGGTCCCTTTGGAAAAGGGTTTGGAGGATCTTTCCGTTGCGGAACAGGACAACGGACGCTTAAAGGATCTTTTCAAGGAATTGGAATTCAATAGACTCCTGGCAGATCTGCCCGCGGTGAGAAGTCTGGACTTCTCAGGCTACAGGACTGTCCTGACAATTGAAGAATTGAAGGATTGGGAACAAACCCTCAGGGAGATCGGCAAGTTTGCTGTGGATCTGGAAACCACGTCCACTGATCCCGTGGCCGCGGATCTGGTAGGAATATCGCTTTGCGCTGAGGCCGGCAAGGCTTGCTATGTCCCGGTAGGGCATGTATCGGGGGAACAGCTGTCCAAGACCGACGTGCTGGAGGTCCTCGGTCCCATCTTACGGGACGAGACAATTGAAAAGGTCGGGCAGAACATCAAATATGACATCATAGTCCTAAGAAAGGAGGGTGTGGAAGTTCGCGGGATTACATGCGATACTATGCTGGCGTCCTATCTGCTGGATCCCGCGCGCCGCGGTCATTCTCTTGACAATTTGGCTCAAGTGTTTCTCGATCATCGCACGATCCCCATCAAGGACGTCATCGGAACAGGCAAGAAGCAAATACTATTCTCGGAAGTGGACATTGATCCGGCTTCGGAATACGCTTGCGAGGACGCTGATGTGACCTTGAGGCTGTCTTCCATACTCTGTCCCAAAGTGGAAACCGAAGGCCTGGGAGGCCTGCTTCGGGATCTGGAATTGCCGCTGATTCCGGTGCTGGTTGACATGGAGCTTGCCGGAGTACGTGTGGACCCATTCTACCTGCAAACGCTCTCCGAAGAATTCGGAAACATGTTGGATGTCACGAAACAGGAGATTTACGATATTGCAGGAGAGACCTTCAACATCAATTCCCCCAAACAATTGGGGGTGATACTGTTCGAGAAGATCGGATTGAAGCCCATCAAGAAGACGAAAACCGGGCCTTCCACGTCTCTGGATGTGCTGGAGACGCTGGCCCATCAACACGACCTGCCAAGGAAGATCCTGGATTACCGCTCTATCTACAAGCTGAAATCCACGTATGTTGATTCGTTGAGCGAGTTGGTCAATCCGAAAACCGGGCACATTCATACGTCCTACAATCAGGCGGTCACGGCCACGGGCAGGCTTTCGTCCTCCAATCCCAATCTTCAGAATATCCCTGTGAGAACCGCTGAAGGCCGCAAGATCCGAAAGGCTTTTATCCCCGACGAGGGTCGCGTGTTCGTGGCCGCGGATTATTCTCAGATTGAACTCCGTGTCATGGCCCACCTCTCAGGTGACGCGCGACTGAAAGAGGCCTTCTCCGCGGGTGAAGACATCCACGCTATTACCGCTGCAAGCGTTTTCGAGTGCTCTCCCGCGCACGTGACCCCCGACATGCGGCGCAAGGCCAAGGAGATAAACTTCGGAATAATCTACGGAATGGGGGCGTTCAGACTTGCCGGCCAGATAGGCGTGGGAATGAAAATGGCCGGCAAGTACCTGGAAGACTATTTCGCCACATATTCCGGGGTAAAGGAATACATGGATCGGGTCCCGCAACAGGCGGCCGAGGACGGGTTTGTTACTACGGTACTCGGAAGAAAGCGATTCCTTCCCGACCTGAAGAGTTCCAACCGCGTGGCTCAGCAGGCGGCAAGGAGAGTAGCCATAAACACCACGATTCAGGGGAGCGCGGCCGATCTGATGAAGCTGGCCATGATACGGGTCCACGACGCGATCAAGGCCGAGGATCTCCCGGCTGCAATGATTCTCCAGGTTCATGATGAACTCATCCTTGAAGTGCGGGAAGATGTCGCGGATCATGCCGCGGGGCTCTTGAAAAAGGAAATGGAGGCGGCCTATCCGCTCTCCGTACCACTGATCGTGGACACATCAATGGGAAACAATTGGGACGAGGCACACTAGAATGGGAAGCGTTGTAGAAGCCTGGATAGTCACTGTCGGAAACGAGATAATCAACGGTGTGATCACTGATACCAATCGGGAATCGATTTCCCGTGAGCTGCGATCCGTTGGCATATCCGTGAAAGGTATGTCCTCGGTGGGGGACGACGTGGAGCTGATCGCAGACGCGCTGGATCATGCCGTGCAAAGGGCCGCGGTTACGGTGGTATCCGGTGGGCTCGGGCCCACGGAAGACGACAAGACGGCAATGGGCGCGGCTGAATTTCTTGGCGAGCCCTTGGAGTCCGACCAAGAACAGCTGGCACGCATCGAGGAGCGATTTCTTCAGTGGGGACGTCCCATGACACCGAGCAACGCCAAACAGGCCCTCTTCCCTAAATCCGCGACCCCCATACCCAACGACTACGGGACCGCTCCCGGATTCATGTTCGAGAAGCAGGGACATCTGGCTCTCTTCTTCCCCGGGGTCCCAAGAGAACTTATCAGGATGCTCAGAGAGCGTGGCATTGCTGCCATCACGGAGCGACTGGGGCTGGCGGAACAATTTTTCAGGACACGGACCCTGATCGCGTACGGACTCTCCGAATCCAAGCTCGGGGAAATCCTGTTGGATATCGCGCAGGACGAGCAAGGCTACCACCTCGCGTTTCTGCCCAGATTTCCCGTGATAAGACTGAGGATGGATGTCTCAGGCTCAAACCCCGACGATCTTGATAAGAAGCTCGACTCAAAGGAACAGATTATCAATGAGCGCATCAAGGAGAACGTCATCTCCAATGACGGCAAGCGCATGGAAGAGGTGGTTCTGGACCTTATGGAGTCGAAAGGCCTGACACTGGCCCTCGCGGAGTCCATCACAGGTGGAATGATCGGGGACATGATAACCAGAGTCCCGGGGAGTTCCACCACATTCATGGGATCAATCGTCAGCTATTCCAATGACATGAAAGAACATGTCTTGAATGTTGCCTCGACCACGCTACAGACCCACGGCGCAGTCTCTCATGAGTGCGCCCGTGAAATGGCCATAGGAGCGTGCAAGACGGCAAACGCCGATGTGGGGCTTTCCGTCACAGGTATCGCGGGGCCCGATGGCGGCACTCCGGAAAAACCGGTCGGGACATTTATCATTGGGCTGGCAACCCCCGAAAAGACCCTCACCCGATCCTTCCTCCTCCCCGGGACCCGTGAATGGGTAAAGACCCTCGCCGCGATGCAGGCCCTCGACCTCCTGCGCCGACACCTCCTCAACTACCGAATCCACGGCAGGACCGAGGAGAAGAGATGAGGGAGTGGAAAGGAAAAGAGGGAAGAGAAGAGGGAAGAGGGAAGAGGGAAGAGAAGATGCGGGGGGACTCTTTTCTCGGTAGAAAAGCGTCCCCCCGCACCCCCATAGGCGCTAACTTAGAACAAAAAGCGGTCAAAATCCGGCGCCAGTGGCATCCCAGATGCATTAGTTTCTTCGTCGTCACCCCGGCGAAAGCCGGGGTCCAGGCTCTTATCAATAAGACTGATAGGGGTAGGAACCGCCGGTTGCCCGGCCGCTCCCCCCTCCGAACCG
>CAZGNL010000226.1:0-6682 GCA_964527475.1 uncultured Syntrophaceae bacterium
CCCAAGAAACCGATCTCACTCTCTTGATTGCGCATTCGCATGAAAGTCCCGTGGACAAAGCCACCCCTTTACGGGTCAACGTATGGGGTGGTTTGGAGGGGAGATGAGTCTACCCTCCAAGTCCATGCGCAGCGTGCGCGCTCTTGGAGTACCCTGTCCGAGGCGAAGCCCCGGACCAGTAAACAACGGAAAAGACTTTCATATTTCGTTGTCGCTTTCTTGCGATGATAGTTGGTATAAGGAAGGAACGCGATTGGGCTTACGGTTGAACAGGGCATCAGGCAAAGGCCTGGTTTTTGACATTCAGCGATTCAGCGTTCATGACGGTCCAGGCATCAGGACCACTGTTTTCATGAAAGGCTGTCCCTTGAGCTGCCTGTGGTGTTCAAACCCAGAATCGCAGGACTTTAAGCCGAGCCTTATGGTCAGAGATGTCAACTGTAGAGGATGCGGCGAGTGCGCGATAGTCTGCCCGGAACGCGCGATCACTATCAGTGAGCGGGACGGGCGAAAAATTGACGCGGAAAAGTGCAATCAGTGTCTGCTGTGCGCGGGTGTCTGCCTGTACGATTCTCTGGAGGCCTGTGGAAAGTATATGGAAGTTGACGAAATTGTAGATGAAGTCATGAGAGATTCGGACTTCTACAGGAATTCAGGCGGTGGAGTCACAGTATCGGGTGGAGAAGCTATGTCCCAAAGTGCGTTTGTGACCGATCTGCTGGAAGCCTGCAAGGAAAAGGGCTTACACACAGTGTTAGACACCACCGGGTATGCTCCCTGGAGTAAAATGGAACGAGTCTTGCGTTTTGTCGACCTGGTTCTGTTTGACATCAAGCATCTCGATTCCGCAGAACACGAGCGAACCACAGGGGTTCCAAACGATCTCATCATGGAAAACCTGGCACAAACATCCGGGAAAACTGCGGTATGGTTGCGCGTGCCGCTCATCGGGGGGTTCAATGATTCCACAGACCACGTAAGAGAGATCGTCCGCCTCGGCCGGAATATCGGCGCGAAGAAGATCTCCTTGTTGCCGTATCACGAAGGGGGAAAATCAAAGGCGGACCGGCTGCTGAAACCCTACCCATTTCCCAATGGGAAGTCTCCGGACCACGCGCACATTGATCAGCTTCTGGAAATCATAAGGCATGAAGGCATAGAAGCGGGTGTGGGTAACTGAACACCCATGCCCGGGTGGGGCTGTCCAACAATGGCCAATGCAGGTCTGCTCTGGGTGGTACCGGGCCTGAAGAGGGCGACGCATGCGTCGCCCTTACCAAGACCTACCCCCAAAGGCTTCTGAAATCATTGGGTGTGCGCGAAGTCCCCCTTGTATATAGCAGTCTCGAAAGTTCTGTCGGAATGCTGTCAGTCATCCGCCACTATTTCCACTACAGCGAACCAGTTCTTCGGATCACAATGCCACTTCGCGATCCTCATTCCCGCTTCCTCGACCATCTTGTCCGCGGAAGAGCGGCTGAATTTCCGGCAGATTTCCGTCCGAGTCGTTTCGTGTTCGTCAAAGTCGATGGAAAGTTCCAGTTCCGCGATTCTGACTGATAGCGACCGGCGGGCGCGCAGGTGCATTTCTACCCGCTCATCCTCTTCATTGAAGAAGGCCAGGTGTTCGAAATCCACAGGGTCAAAGTCTGCACTCAATTCACGGTTTAAAACAAGCAGCATGTTCTTGTTGAACTCGGCCGTCACACCTTGCGAATCATTGTAAGCAGCTTCGAGGATCTCTTTGCGTTTGATCATGTCCATGCCGAGCAGGAGACGGTCTCCGGGACCCAGGATTTCCCCGACACTCCGGAGAAAGCTCAGGCTTTG
Organism: uncultured Syntrophaceae bacterium; assembly: GCA_964527475.1. Classification (GTDB taxonomy): domain Bacteria; phylum Desulfobacterota; class Desulfomonilia; order Desulfomonilales; family Desulfomonilaceae; genus CAZGNL01. The sequence goes on from CAZGNL010000226.1 coordinate 1,831, forward strand.
ATCTTCGTCGAGATTTCCGATGGTGCTTCCCAGGAACAGCACCATCTTGGACCTGTCGGATTCGATCCGGTGCAAGTCTTGAGTGAAGTCAGCCACCACACCAGCTACTTCAAGCTCAGGGTAGACAGCGCGCAAATCCTTTCCCGCCCTTACCAGCGCTGTCTCGCTGACGTCCATAGGCACATAACGAGTTCCGGATCGCCTGGACCTACCCATTGCGTCCAGCAGCGTTCGAATTTTCCAATTCGCGCCTGAGCCTAATTCAACCAGATCTCCGTTGTTAAAGCCCTGGACCAGTTCGTCCGCTTTTTCGCGAAGCAAGGACATCTCAGTCCGCGTAACATAGTACTCAGGGAGTGCGCAGATATCCTCAAACAACCAGGATCCACGTGCATCGTAGAAATATTTGCTCGGGACGGATTTTTCTTGGCCGGTCAAACCGGCCCTGACATCCGCGGCTATCTGCCGTTGGGAGGCCTGTTTCAGGTGATTCTCAATTACGAGACGTGATTTGTACGAAGCTAAGGATGGAGTCATTATTCCTTTCCTATGTGAAAACCCACAGGCAAGATGCCTGTGCTACCGGGGCACCACTACGACGTGGGTCCGCGACTTTGGCGACATTTTCATCGTTCGTTGTGTCCGGTTTTTCCCCTCGTTCCCAGGCTCCAGCCTGGGAATGCATGCTGCGAGGCTCTGCCTCGCTTGCCTGGGTCGTGGACATCCGTTAACAAAAGGCCGTCCAATGCACTTGTCCTTGGTCTCAATCCAGTCATGACCCTTCATAACCTCGGTTTTTCGTGGCATGCCACGGCTTCCCTTTGGGCGACCGCCGGTCGCCCCTACGCCGAGGCCCCGCGGTTTCGCGAGTATTTTCATCCTTCGTTGTGCCTAAATTCTTTGGCATGACCGTTCCAGTGAATGGGAGTTCTTCATGCGCAACGTCACCGACAAGGGGCGAATCGAATTCCCTCGGCCGCATTGTTGAGCATCAAGCGCATAAGTTCAAGTGTTCGGTCGATCTCTTGTTCCGTGTTGCCCAGGCCCAGAGAAAGTCTGATCGAGCAATGAGCTTCATTATCAGAAAGTCCCATTGCCGTCAACGCGTGGGAAGGTTCCGGCGAACCGGCTCTACAAGCAGACCCGGAGGACAGGGCCACTCCTTGTTGATCCAGCGCGAGCACAACTGATTCGCCTCTCATGCCGGGCAAGGTGACGTTAAGCGTGTTCGGCAGGCGGGCCTTCAAAGGCCCGTTCACTTTTGTTCCGGGAACGAGTTTCAAGATCCCTTGCTCCAATCGATTCCGGAGTTTCTTGACATCATCCATTTGCGGCAGGCGACGTACGGCCAATTCAGCGGCCTTGCCCAGACCCGCTATGGCCGCAACGTTCTCGGTGCCCGCACGGAGACCATGTTCCTGCTTCCCGCCGTGAATCAGCGGTTCCAGGGTTACGTCCTTTCCAACGTACAGCGCGCCCACTCCTTTGGGGCCGTGCAACTTGTGGCCCGACAGGGTCAGCAGATCCACACCCAGTTCCTGCACGTCAACGGGAATCTTGCCAACAGCTTGCACCGCGTCGGTGTGAAACAGGACTCCCCTGGAACGGGCCTGATGCGCAAGTTCCGCAATTGGTTGAACCGCCCCGGTTTCATTGTTAGCCATCATAATGCTCACCAGGATTGTATCCGGGCCGATCGCGGCGGCCAGGTCATCCGGGCTGACAACACCTTCTGCGTTCACATCAAGGTAAGTGACTCTGAAACCATCGGCTTCAAGCCAACCACACGCGGACAGCACAGCAGGATGCTCAATGCCGGCAGTGATGATGTGTCTTCCACGATGTTTGTACGCCCAAGCCACTCCTTTGATCGCCAGGTTGTCCGCCTCAGAGCCGCCTCCGGTGAATACAATCCTGCGCGCGGTGCTGTTGAGCAACTGGGCCACCTGCCTGCGCGCGGCCTCAACGGCAAATCGGGCTTCATTGCCCGGTCCATGAATACTGGACGGATTGCCGTCTATTTCAGTCATGTGCCGTTGAACCACATCAACAACTTCAGGATCAATGGGCGCTGTCGCGTTGTGATCAAGGTAGATGGGTTGCGTGACCGGAACGATTGCAGCGATCTCGGGGACGGAAACGCGCTCGGGTCCGTCAAAGTCTGAATCCCGGGACATGGTACCGTCTCCCGGTTCAACTCTTACCACATCGCACAATAGCGCCTTGTACACCGGGAACCCTGAAATGGGATCGTAGTTCTGTAAATCCGTGAGATCGTTCACATTGCACTCTTGCCATGCAGCGGGGCCCAGGGGCCCCCCTCCACCCATGTTCGCGTCGATGACACCGGGCATAATGCGGTCGGTTACCAGGGCACGGAACCTTACCCGACCTCGCGGGTTTACCACGTCCACCAGGTCTCCGTGGGATATGCCTCTTGATTTTGCATCCGCTTCATTGATCATCACGGTGGGTTCCGGACGCTCTTTGACAAGCCCTGGAATACTATGAAACTGAGAACGAAAATCAGTGGACACCCTTGATCCGGAATTGAACACCAGCGGATAGCGCTTTGCCGACTCCGGTTGACTCAGGGGTCCTTCGGTTGGTTCGGTGTAAACCGGAAGGGGATCGTACCCATGCTCTTCAAGGATGGTGGAGGAAATCTCGAACTTCCCGGTCGGAGTGTCAAAACCAGGCTTTCCGTCCGAACGCAGGAGCCCCTTTTCCCACTTCTTGTACTGGGCCATCACTGTGGGTATTTTGACAATTCCCCCCGCGGCCCGGACATCTTCCGGACTGAAACCGGATCCTTCCAGCACGTGCCGAAGAAGATCATCCTCATTCTGTGGATAAAGGTCGCCGTAACCAAGACGTTCGGCCAATTCCGACATGATAAAGAACCCGGGGCGTGAATCACCTACCGGGTCGATAACTCTCTCACGGATCCTGAAAACAGGCCCGTACGTCATATAGGATTCGTGTTCGTAGTAGGTGGAGGCAGGCAGCACCAGGTCGGCATAGGCTGCATCCGCGGTCATGAACCGGTCCACAACTACCAGGAAATCGAGAGACCCAAGAGTATTCCGCCAAATCTCGGGCTGAGGCCACGCGGTTATCAGGGATCCGCCCACAATCATCAGTGACTTGATGTGGTACGGTTTCCCATTCAAGACCGATTCCGGGAGAGCGATCGCGTGGGATTCGCCCCGATAATGACTGTACACGGGAAAACGGTCGCGGCCCAGGGCTTTGCGCACATCCGGATTGGGCACATGACCGGAACGGTTGATCGGAAACTGATTCTGCCGCATGGTAAAACAACGACCTCCCGGAACATCGAGCTGTCCCGCGAGGGCCCACAGAACGAGAGTGGCTCGGATTGCCTGAACGCCGCTGTTACTGTATTCCAGACCGCTGTACATCACCGGCGCCGCGCCGCGGGCCGCGGCAATGTCCCGGGCCAAGGTGCGTACCGTTTCGGCCGGAACACCGGTGGTAGCCTCGACAACATCGGGCCTGAAGTGCTGCGCGTACCTGGCGAATTCATCAAAACCGTGGGTCCAGTTCTTCACGAACGTCTCGTCGTACAACTCCTCTTCAATGAGTACATTGCACATCCCCAGGGCCAGGGCCCCGTCGGTCCCGGGACGAATCGGGACCCATTGGGCCCCGGAGCTCACGGCAGTCCCGGTCCGACGTGGATCAATAACCACAACCTCTGCGCCTCGGCCGCGGGCCTTCATTATCCGTGAGAAGTCAAGAGGCGGCGAGTCTGTCGCGGGATTCGCTCCCCACACAACGATAAGGTCTGAGTTTTCCAGGTCGGAAAACATGTTGATCAGCATTCCGCCCATGGTGACATGGGGAGCTATCATGGCAAAGGACACGTAGCAGAGCGCTCCCACTCCCAAAGTGTTTGGAGATCCGAACGGGAACAGCACGCTGGACGCGGAAGACACAGCCACGCCCCGGGGTTGAAATATGTCGCACTCGGCCGGATCGAAACTCCCTCTGCCCGTGTATATGGCATTGGCCTCAGGACCGTGTTCGCTCTTTATGGAGCGGAGTTTCTCCACTATCGTGTCATAGGCTTCGTCCCAGCCGATCTTCTCAAAACCATAGGAGCCCTTGGGCCCCTTCCTCCGCATTGGGTGGAGCAGACGATCCGGAGAATAGACTATCTCCTGCGAATGGCGACCCAGCTTGCAGATCATCCCTAGCTCGGATTCCGAATCCTCGCGGACTTCCGAAATCCGGCCCGCGGAATCGTACCTCACCTCAACCCAACACCCGGCCGGGCAAATACCGCAGATAGCCCGTTTCCAGTCGGAATCCGCACCATGTTTATTTGAAGATTTCATCTAATGCCAACTTACATGCCTTGGAACGCGCAACGAATTATGAAGGTCCGGTCCGCACCTGACCGGGCGCCTCGATGTGAGCGCATCACTCCACGGCCGAGACACGCGCCTGTTACCCTCCATGTTTTCATAATCATTCTTATGGGCCGCGACAATCCCATGACATAACTGATGCCGCTTCGCCATTTAACGAGTAAAATCTCGGGGCCTACGATGTGGCTTACATTCCGCAGTATTCCGTGGCGGTGGTGGTGGGTGATTTTTCCCGGGTAACTTGACAAGCCCGAAAAGTGGTAAGCGTATGGCGCCGCGTACATAGCAGGTGCCTTGTGAGCGTCTATCCCGGGTCGTTGCCGGCCTGTGATATTGGTTACCTACCGATTATATAGTCTTCCGCATCGAACTTCGCGCCGAAGATGTCACCCTCCCCCAACCCCTCCCGTCAAGGGAGGGGAGTCCTTTTCCCTCTCCCCTGGCGGGAGAGGGTT
>CAZGNL010000227.1:0-6575 GCA_964527475.1 uncultured Syntrophaceae bacterium
GAAAAAGGGGGGTTAGGGGGGATTTTGAGACTCGGTCCCTCACCTGTATGTACTTCTTTGAACGCAACTTGGTATGAGGGCCCTGAAGGCCGGACACTCCATTCCGTGATATGTGGCTACTCCACGCCATAGTCGGCGGTCCCGTCCACCGCGAAACGAAATATCCCGTCATCGCCCGTTGTTGCATAAACCGCGGGCATGCTCACTGCCGACCCGAAAATGATCGACCGAATCTCGGAATCAACTATTCCCCTGGATCTCTCAAAAAATGAGGTTTCCTCCCTTAAATCCTGATCCAACTTCCGCGGGAAACCGAACTTCCTGATTCCCCCATTCTTGAAGGCAATGTAGATCGCTGTGTTGCCCGGGCCGCGGCCTGCATCGATCGCACTGATCTCACGAGTGACGGAAAAAGAGGCCAGTTCCCGGATCCAGGGTCCGATTCTTGCCGTGTTGGGAGCGTGAGATCCGGGGCCCAGGAATTGATACAAATGCTGGTGCCCGGGCGTTTTGATGCAGACCAGGAAGATGGAATCTTGTCTTGCCCCGTGTCTGAACTCAGCGTCTTTCAGGCCCTGGTTCTGTGTTGAATCCAGAAGCTCGTCCACGGAAGAACACTTCAGACAGTATGGGGTTTTGGTGTCCTCATTGCCGGCCGTCCCATAGTAGAGCTTTTCGGTGGAACTCAGTCCTTAATGGCAGAGGAACTTGCCGTTTCCCTCTATGGTAAGCCAGTTCAAGGCGCAGCCCGCCAATCCGGAAATGCTTCCCTGCCTGGGACGTATGTGCTTGACCGCCGGCTCCTCGGAACCCTTTCGCAGGATGAGCGGACTCCCTTTGATAGGATAGAAAATCGAGTCCTTGCTTGCGTAAATGATGCTCCGAAGTTCGGGAGAATAGCCCACAAATTCCCATTTGGGATCGAGCGTCTCTTCGTTCGTCAGGATCTTTCCCCTGCTGTCTATGAGCAACCATTCTTGAGAAGCTTCGTCAAAGACGTAGTAAACCGGGTTCGTCCTTGGTATCGGTGTTTTCGGCCGCACGTACCTGCTGGGTTTGCTCCTGCCCAGGAGCAGATCGGCTTTCATGTACATCCTTGTGAGCTTTCTTCTCGGTAATCGCTTGAATACTCCTTTTTCGTCCAGCGGTTTCAGATCCAGGCTTCTCAGCTCATCAAGCGCCTTTTTGAGGTTCTCAGAACGCTTGAACACGGCCGGTTTGCCGGCTGTCCGGTCAAGATAATACTTGTAGTTCAGGAAGTGAGTCATCCTGTAGAGCCGCGTCCGGAACCCGCCTTTATCGTAACCATTCAGTTAGAAAATCTTGACCCGGTCCCGCGGCTCCAGTATAATGCCTTCCGAAACCTGTTGAAAGAAGAAAAAGGTCGTTGATCCCGAACGCTTCGCAGAGGCAACCTAGGGAGTTTGGTCAGTTGAGAACTTGCTCTTTCATTATCGGATTAATCGTAGTGACAGCGCTGGTAGTGGTCACACTGCCCGTGGTGTCGGATGCATTTTTCCCGGCAAAAGATCCCTGCGAGATGGTTCCCATGAGTTATGCAAGACCGGGCCCTCCGACCTGCCCGGCCCCGCCTCCACCGGCCTATTGCGGCCCTTGCGCGCCCGCTCCCCGGTGCTATCCCAGGAAGCTGGTCGGGCCTCCCGAATGCCCTGTAATCGTTTGTAATCCACCCCTTTATCCCAGTCCGGCCGCGTACAAGTGTACAGCGCCCAGTCCATGTCCCCCTCCGCCTGCCTGCACAGCGCCGCCCCCCTGTGCGCCTCCGATGTGCGCTCCCCCGGTACGCGCGGTCCCGATTAAGGTTCGAGCAAGATAACGCTCATTGCTCAGTTGTTCATTCATCTCGACCCCAGGCCACCCATTTCGGAAAGAGTTTTCTCATGCTGCTGCACGAGGCCGGCAGACGTAACCATTGACTCATTCGTGGCGGGGGGACGTTTCCGGTGAACATGTCATTGCGAACACAGCGACGCAATCCCCAAATTGCCTGGTTAGGAGATTGCTTCGTCGTTTCACTCCTCGCAATGCCATGAATGATTACCAGTAGATTGCCAATGTTATTGCCAAAAGCTCATGTAATATGTTATAGTTTGTCGTGGTCCGCTGTCGTCAACCGGTCCTGGAAGTGGTTTCCCCCATTCTTGGGGCGGTTTGAGGCTTCAGTGGAATAGAGGTCGGCGAAGGATTAATGTCTCAGAAGACTTCAAAGAAACGGGTTGTCAGTAAAGCGGGCCGAGGATCAGCGGAGCCCGCGGCCGGCGTCGGCAGACGTGAAGGCCTGGGAATCCTGCTGCTTGCCGCATCGATCTTTTTGTTTTTGTGTCTGGGCTCGTACGATCCTCGTGACCCGTCCTTTAATGTGGCGACCGCTCGGCTGAGCTCGTCCAATCTGTGCGGTCTGGTCGGATCTCACATTGCCGATGCGCTGGCACAGGTGCTGGGAATAGGGGCGCTGATCGTTCCTGTAGGATTGCTGATCATGGCCCTGCGATCCTTTTTTCCGGGTCGTCGCGGTCTGCGTTGGACGGAAATCGGTTCGGTGATCTTGATGGCTGCCGCGATTTCAGCGCTACTGGAGCGGTTCCTTCCAGGGCAGGTCTTCAAGTTTCCTGTTGAACATCCCGGGGGCGCGTTGGGGAGCCTGATTCACGGTTCCGCCATAAGTCTGCTGGGGAGTGGCGGAGAGATCGTACTAACCGCGGCACTGATACTGATTTGCACATTGCACATTTCCAGATTGTCGGTACAGGGGACCATGCGCTTTGTCTCGTCCTCATGGACTGCCGGCAAAGGGTGGTTCGCAAACGCGGTGGAGAGCTTACACGCGGCCGGTTCGGACAATAATTGGGCCGAGGTTGAGGGTTCTTATTCTGAGCCTGATGTCTTGCCCTGTCACGCGGGCGACCATGATGAGACACCGGCCACCGAAAGAGTCTCGACCGCTCCGTCATTCGAGCAAGAAGACTACCACGCGGGGCAACTGGAAATCCCCTCCTGGGAAAAGCTTTCCTGGCTGCCGGAGGAAAATTCGGATGAAGCGGTCGATAACCCCCATTCGTCGGTTGCACAGGCGCCCCCTATTGTTGTGCGCAAACCTTCCTCGTCCAAGGGGAGTGAATTTCGCGGCCGCGCCAACGGGACTTCGTCAAGAATGTCCGCTCGGCTGAGTGAATCAGCCCGGGACACTGTGAGTCAGGAGGCACTCGAGAAAGCAATTGAAGAGTACTTGGCCCAAGAATTGTCCCGGAAACAGCGTGTCGCCAAATCACGATCGAGCAAAATTGCGCAGAAGCCTGCCGCTAATGAGCGGGGGGCCATCGAGGTGACCAAAAGAGCTGATGAAAAGCCCTCACGGAGCAAGGGCGCCAAGACGCGGTGTACAACGGAAGACGACTTCAGACTTCCCAGTTCTGATCTTCTCGACAAGCCCCAACATTCAAACCGATCCATCGACAGGAATCTCCTGGAGAGCAATGCCGGAGTGTTAGGCCGGAAGCTGTCCGATCTCGGAATAAAGGGCGAGGTGGTGGCGATCCATCCGGGACCGGTGGTCACAATGTATGAGCTTAGCCTGGCCCGTGGGGTTCCGCTTCGCAAAGTGCTCAACAAGGCGGATGACCTCGCCATGGCCCTGAAATCAGGTTCCACCAGGGTGGTGGCGCCTATTCCGGGCAAGGACACGGTTGGCATCGAGGTTCCCAACCTGAACCGGGAGACCGTCTATTTCAGGGAAATAGTTGAATCCCGAGCATTCATGGAATCCACGGAACCGCTGAAGATCGCGCTGGGAAAAGGAATTGACGGCGAACCGGTTGCTACGAGCCTTGCCAGTATGCCCCATCTGCTGATCGCCGGCGCGACCGGAACAGGTAAGTCGGTGGGCTTGAACTGTATGATCTGCTCCTGGCTCATGTCCTGCCACCCGGACGATGTCAAGTTCATCATGGTGGACCCCAAGAGGTTGGAACTCTCCTATTACCAGGATATTCCTCATCTGATCTATCCCGTGGTAACGGACCCGGAGACGGTTCCAAAGGTGCTGTCCTGGGCCATCAAGGAGATGGAACGGCGATACGAACTGCTCAGCAACGCCGGCGCCAAGAATATCGAAGGCTACAATGAAAAGGTTCGTTCGGGCGTCATAACCCCTGATCCTGAAGGCCCGCCGGTGGAAAAGATCCCGTACATAGTCATCGTCGTGGATGAGCTCGCGGAATTGATGATGGTTGCGGCAAAAGATATTGAAATCTTGATCGCTCGTCTGGCGCAGATGGCGAGGGCCGCGGGAATTCATTTGATACTGGCGACCCAGAGGCCTTCAGTGGACGTGATCACAGGTGTGATCAAGGCCAATTTGCCCGCGCGGTTGTCGTTTCAGGTGTCCGCTCGCCCTGATTCAAGAACCATTCTCGACACGGTAGGGGCTGAAAACCTTCTCGGAAAAGGTGATTTACTCTTCCTTCCCCCGGGTACCGCGAAGATAGCGCGCCTTCATGGTGCGTTTGTCTCTGAGGATGAAATCACTCGAGTTGTGGATTTCATCAAGAAGCAGAGATCCCCGGTCTACCTGGAGGAGATATCCAAGCACGTCACTGACGAGGGCGCAACCAGCTCGGGCGCGGATCTGATCGATGACGTGAAGTATGACGAAGCAGTGGAACTGGTCACACGCCTGGGCCACGCGTCCATATCTCTCATCCAGCGGCACATGCGCATCGGGTACAATCGCGCCGCGCGAATCATTGAGGCAATGGAAGGGGAAAGAATCATCGGCCCGTCCGACGGCACCAGTCGTCCACGAGAAGTCCTGGCCCGCTCCCTGGTTTCCATCCCGGACACGCCCGGTGCATGACCGTACGGCATAGAGCCATTTCCGCGCTGAGCTATAGTGATGCGCATTGATATTCGGCGCGAAAATCACCTACCCCCTACCCATACGGGTCAACATAAGCCTTTCATCCTGTTGCTCCCGCCGCAAACCCGGATTACAATAATATTCGCGAAATGGTATTATACGGTGACCTCGCGGCCGAAGTAGTCTGCAAAAGTACCGATCATCACAGAGGGACTTCAATGAATGGAAACAAATTCCTGAACCCGTATGCCAAAGTGGTCCTGTGCGTTTTGGGAATGCTTTGCCTCGGGTACTATCTCTTCATTCAGATTCAATCCGGGCTGATATCCGACAGCCTATTCGTCTTTATCCTAAGGGTGACTGTGTTTCTGGGGTTCACCTACCTTCTTGTGAGAAGCGTTTCGGATCTGCTCAAATCGGATGATTCTGATCGGACCGATTCAGAGTGAACCCGATCTCACTCTCTTGATTGCGCATTGGTATTATACGTACCGAGAGAAGCTTGTCGGCTTCCGAAGTCCCGTGGTCGGGCTTTTCGTTTGTACGCGCTTCCTGTAGGTGAAATCACTTGAAACGTCCATGTGGTATGCCAATCATGTAACCATTCACTTACGGGGGGCAACGGGGAGGGCAGACACATAGGTCTGCCCCTACGTTTGGGTCCAGACCCGTCATGGGGCACAGTGTACGGCGCGTACTTGTGTGTGCGCCCTCTTACCATCCGCTAGACTCGAGAAGGTGGTCGCTGCCATCTCCCTCCGAAACTGAATGGTTACGCCAATCATGTCATGTAGGCTTGAGGTTATTGGGGCAGTGTGCTATAATCTCAGCGTTAAGTATGCACGAGAGGCTGTAGGGCACCCTGGTGTTTCGTGGAAACTGCGACAAATGGCGCATTTGTCTGCCACCCGAAAAACGGATCAACCCCCCGGCTGGACCAGCCGGTTCAGGACGGCGGGGGTGTCCCGGGGGGGATTGCAATCTGCTTGACCGGACCGGCGCCGCGCCTGCACGCAGTTCGAATAATGTTCTTCAGACTCCGACGGAGCGATATCGATCAGCTTAAGGAGTGATCCAGCATGAAAAGGGCAGCAGTTAGTATTTCAGTCACTATGATTATTCTGGTAGGAATAGCGGGACCGGCACTATGTATGAACGGTTACTGTGGTCCGAATCCGTGCCCACCTCCGGACAGATTTGTCACTGTAATGGTCCCCTGCCTAAAGACCGAACTGGTTGCACAACTCCAGCCGTGCAATGTCACGGTACCGGTAAGAAGGATCGGTTATAAGAGCAGGAAGATGCTGGTCACAGCCAATCCTGTTGGACCGGTTTGCGGTGCAGGTCCCTGCGTGAAGTGCTGTCCCAAGCCCTGTTCCTGGGTGGAGGAACAGAAAGTCCCATTCTCCTATTGTGAGAAGAAGGTCGTGCCCTGGTACAGAGTGGTTTACAAGAAAGTCTGTCGCCGGGTCATGGTCCCCCACACCTACAGAGTAAACGCGGTTCCCTTGTGTCGATAAGAGAGGGGCGGCGCGGTTCCTAACTCCATATCTGTACACACCGTTCCCCGAATTTCCTGCCCTCTGGAATGCTGCACACGCGTACGCCGCGACATTGTGTCCATGATACCCAAGTGTGTGCGGTCGGTCCTGGAAGTGGGATGCTCGAAGGGGGAGACGGTCTCCCCCTTCGAGCATCC
>CAZGNL010000228.1:0-6575 GCA_964527475.1 uncultured Syntrophaceae bacterium
CGGATTCGTTTCTACGATCTGTTGGAGGAAGGAGTCAAGCGGTCAATCGTCTGCGCAAACGTGCGAAAGCAAATTCCCGTATGGCGGCAGAACTTGAGAGGGTAAGAGAAGACCCGGCACAAATACAAATATGTCAAGCCTGACCCCTACTTGACCCTACTCTTAAGTATGCTGGCCCCGGATTGAGCAGAATGGACATGCCTAGAAATCCAGGGGTCATACACCGAATGACGAGGGCGTAGCATGCGACGCGCCGTACAAAGACGGGCCCCCGACAGCTGCTGAATCCGTCTTCTTATTACCTTACTCGAAGCATCCTACGCCCGGCGGACCGCTACCCATCTATAACGAAGCTCCCACACCAACCGGCGAAAATTGAAAGTTTATTGGGAGGGGTCTGGGGGGGCGTCTTTTCAAAAACGCCCTCCCCAGTCTTCATCATTACCTCTTCCACAAAATTGATTGACAAATCAATCAATGGGTGGTAATCCTGCTTCATGCACCGTTCCGAGCCTTCTAACAACGCTAAGAAACAAAGAGAGGCCACTATCTTTGAGGCCGCGTGTCAGGTGATACGCGACAAGGGATTTCACCACGCTCGGATTACGGATATCGCTCAGGAGGCGGGGATTTCATACGGGCTTGTGTACCATTACTTTGGGAGCAAGGCCCATCTATATGACGCGATCCTGGAGGAATGGTGGAACGGGCTCTTCAACGCGCTGGAAGAGACCGACCGGCAGTCCGCTCCCGTGGAAACCAAGTTGAGCGCTATTGTCCACTATTTCTTCGATCTTTACGATCAACGGCCCAATCTGGTTCACATCTTTGTCACCGAGATCTCCCGGGCTTCGGCCAATCTGACTCCGGCCCGATTGAAGTTCTTCAAGATCTTCTTTGACAAAACCGAAAAGATCATGGCCGGCGCGCAAGAGACCAATGAATTGAGATCAGACATAAAGGCCCGGTATTTAACGTATATTTTCTTCGGCGCGCTGGAGAGTTTTGTTTCCACAATGGTCCTGGAAAATCAACCGCTGAAAGGCCCCGCGCAAAAGGAGCGAATCGTCTCGGGCCTGCTGGAGGTCTTTTTGAACGGCGCGCGTGAGAAGGAGAGAAGCAGGAAGCAACCTGGAGGACGGGACAGATAGGGTTGGACCGGGACGCGCTTTTCTTTGGACGGAATTTTCGAGAAAACGCTTCCCCACGTGGTCTCTTAAAGAAATCGCTCAATTTAGAGGCGGTTGCAAAACCCCTTATTGTAGCGCAAGTTGTGCCGGCGATCGAAGCAGCCTTGGCTCCATGATGTTGATCCGTTTGATGACAAGCTGGTTTCATGGGCTCCCTGGATCTGGACTGACTGTCTTTCGGCACTCATCGGAGTCACGGCGCCGGAAAGCAAGGCGCCATCGCTTAAGGAGCTATAAGATGTTGCATTAGTTAGGAGTTTTTGGGGAGGGGTCTGGGGGAGGGCCTTTTTGCAAAAAGGCCCTCCCCAGCATACTCTTCAAACTCTTCTAGGTTTTGCAACCACTTCTAGGAACCCAAGAGGTTTGTCATGGATTTTGCCTTTACTGACGAACAGCTGATGTTCAAGGAACAGATACTCAAGTTTGCGCGCAAGGAGATTGTGCCTCGCGTGCAGGACCATGACATCAATGCTCGTTTCGACCGGGAGTCCTGGGACAAGCTCGGGGAGTTCGGCATCCTGGGTCTGCACTTCCCGGAAGAACTGGGAGGCAGCGGAGCGGACGTGGTGACGTCGGTCTTGGCCGCGGAGGCCCTCGCTGAGGCCGGTGTGGACGGGGGTCTGACCTTGAGCTACGGAGCGCACACCTATCTATGCGCCGACACCATTTTCACCCACGGAACCGATGAGCAGCGGAAGAGGTACATTCCCAAGCTCGCAAGCGGGGAATGGATCGGATGTATGGGTCTGACCGAACCGGGAGCGGGTTCGGATGTGGCCGGGCTCAAGACGCGCGCGAAGAAGAAGGGCGCCACGTGGGTGCTCAATGGGACCAAGATGTTCATTACCAACGGTTCTATTGCGGATGTGGCTGTTGTGTATGCCAGAACAGGTCCTGAGACGGGCCAGGCCGGGATTTCCGCATTTGTCGTTGAGAAGGGCACACCCGGGTTCTCGGTGGGCAGGGAACTCAGCAAGATGGGGGTCCGGACATCACCGACCTCCGAGCTTATCTTCGATGACTGCGTGATCCCTGAGGAGAACCTCATCGGCCCGGAGGGCGCAGCCTTTCTGATGGCCATGCAAACCGTGGAATGGGATCGGAGCGCAATCCTAGCCCCGTTTGTGGGCGCCATGACGTACGTCCTGGAACGCGTCACCCGATACGCTCAGGAGCGGGAACAATTCGGTCGCCCCATAGCAAGCTTTCAGGCGGTCAAGCACAAGATCGCGGATATCAAGATATTTCAGGAGGCTGCTCGGTCTCTTATATATCGTATTGCCTGGTGTAAAGATCAGGGGCGGCCCCTCAACCATCTTGAGGCGGCCGTGGCCAAGCTCTTTGTGGGAGACTGGTCTCTCAAGCCGTCTAATGACGCTATCATGGTGTTGGGTGGGTACGGGTACTGTCATGAATACGACCTGGAGCGGATATTCCGGGACGGCAGGCTCGCTCCAATAGGAGGCGGAACTTCCGACATTCAGAAGGTCATAATCTCAAGACTGATGTGAGTGATTGCTTGAGGCGCAATATCGATGTTTGAAGTCACATTTGGTCACGTCGGAACGAGGCCACAAGCCGAATTCCCGGCCTGTTCATCAACGCCGCCCTACCGATTGCGAGGAGCAATGGCTGACGCGACGAGACTATCCATCGCCACTTTTGGCTGTGCCGCCACCGGCACTCCATCGCCACTTTTGGCTGTGCCGCCACCGGCACTCCATCGCCACTTTTGGCTGTGCCGCCGGCGGCACTGAGGTTTCTTGATTATGAACTTTGATTGGACACCTGAAGAACAAGAGATCAAAGAAAAGGTCGCAAAGCTCTTCGATCAGGATGCACGCGACGATCTGGAGTCAATGGAAGCAGCCGATCTGCCCGGGCTGCGGGAAATGACGATCGATTACCTTGGCCGACTGGCCGGGACCGGTTACCTACAACTCGGGATCGGACCCGACGGCCGCGAGCAGACCACAGCGCTCATAGCTGCTCAGGAGGCACTGGCTGGAATTTCGGGTTCCCTGTTCTTGGCAGTGGAGGCGAGCACTCGACTCTTCGGCGGACTTGTGGCAGGATGGGGCAAGGACGGTACCTCTTCAGACATTCTGGCGCCTTTGCAGAGAGGCGAGATGATAGGCGCGGTAGCCCTATCCGAAGTGGAAGATCCCACATCGCCTGTTCAATTCACCACATCAGCCTGGAAGGACGGGAACGACTACATAGTCTCCGGGAAGAAGAACTTTGTCTCGAACGGGCCCATCGCGGATTGTTTCGCCGTTGTTGGTGAGCTTGACGGAAAGCTCGCGATATTCCTGGTTGACGCGGACCAGCAGGGCGTGAAAAAGGGCGCGCGTTTGAGCACTGTGGGATACAATGGTTTGGCTGTCTGTAGCCTGGAGTTGGACCAAGTCAGAGTAGCGGAAACACGGGTCATCGGACCGTTGGAGGATCGTTCGCCCCTGGAGTTCCTCAACCAATCGAATGACCTGATTCTTAGCGTGGCCTCGGTCGGGTTGATCCAACGGACCGTGGCTGTTTCAATGGTTCATTCCCAATCGCATCAGCGCGGGGGAAAGCCGGTATTCCACTATCAGGAAATACGCTTCAAATTCGCAGAGATGCTCACATTGTCCCACGCCGCCCAACTCCTGGCTTACAGAGCGGGCTGGTTCCTTGCCACAGCGGACCCGGAGGCCGTGACGGTGCTCAACTGCGCCAAAGTTTTCACCGCGGAAGCCTCCGAACAGGTTGCCGGAATGGCCATGCAGATCATGGCCGGCAAGGGCTACGTGTCGGGCAATATTGTAGAGCGTGGATACAGAGAGGCCAAGTACGCGGCCATCGCGGGAACTACGTCCGAGAACGCTCGCATGGCCGTGGCTGATGATCTATTGAGGAAATATAAGGTGTAGGGTAATGGAAGTAATCGAAAGCCGTATCGACACAAACAGTGACGAGTACAAGGAAAACTACGAAACCATGGAAAGGCTCGTCGCCGATCTCAAGGCCGAGCTGAAAAAGGCGAGGGAAGAGCGCTCCGAGAAAGCCAGAAAGCGGAACTCCGAGCTGGGCAAGCTCACGGTTCAGCAACGGTTGGACCATCTCCTGGACAGGAACACTCCGTGGCTTGAGATAGCCCCGCTGGCGGCCAGAGGCATGTACGACGGGAAGGTGCATGGCGCGGGTACCCGTATGGGGATCGGCCTGGTTCGCGGCCGCGAGGTCGTGGTGTCCGGCAATGATCCGATGATCAAGGGCGGCACGGTCTACCCACTGGGCGTCAAGAAGTCGCTCAGATGTCAAACCATAGTCATGGAAAATAGACTTCCGTCGATCATGCTGGTGGATTCGGGCGGCGCGTACCTGCCCATGCAATCCGAGATATTCCCGGATGCGGACGACGGTGGTCGAATCTTCTACAACCAGGCGCAGATGTCCAAGATGAACATCCCTCA
Organism: uncultured Syntrophaceae bacterium; assembly: GCA_964527475.1. GTDB lineage: Bacteria > Desulfobacterota > Desulfomonilia > Desulfomonilales > Desulfomonilaceae > CAZGNL01. Next base: position 4,646 of record CAZGNL010000228.1, read on the forward strand.
GATCACGGCGGTCATGGGCCTCTGCACCGCGGGCGGAGCTTATATGCCGGCCATGTCCGATCATGTGGTGCATGTGACCGGCACAGGGGCCATCTTCCTGGGGGGGCCGCCCCTGGTGAAAGCGGCCACCGGGGAAGTGGTGACGGAAGAAGACCTGGGAGGCGCAATGCTTCACTGCCGGGAATCGGGAGTCTCCGATTACTTCGCGGACGATGACGCTCACGCATTGCAGATCGTCAGGGACATCGTTGAATTGTTGCCGAAGCAGGAAAAGGCCAAGATCCCGCGGAAAGCTCCCAGAGATCCGCTATACGATCCCAAGGAGATACGGGGCATAGTTCCCAAATCAATCTCCACACCCTATGATGTTCGGGAGATCATCGCTCGAATGGTTGACGGCTCGGAGTTTCATGAGTTCAAGGCGCTCTACGGCCCTACCCTGGTTTGCGGCTGGGCGTATATACACGGCCATCAGGTGGGAATACTGGGCAACAACGGTGTGCTCTTCTCGGACAGCTCGCTCAAGGCCACGCAGTTCATTTCACTGTGCGATCGTCAGGGCATTCCGCTTCTTTTCCTTCAGAACATCACCGGGTACATGATCGGACCCATTTACGAACGCGGAGGAATCACCAAGAACGGCCATAAGATGGTCAACGCGGTCTCCACAGCCACGGTCCCCAAGTTCACGGTGATTGTGGGGGCCTCTTTCGGGGCCGGCAACTATGGGATGTGCGGACGCGCGTATTCGCCCCGGTTCCTCTGGATGTGGCCCAACGCGCAGATCGGAGTCATGGGTGGCGAACAGGCCGCGGAGGTGCTCGTTACGGTCAAGAACGACCAATTGGCCCGGGCGAATCAACCCCCGTTGCCCCAGGAGATTGTAGACAGCATTAAGCAGCCGATCGTAGATTCCGCGCTCAAAGAGGGCAATGCTTACTACAGCACCTCGAATATTTGGGACGACGGAATCCTGGACCCCGCGGCAACCCGTGATGTTCTGGGTCTGGCGATTTCCGCGGCTCTCAATGCTCCGCTGGTCGATCGCAAGCAGGGCCACGGAACCTTCAGGATGTAAGGGACAGTCGCATGTTCACCAGGATATTAGTTGCAAATCGAGGCGAGATCGCTGTTAGAGTCATGCGCACGGCACGTGAGATGGGCATCGCCACGGTGGCTGTGTATTCGGAAGCGGACACCGGATCGCTGCACGTGTTGACAGCAGATGAAGCGGTCTTGCTCGGGGATTCAGACCCGGGTTCCAGCTACCTCAACATTGACAAGATTATCGAGGCCGCAAAACAGACAGGGGCTGAGGCCATTCATCCAGGTTACGGCTTCCTCGCGGAGAACCCCGCGTTTGCCGAACGGGTCGCTGCGGAAGGCTTGGTCTTCATCGGCCCACCTGCCGAGGTCATGGCAAAGCTGGGGGACAAGACCGAGGCTCGAAGAATCATGGCGGACAGACAGGTTCCCATCATACCCGGCATGACAGCGGCCGAGGCGGACCCGGACAAGCTGGCCGACGCGGCTCGGGAGATGGGTTACCCGGTCCTGATCAAAGCCACGGCAGGCGGGGGCGGCAAAGGAATGAGAATCGTGGAATCGGCTCAGGAAATGGCTGCTGCTGCTGAGATGGCGGCAAGTGAGGCGCTCGGCGCGTTCGGAGATGGTTCCATATACCTGGAGAAGTACCTTGATCGGCCAAGACACGTGGAATTTCAGATACTCGCGGACACTCACGGAAACGTGGTCCACCTTTTTGAACGGGAATGCTCAATTCAGAGGCGTCATCAGAAGATCATTGAAGAAACACCCTCACCCGCGCTGGATGCCGATCTAAGGGCCCGCATGGGCGAAGCCGCGGTGGCAGTGGCCCGCGCAGCGGGTTACGTAAACGCGGGCACGGTAGAGTTCCTCTTGGACAGGT
>CAZGNL010000229.1:0-6519 GCA_964527475.1 uncultured Syntrophaceae bacterium
CGGGTTCCTCAATCCACTCTAACCCTGTCTGAGAGTCCCGGAGGGACGACAGAATACTAGCGGCGCCCGCGGTGTTACGTGTGTCCCAGTGTAAGCCCTCTGGGAGAGGGCTGGGGTGAGGGACTTCCGGATAAACGGTGAGGAACAAATTCGCGCAGCACGCCTGTCGAGGAGCCTCAATGCATCGTCTGATTGTCCGATGTCTTTTTTTGTTGATCTTCAGTGCAGCATCGACTCAGGCCTTCGCGTGGGAGTTCGCTCTCAACGGGGAGGCCGAGTGGCGCTACATTTATTGGACGCGCACCGGCACGAACGACATATTCGGACCAATGGACGGCGACGTGTACCTGGGCATAAACCATTTGAAGACTTTCCCCACCACATCTACCTCAAATCGAGGGTCGGGCCTCTTTGGTGTGCTTGCCGGCGAGAATCGCTATGGCGCGGACATGAGCCGCAATGATTTTAGAATGACCCTTTTCCCCAGGATCAAGGTCAACAGAGCGATTCAGATCAGCGCCGGAGTCAACTTGACTTCCTTGGGAATATGGTCCGACGGCGAGCCGTTCGATAGTAGCGCAAACACCAATGTCGGGTACATCAATTCACTTTATGTTCCGGTCCAGGACAGACCCGCGGCCACAAACGTGCCAAATTCATACGTCACACTTCAATGGCTCAGAATTGATGTTATAGCTCCGGCATTCGACATTACTATGGGTTACAGGACAAGCAAATTAGGGATGGGCCTGTGGAAACATGAGAGCAACAGGGCCTCCGCCACACTGGCAATCGGCGTTCGTTACGGACCTTTGAGGTTCGGTCTCGGGGCCAACTATGGAAGTGATCGAAGCGATTGGTCGTTGGGAGAAGCTACTTCACGCAACGAGGGTCTAAACTCGATGCAACGGAGGGAGGAGGGCCGCGAGTCAACACCCGCCTCCTTTGGCACAATTGACTACAATAGTGGACCTATGGCGGTGGAGCTGGCTCTCATTTCCTACTACGAGCCGAGCACACAGGTACCGGACGCCCGAGGCGCGGTGCTCGCTGTCAATCAAACTCCCACCGAAGAAGTGTTCAGATACAAATATTCGCTCGCGGCCAAGTACTTTGATGGGACGTTCTTCTTCAACGGAGAAGTGGACTGGTTCAACCGTCTTAGTTTCGGCAGAGGCACAGCCCTGGATTCCGGCCTTGTCCAGGAAAACATCGACGGTAGTGCATGGGTTTACGGAGTGGAGGTCGGGGGACTTGCCGGTCCGGCCAAGATAACGCTGAATTACGTTCGAGCCACCGGTGACGATCCGAGCACTCGCAAGACCAGTGAGGATGCCGCGGACAGCCAGGACGGACTCAGTTCCGGTTACATGAAGGATTGGGGTTACCTGATGTACTACATGTACGGAACAGGGGACGGGTGGGATGCCGCGGGACTCGGCCAACCCACCAACTTCCATCATGTCGGCGCACGGCTCGACTACGCCCTGGCGTCTAACTTGAATGTTGCCGGGGTCTACTCGTTCGCGTGGCGAGACCAACCCAACGCTTACAGGCTGGGAGGAAATTATCAGCTGGGCATCCAGCCGTGGACAAACAACGATATATTGGGATCTCAAAGTGGCACAGGGGTTGGTCGGGCAGTGCCGGATCACGCCAGGAACATAGGCTGGGAGGTCGACTTGGCGCTTGAGTGGAAGCTGCTGGAGAATCTCACCTGGAGTTCCACCTTCGCTCTCTGGCAACCGGGCACCTGGTGGTCCCATGGGTTTCCGAACACGGCCGCTATCTATCGCACCGGCACCGTGCCTAATGCAAACCCCAACGACGCCGCAGGGGAAGCTAGGGCCGTCATAGGTTCGGGACGACACATAGATCCACTTTTTGCTGTGGAGAGCAAGGTCCTAATAACATTCTAGACTTATGAATACAGTCGAGCTTGGTAGATAGCGGCAGACAGATCCGGGCGCCACCGCCGGCTTGCCCGGCAGTGCACGGACGGGCAGTAGGTCCGTACTCTGCCAAGGCATTGTTTGAAACAGTTTACTGGCGAACATCACTCAACTATTCACCTATGCTCGGCTCGATCAGAAAGGCGTCTGAAATAGTGGCACAAGCCCCACAATGGCTATTGCAAGTCTGGTCTGCGTGATATCCGGCATGAAGAGGTCCCGCGTTCTGCTCGGGATACAATGACAGCTTCCGAAATCATTGGAAGTGCCTGAAGTCCCTCCCTCGTAAGTGCAGGCCTATCACACGGCCCAGAAACTGCTTGACACTAAGTTCTAGCCGTGATATCAGAATTCTATTGCTGGAAAAGTTAGGAATCGAGGAGGGGTCGCTTGGAATTCCCAAGCGCCTGAGGCTATTTATTCGTGCTGGTTCTTAGGAGGGTGTGATTGTGAAAAGATTTCTCGTTCTTGTGATCGTGCTCAGTCTTTGGGTGCCCACGTCCGTTTGCGCCCAGAGTGCATTTTCTGACGTTCTTCCCCTGTGGCCGTCCGATGAGTCCGTGTCCGCGGCACTCGGGGGAGTAGAAGTCGACTTGGGCATGTACCTTTGGACGACCGCCCTGGAAGGGACGGTCGGGGTTAGAGGGCGCACGGCTACAGTGGACGTTGGCTTCGACGAGATGTTGAAAATGCTCAAGATGGGGTTCTTTGGCTTCTGTCAGGTAAGAAAGGATAATTTCGCTCTTGTGTCCGACATTTTGTACTCGAAACTTAGCGATGACTCGATGCCGAACCCGCTGCTGCGAATTGACACCACGACTACTCTAACTACGGGAGACCTGGTGTTCAGCTACCGAGTCGCGAACAGACCGGAATCAATCGAATTCTTTGCCGGCGCCAGATACATGTCAATGACTGCCGATCTTGACATTTCATCACCAATGCCCTTGCCCTTGCTCAATCGACAGCTTGGAGGCAAACAAGGCTGGTTCGATCCGGTAGTGGGAACCAGGCTTAGACTCGACTTGAGCCCAAAAGTGGCTCTAACACTTAGAGGGGACATCGGAGGATTCGGCGTGTCTTCAGAACTCCTGTGGCAGGCCATCGTCACATTTGACTACCGCATGAGGGACAACATGTCCATGAGAATCGGGTATCGGATTCTGGACTACGATTACACGAATGATGGGTTTACCTTTGATGCAGCACTCAGCGGGCTGGGCTTGGCATTGGGTATCACCTTCTAGGCCATCGAGATAGGCTTCTGTAATATCACCTAAGACTCCAGCGCCGCCCGTACTGATACCGCTTTGCAATTTAACAAGTAACATCTCGGGGCCTACAATGGGGGAGGTTGTACGGTTCACGGTGAACCGCTACGAGTCACTGCTCATGAGGGCAGTCGGTTTGGGGCGCCGCGACACAATCTCGGCTGAAAGGGCAAAGTGGATAAGAAGAAGGACAAAGGCCGTCGTATCTGGTTCAGGCTGGCGCTTTTCGTGTTGCCGATTCTTGTATCGGTATACTTCAGGCTTGTGGATCTGACATCCAAGAAGATATTCCTCAATCAAGAGTATGAGGAGCACGTATGGAAGAAGCGATCCTTCTCGGCCGTGACTTTCCACGGGATCATGCTCTTTCCTCTGTACTACGCCCGTCGCTACCACGCGCTGATCATGGTGAGCCGGTCATGGGACGGCGATCTGATAGAGCGATGCCTTCACCGATGGGGCTACGACACGACCAGGGGATCCTCTTCCCGTGGAGGAAAGGAAGCCCTTGCCGAAATGATCGAGATCCTCAAGGAAAAGGACTGGAACGCGGCCTTGGCCGTGGACGCCCCTCGCGGACCCGCCAGGAAAGCGAAGATCGGGACGGTCGTCCTCGCACGGGAGACCGGCCGGCCCGTGGTCCCTCTTGTGAGCTGGGCCACCCGGAAGATTCAGTTCAGTTCCTGGGACAGCATGATCTTGCCCCTCCCTTTCAGCACCATCGTCCTGGCATTCGGAAAGCCTCTTGAGGTACCCAAAGGGCTGGAAAGGGAAGATTACGAAATGATCAGGCGAGAAATAGAAGATGAATTGAATCGGGTTACGAATCAGGCCCAGGATGAGGTCAGGGCTTTGCTGGAGCGGAAAAAAACCTGACTCCCGATCCTGTTTCGCCATTTAACAAGTAAAATATCGGGGCCTACGATGGGAGTACCCTGTCCGAGGCGAAGCCCCGGACCAGCAAACAACGGAAAAGATTTTCATACTTCGTTGTGCCTTTGTTTCTAGGCATGTAAGTTGGTATCATGCAGCGGTCTGTTTCTTTCTGTACGCCCTCCTTCTGTCCGCTTCCCCAAGAAATCGTTTTCGCAGGCGCACACTCATGGGCGTGATTTCCAGGTACTCATCATCCCCGATAATCTCCAACCCTCGCTCAATACTGATTTCCGATGCAGGAGTGAGATGTATGGCATCGTCCGCTCCTGCTGCACGCATATTGGTCAGCTGCTTGCCCTTGACAGGATTCACCGTCATGTCGCCGCCCTTGGATGAATTGCCAATGATCATGCCTTCGTATACTTCGGTTCCCGGACCAATGTAAAGGGTTCCTCGTTCCTGAAGATTGTTCAGGGAAAACGCGGAAGCCTTGCCCGATACCTTGGAAATCATTGAGCCCACCGATCGTTTGGGTATTTCACCCACGTGGGGTCTGAATCCGAGCACGCGGGAATACATGACCCCCTCCCCTCTGGTATCAACAACGAGGTCATTGCGATAGCCCAGAAGACCTCTCGTCGGGATTTCAAAGAGCATTCTCTTCTGGTTCCCGGAACTCTCCATGCTAATCAGAAGGCCCTTCCGGGCCCCGATTTTGTCAATCACGGCTCCGGCGTACATTTCCGGTACTTGAACGGTCACCTGTTCAAAAGGCTCCAATGTGCAGCCGTCCATTTCCTTCACGATTACCTGAGGCTGCGAGACCTGGACCTCATACCCCTCCCTCCGCATGTTTTCCAGCAGTATCGCGATGTGCAGTTCACCTCTTCCGTACACGGTGTATACATCGGGCATGAAGTGGATTCTCAAACCGACATTGACCTCCAACTCCTTTTCAAGTCGTTCGCGAAGCTGTTTGTTGGTTACATATTTTCCATCACGGCCGGCAAAGGGGGAGCTATTGACCAAGAACATCAAGTTTATGGTAGGCTCGTCCACGGTAATGGCAGGTAGAGCCTGCTGGTCGGCACTCTCACACAGCGTCTCTCCAATATCAATATTCGAGAAGCCGCACACCATAACAATATCACCGGCAGAAGCCTCTTCAACAGCGAGCCTGTCCAATCCGCTGATCGTAAACAGCTTTGTCACCCTGCCGGTTGCCGACTCTCCGCTGAGCTTCTTGAGACAGAGCGTGCTTCCGGCCTTCAGGGTTCCCTCGTATATCCTCCCGATGGCCAGGCGACCAAGAAAATTGTCGTACCCCAGATTAAAAACCTGTAGGCGCAGCGGTACATCAGTGCGTGCCGGGGCCGGCTGAACCTCTGAAATGATTGCCTCCAAAAGGGGGGTCAGGTCACTAGACTCATCGCTCAGATGCGCTTTCGCGATCCCATCCTTTCCTATGGCATATATGGTGGTAAAATCGAGCTGTTCGTCGTTTGCTCCCAGGTCGCAGAAAAGCTCAAATACCTGTTCCTGAGCCAGGTCGGGATCAGCCGCGGATTTATCGATTTTATTGATGATAACCAGGGGCTTCAGGCCGAGCTCCAAAGACTTGCTCAGGACAAACCTGGTCTGGGGCATGGGGCCTTCTTGCGCGTCAACCACCAACAGCACACTGTCAATGGATCGCAGGACTCGCTCCACTTCCGAGCCGAAGTCCGCGTGTCCAGGAGTATCAACGATGTTGATTTTCGTTCCTTTGTAGAAGACAGAAGCGTTCTTGGAATAGATGGTTATTCCTCGCTCCTTCTCCAGGGTATCTGAATCCATCGTGACGTTCTCATCATGGACCATGCCGGTCTGTTTCATGATAGCGTCGGTCAGGGTCGTCTTCCCATGATCTACGTGGGCAATGATCGCTATATTCCGAATTTCCATGTGTAGGTTCCGTCTCCCGTCCTCTCATTGAAATCAGGCCTCCGGCAAGAACCGTGGCCCGGATCCACCGTAATCGGTCGGATCTCTGTTCGGTTCACTCATTGTTCCTTTGACTTGATGGACATGAGGCAGGCGAGCCACCACGATCAAGAGGAGTCGATGATCACCGCATCCCAGTATAGTCGTAATCCGGATCTGTGTAAACAGCTCTGATTCGTGCCGATCCTCATGCCGCACCGCTCAGTTGAACGGAATGGAGATGGGGTGCTTGGGGCATAGGCGTTAACTTAAGACTCCAGACCCGATTTTTCGCTTCGTCATTCCGGCGGAAGCCGGAATCCAGTTCTTCATCCGGTAAGCCTGGACCCCGGCGCCTGCTCCGGATCCCGGATCGTAGTCCGGGACAGGCTCTGATCCGGGGTTCGCCGGGGTGACGATGAAGAGACTGATGCATCTGGGATGCCTCTGTTGCCGGA
>CAZGNL010000230.1:0-6423 GCA_964527475.1 uncultured Syntrophaceae bacterium
TGAGGGGGCAGGCTCTCCGCAGCAATTTTCAGCTTAGCATTAGGAGTTGAACCGAAATGGAAAAATCCTGTTTTGCGGCTGTTCCGGGCTCGAGGCTGTAAGGAATCAGCAAGGACAACCGTAGGTCCGCGGATTCCCGAGCTTTAGATCTCAAGCAGCGGCCAGTTCGGATCTCAAGTAATCTCCCTTCAGTTTTTGCAGCGCGGCTCGCTCTATCTGACGCGCGCGCTCTCTGGAAATCCCAAATCGGCTTCCCAGCTCTTTAAGGGTAATGGTTTCCTCAGATAGAACACGCTTTTCAACAATATACCTTTCTCTAGGATTGAGGTGACCAAGAGCCTTATCAGCCCATTGTCTGATGTCTTGTAGTTCTTCCAGATCCCCCAGCACGGCCTCCTGGTCCGGAGAATCATCTCGAAGAATGTCAACGAATGATTCTCTGGAGCGGTCCGCGATCAGGTCGTCGAGGGAAAGGTCGTGAGTTTTCAATCGGCCGGCCATGTCAGTCACTTCGTCTTCGGTCACATTGATTTTCTTGGCCAGTTTGGCCACGTTTGCCCGGTGATCATCTACGTCACGTGGTTCCCCCAGGTCGGAAACGCGGTAGAAGAGCTTGCGTTGAGCTTGGGTTGTGCCCATTTTCACCAATGACCAGGAGCGAATAATGAAATTCTGAATGTACGCCTTGATCCACCACGTTGCGTAGGATATGAGGCGGAAGCCCCTGTCCGGATCGAACCGTTCAACCGCCTTGATAAGGCCGATATTCCCTTCCTGCACCAGATCCATCAGCTTGGCGCCGTAGTTCTTGTATTTGAGAGACACCTTGATCACGAATCTCAGATTCGACGTGATCAACGCCTTCTTTGCCATCCTATCGCCCTTGTCCCTGTACCGAATAGCGAGTTCCTGTTCCTCCTCCCTCGTCAGAATGGGGCATTTTTCAATTTGGGACAGATATATTTTGAATCCGTCAGCGTCAAAGTTGTCAACCATGATTGCACCTCCGTTGAGATCCGGTTTTCATCCCACCATTTAATTGGATGCGCTTCCCGGGAAAAAGGTTTCAAATTCCCGCAGCCAATCCGTCGCGCGGGTTCTGCGCGTCTCGGTGAACCATTACCAACCCCACTGCGTCGGGATTGTGACCACCTATTCAATAATTGCCTACGGCTGCACGGAAAAGCCTTGACTTAGGTCAAGAACAGTATCACTTACTTGAGGAGGCTTGTCAAGTATGGTGCGGAGGCGGAAAGATACTCGCTTTCATCCAGCCGGAAACACGCGTCAGAATGCACGGCAGCGCGGCATTTGCCCTGGCTCGCTACGCGTACTATATTATTTAAGAACCAGGGCGCAGCGGTTATTTTCCAGGCCCTGGGACAAAGCCCGATGGCTCGATATCTGCGCGCATTGACAATAGAACGGAATCATGATTAACCAGGTAAGGTACTGAGGCGCGCTTTTACATCGCAAAGGTGAAGATAAGAACAGGAGGAGGTTGAACTCATCTCAGCAAGGGCGTTCACGGATGGGGCAACCCCTCTCAGCGGCTGCAAATGATTCGGACCAAAAGATGAGGAAAACGATGACAAAATATTTCTCCGACAATTTGGACGCGGTGGGTCGTACTCCACTGGTGAGGCTCAGTCGCATTTGTGGCAAGACCGACGCGGTTGTGCTGGCAAAGATTGAAGGCCGAAACCCCGCCTATTCCGTGAAGGACCGCATCGGAGTCTCCATGATTGAGGATGCCGAGAACAAGGGTTTGATCGGTGAGGGAGTGGAGATCATCGAGCCCACAAGCGGTAACACTGGGATTTCCCTGGCATACGTCTGCGCTCTTAAGGGCTATCCTCTTACGCTCACCATGCCGGAAACAATGAGCATTGAGAGACGGAAAGTTCTGAAGATATTCGGCGCGGATCTGGTTCTCACGGAGGGGGCCAAAGGCATGAAGGGCGCAGTTGCAAAGGCAGAAGAAATGGTCGCCGGCGCCCCGGGGAAGTATTTCATTCCCCAGCAATTCAATAATCCCGCAAACCCGAGAATTCACGAACAAACCACAGGCCTCGAAATATGGGAAGACACGGGGGGAGAGATCGATGTCCTGGTGAGTGGAGTGGGAACAGGCGGGACCATCACCGGAGTTTCAAGATTCATCAAACACACCAAGGGCAAGAAGATTCATTCCGTTGCGGTGGAGCCGGTCGAGAGCCCTGTGATCACGCAGACCATGGAGGGAAAGGAACTGATTCCAGGTCCCCACAAGATCCAGGGCATCGGCGCGGGGTTCATCCCTGATGTCTTGGACCTGGAGATGATCGACGAGGTTCAGCGCGTGTCCAGTGACGAAGCGATGGAGTATGCCCGGCTTCTCGCACGTCAGGAGGGGATTCTGTCGGGGATCTCCTCCGGCGCCGCGGTATTGGCCGCAACCCGCCTGGCCCAAAGGGACGAGTTCCAAGGAAAGACAATCGTCGTAGTGCTTCCCAGCGCGGGTGAACGATATCTGAGCACACCCCTTTTTGAAGGAATATCAGCGTGATGTGAGGAATATTATGCCGAGTACCATGCATTGAAAGGCACAGCGACGCATGGAAATGGCGGCAAAGGGCCGGGTCCCGGCGTAGGGGCGTAGCATGCTACGCCCTCTTATACCAATGCGCGTTCAAACAAGTGATAAAGAGCACTGCTGGGCAAGCCGGCAGTGGCACCCAAGAAACCGATCTCACTCTCTTGATTGCGCATTGGCATTAGACGTTTAAGCGGCTCCAGCAGCGGGGCGACCGTTGTTGCGGAGTAACGCCATTCTCATAGGATTTCCCCATGATGAGCTGGATCTATTTGATTGTGGCCATATTGTTTGAAGTGGCCGGGACCACCTCGATGAAGCTGTCCCAGGGTTTCACAAACTTGTGGCCTTCGGTTCTCATCTTTGTCTTCTATGGCTTGTCCTTCACGGCTTTCACCCTCTGTCTCAAGGAGATGGAGATAGGCATGGCGTATGCTGTCTGGTGTGGTCTTGGCATGGCAGCCATAGCCTTGATAGGCGTGGTGATGTTCGGCGAAACGTTCACCCTGCTGAAGCTCGCGTCCATCACATTGATTTTCGCCGGCATCATAGGGCTTAACGCTTCCGGCGTTAGCGGATGACGATCCCAAAAGAAGGACGGCGAAACGGATCGCCGGTCACCACCCCTCGGGTTTTGTACCGGGCATAAAGCTCGTTCACCGGCTCATAGCTCCTTTTGTGTCTTCATTTTCATCGACAGCACCTGGCCGTCCTGTGTTCTCAGCTTGAATATCTTGTACTTCCTGGTTCTTCGCACTACATCGTCGTAATAACCCAAGGTGATGAACCAGAACTTCTCGTCATCGGACAACTCGACTTCTTCAATTTCCAAGCCCGGAAACTCAACGTCTTTGCTCAATCCTTTTAGGTAGTCGTGAGCGACACTCGCCGCCTCTTTCACATCTATCATCGGCTTCCTCCAAGGGCGTGGCATGATATTGAAACATGGTGTCCCACGTAACCTAACGAGAATCAACCACGTTCTGACTCACCGAGTAATCCTTAGTTACGCGGGGCAAATCCTCATATCGCGTGTGTCATTGCGAGGAGTGAAACGACGAAGCAATCCCCATATCCAGCGCGCAGGAGATTGCTTCGCTACGCTCGCAATGACATGCTGCTAGTGCCCCCGAATGACTGGGGGGTTACCTCACCGAGTCGAGCGTTTCCCAGATGCGATCGATCCACTCCAGGTGTTCGGGTTTCATGAGGCATGATCTGAGGCATGTAACGTGGTCCTGATCCCAATGGACTTCTTCCCATCGGCTCTCCAGGAGAGCGCGGGGGAATTTGGCCATTGCCAGGTGAAGGCCTTTTTCGGCCGCGGCGTTGAAGACCTGTTCGGTCAGCTTTGAAATCTTACCGGCTGTTGAGGCTTTCGGTGCCCAGACAACGATATCCAGCTCAGGCGCCATGACGGACAAGAATCCGGAATCATTTTCGATCATTTGGAACAGCTTCAGCGCTGCTGTTCGGCATTTGGTCAAATCCTTCGCGAATTCCCCGCCTCTGACCGGAGGGAACAGCCGCTGAGTGGCCCAGAGCGCGACTGCCGATGATCCGGGTCTTGAGCACTCCAGACTGATTTCTCCGAGATGAAGTTCAGAGGAGGTGAAGTACGTGTACGGGGAATCGTGTTTGTACAGCCTACCTATTGTCGGATCCTTGAAGAGCACGCATCCGCAACCATAAGGCTGCAGGCCATGCTTATGAGGATCTATGACAATGGAATCAACCTCACCGAGACGATCGTACACTGCGCTTGTCTCAGGATCGAGATTGTCTACCAGAGTGAAGTAACCGCCATAGGCCGCATCCGCGTGAATGCGGAATCCGTACCTCTTCTGAAGCTCAAGAATTTCGGGGAGGGGATCAACCGAACCGGTTGCGGTAGTCCCTATTGTAGCGACGACCGTACCCACATCTCTTTCATTGATTATGCTCTCCAGGGCAGCCACATCCATACGACCCCGGTTGTCGCACGGAACCGCCTCAAACGGGATGCAGAGCACTCCGCATATTCGCTCGTGAGTGTAGTGCGCCTGCTCGGAAGCGACGACTTGCTTGCCCGGATTGAGAACTCTTGATGCCCACAGGGCTTCCAGGTTGGCCATGGTTCCCCCCGCGCAAAGATGCCCCAGATGAGTTTTCCAGCCAAACATGCCGGCTATCTGCGCCACCGCTTCCTTTTCCATTGCCGAGCTGCACCGTCCACCGTCAAGCGCATGGTTGTTAGGATTTATCCAGAGCGACAACATGTAGGCCAAGCGAGCGACCGGATGAGGCGGTTTGAGCATTTGCCCGAGGTAAAACGGATGTGGATAGGGATAATTGTCCGTCATCTTCTCTGCTACTTCGCACAGCACTTTTTGCAGACGATCCACGTCGATCTCAGGGGTGAATTCGGGCAAGTCGGCAAATCCCGACTCCAGCACATGGAGCACGCCGCGCAGCGAATCCAAACTTTTCAATTCAAGAGTCATTTTTCGGTTCCTTTCGTGGCGCCGCCCAACGGAGGCAAGGATCAGTCCCGATTCCACTTCCTGCATAGCAATTGACAAGAGTTCGGACCGAATGGAATCGTACTGCCGGCCGGCCCCCAAGTAGGGGAGGCGGAGCCTGGGAACGAGAGGAAAAGAGGTTAGGGGGATTCTTTCGCTCACTGCTGGTTCTCGTAGGACCACACGTCACACGTTTGGAAGCGCATCGATGTGAATTGAGAATCGGTGAAAAGACGGGGTGATGTCGGGTTTGTACGGCGGAGGGTGAACCACCCGCCGTACAAACGATCCGTACCGATGGTCGAGTCGGAATTGGACTAGCTTCCCGCGAGCGGGAAAAGACTCGGAATGCGCTGCGCGGCCATTATGTCGCCGGAAGCCTTGAGTTTCCCGCTCATAAACGCGCTCATGCCGTCAAGCTGACCGTTGCACATGGCGATCCAGTCAGCGTCTTCCATGGTCAGGGTCACGGTCGGGCTTGCATGAGTGCCTTCCGCAACAGCGCAGGTCTTGTCCTTAACTATGACGTTCCAGTCGCCGGCCTCGCCGCCGGTGATGTTGAACTGGAAGATCATGTCTACACCCGCTGCATTGGCTTCGCTGAAAACTTCGGGCATCTTTTCGAAAACTTCCTTAACTGATGTCAATGCCATCTTTCTTGTCTCCTTTTCTGGTGGTTGTTCTGTTGATATTGCCTCAGCCTACTCCTCTTTACCTCGTGGAGGTACGACCACGGCGCATCAGTCGCCTATGGTCTCAGTCCTCTGATTGGTCCGGAGAAGCTCCATACGGACTCGTCTTTTGGCCTCGATCTTCTCAGCCGCTTCAGCGGAAACGATTTCGGTGAACAATGCCTTCATCCCCGCATCCAACTGATCATAGCTCAAACCGAGTTCAAACTGCACAATTTTTTTCTCTTTACGCTGTAGCCTTTCCACAAGCGCACAATTGCCGAATCATCCTACACGTGACCGGCTCCCGTCAAGGGAATGGAGCAAACGCGAGGTAATCCTTTACTAACGAGGGGCAGACACACAGGTCTGCCCCTACAGGAAGAAGCCTCCGAGGTGCAGGTGCAGGGGCGCACCTGTGTGTGCGCCCTCTTCCCCCAAACCGTGAACGGTTACTGATGGTCCTTTTTCTTGAGCCGCACGTTACTGAAGGGATACACCGCGAGCGGCTATTCAACACGGATTCTTTGATTTCGATTCCGATGAGAGTCCTCCTTGTTCGCAAAGGCGCCGGCCCCAAGTAGGGGAGGCAGAGCCTGGGAACGAGAGGAAAAGGAGCCATCTCTCACGTCATGGAACTGACCGACCATCCAAGAGGGCGACGCATGCGTCGCCC
>CAZGNL010000231.1:0-6413 GCA_964527475.1 uncultured Syntrophaceae bacterium
GCTCACAAACCTCACGTCGCTTGACCTCCGCGGCAACCAACTGACCGAACTGCCACCCGAAATCGGGAAACTGACAAACCTCACATTCCTTGGCCTCAGCAACAATCAACTGACCGAACTGCCGTCCGAAATCACAAAGCTCACGAACCTCACGGACCTTCGCCTCGACAGCAACCAACTCACCGAAATGCCGAGCGAAATCGCAAAGCTCACAGAACTCACATTCCTTGGCCTCAGCATCAATCAACTGACCGAAATGCCGCCCGAAATCACAAAGCTCACGAACCTCACGGACCTTCGCCTCGACAGCAACCAACTCACCGAAATGCCGAGCGAAATCGCAAAGCTCAAAAACCTTGCAGCGCTTGAAATCGAGGGCAACCGACTGACCGAGCTGCCGACCGAAATCGGAAAACTCAAAAACCTCACACAGCTTCACGTCAGCGACAACAAACTGACCAAACTGCCAACCGAAATCGGAAAACTCACAAACCTTACACAGTCTAACTTCAGGCAAAACCAAATTGCCGAGCTGCCGACCGAAATCGGAAGCCTCACAAACCTCACAGGCCTTGGCCTGGGATCCAACAGACTGACCGAACTGCCGAGTGAAATCGGAAAGCTCAAAGACCTTGCAGAGCTTGATCTCGATGGCAACCAACTGACAGAACTGCCGCTCGAAATGGGAAACCTCACGAACCTCAGATGGCTTGCCCTCGGCAGCAACCAACTGACCAAGCTGCCGACCGAAATCTCAAAGCTCACAAACCTTGCCCGGCTTTTCCTTAGCGACAACCGACTGACTGAACTACCAACCGAAATCGCACGACTAACCAACCTTGAAACACTTCATCTCGAAGACAATCAGCTTCCCATCCCCCCTGAAATCCTGGAAAAGACAGATGAACCTGCTGCGATCATCAACTACTACTTCAAACATATGGCAGCCGAGAAAAGACCCTTGAATGAGGCCAAGATGATTCTGGTCGGACAGGGCAGTGTGGGCAAGACATCTCTGGTGAAGCAGCTTCTCGGAGAGGGCTTCGACGAGCATGAAGACAAGACCGAAGGTATTGACATCAGAGAGTGGGAGGTCAGGCCTGACAACGAGAGGATACGCGTAAACGTGTGGGATTTCGGGGGTCAGGAGATCATGCACGCGACCCACCAGTTCTTTCTCACCAAACGGAGCCTCTCTGTGCTGGTGCTGGACAATCGGATCGGGGATGAGGAGAACCGGGTCGAATATTGGCTGAAGATCATTGGGAGCTTCGGAGAAGACTCTCCCATCATTGTGGTAGGCAACAAGACCGACCAACAGGCCCTGGATATTGACCGTCCCGGGCTTCGCAAAAAGTACCCGAACATCAAGGCGTTTTTGGAAACTTCCTGTGAGAAGGGCCGCGGCATAGAAGACCTCAAGAAGGTCATCTCCAGGGAAATCGATGCATTGGAGCATGTTCACGATCAGTTCTTGAACACCTGGTTTGCAGTCAAAGCACGGCTTGAACGCATGGAAGAGGACCACATTTCATACACCGATTACGTCGGAATCTGCAATGAACACAATGTTACAGATGAACTCAGTCAACGCACTCTGGTCGGTTTTCTTCACGATCTGGGCATTGTCTTGAATTTTCAGGATGATCCGAGGCTGGAGGACACGAACATACTGAACCCGGACTGGGTTACAAATGGCGTGTACAAGATCCTCAATTCCAATGAGTTGTTTCAGAACAAGGGGATACTTGAATGGGATATGCTCGACCGGATTCTGGTCGGCAAGGAATATCCGAAGCAGAAGTATCGCTTCATCATGGACATGATGCGCAAGTTTGAGCTTTGCTACAAGTTTGACGAGCCTTCGGATCGCAAGTATCTGATCCCCGATCTTCTGCCCAAGGGAGAATTGGCCACGGGTGACTGGACCGGGGCATTGGCCTTTCAGTACCATTACAACGTGTTGCCGAACAGCATAATTTCCCGGTTCATCGTGCGAATGCAGTCCTTTGTCCAGCCCGATTTGTACTGGCGCACCGGCGTGATGCCGGCCCATGAGAAGAACGAAGCCCTGGTCAATGCCGATATTGAGGACAAGAAGATCTTCATATGGATACGCGGCCCGGAACATACTCGCCGTGACTTCTTGTCCAAGATCCGCGGCCAGTTCGATTCAATTCACGACACCATCTCTGCAATACAAGCCGACGAAAAGGTGCCTGTGCCTGATCACCCGGAGATCGTTGTGGATTACAAGCATTTGTTGAGGCTTCAGGCCATGGGCGAATCCAGCTTTGTCCCTGAAGGGCTTGGGGAGAAAGTCGATGTGCGACGCCTGCTCGATGGCGTGGAATCTCATGAAGACCTGGAAAAGGGGTGGCTAAGTGAACCAGTCGACAGGGCTGTTGGCCGAATAGAAAGGGAGCTGCCCCCTGTTGACGTCCTGTCGCAGAGAACTGGCAAGCTAAAGAGGACGCCGTCCGTCCCGCTGAGGGGCCCGTGGAGTTCTGGTTCATTCTATCTTTTTGCACTCGTGGTTATCACGGCACTGATCAGCGTTGTGAACGACAGAGTACCGTTGGTGATTCTCCCGTTTGTGATCATAGGCGGTCTATTGGGGGTTGTCATCATCGGGGCGTTGCAGCTGCGGCACGATGAAAAACTAAGCGAGGCCGGCTTCCTGACACTCATGAAGGAAGCCCTCAAGCGCATGCTCCAGATCAAGGGCGCCAATCCATCAGAGGACGCGTTGGAGGAAAAGAAGGAAGACGAGTCAGCATAGGTGGACGCCAAGACACTTCCCGGCGCAAGCCCCGAGGCAGAGGTTGGGACCCACAGGAAAAGAAGCTCACCACAGAGACACAGAGGCACAGAGAAGCAAGGAAAGTGGCTTGATTTGGGATGTGGGGTTTTTCATGGACTCTCGTCCTGAGAGCGTGAATTCATTTTGAGAAAAGACATTGGGGAAGAGCAGGTCGATTGTGTGGGATGGTTACATTGGAGGGGTTACGGGGAGTCAGGGAAGAGGGCGAACCATGCGTAGCCCCTACGCCCACGCCCAACATCCCGGGCATTGCCGGCAGTGGCGCCCGGGGGTGATGGTTCACCACGGACTCATGTCCCGTAAACTGCCGGTTTTACAGCAGTTGGGTAAGGCGACTGACACGGCTACGCCGTGTCGGTTCTCACCCCCGGGACACCGAATCCCGTTTGGTCACCGCATATCATGAAGTCTTTTGGAGGGGGCCCCGGGGGGACCTTTTCTACCGAGAAAAGGTCCCCCCGGATTACTCCCCAAACTCCCCAAACTCCCCAACTCCCTACTCCGACTCCCCTTCCCCTTCCCCACCATGTTTCCCGTGTTTTCGGATTTCCGTGAGGAATGTGTCGCCGTATTGGTCCAGCTTTGCGTCACCGACTCCGGTTACTTGCAGCAGTTCTTCCGGTGTGTCGGGCTTTGTCCTAGCCATGTCGCGCAGTGTGGCATCGTTGAATACAATGTAAGCCGGCACGTTCTTCTTTTCAGCGATTGAGCGGCGCAGCTTTCGGAGCGCTTCAAACAGGTTCTGGTCAACGCCTTCCCACGAATCCTTGGCCGCCCTGGACACCTTGGGCTTGCTCATGGAAGGCTTGAGCAAAGTGGGAGTTTCATTTCCTTTCAGGACCAGCCACCCCGTGTCCGTTATGTTCAAGACGCTATATTCTTCGGACTTCTCCAAATAGCCCTGTGACACAAGCTGCTCAACCCAGCCGCGCACCACGCGTTTTGTGTAATCGGACAGAAGCCCGTACGTGCTCAGTTCATCGTGGCGATTGCCCAGGATTCGTTGATCGCGGGAACCGAGCAACACTGAGCTGGTGTAATCCGCGCCGAATGCTTGCTTCAAGCGGTAAACGCACGATAGGATCTTCTGCGCGGTCTCCAGGGAGTCTTCCATGCCTTCAAGCTCACCGAGACACACATCACACGCAGCGCAGTTGTTCTTATCCGTATCCTGGCCGAAATACTCCACAAGAGCACGATGCCTGCACGATACGCCTGTGCAGTAGTCATACATGTGGTTGAGCTTGCCCTGAGCGATTTGCTGCGGATCAGGCGACATGTCTCCAAGGATGCTCTTCCAGATCCCATAGTCTCCACCCGAGTAGAACAGACAGCATTCCGCTTCGAGACCGTCGCGGCCTGCTCGGCCGCTTTCCTGCTGGTAGTGCTCAAGAGACTTGGGCATGCCCGCGTGGATTACATACCGCACGTTGGACTTGTCGATGCCCATCCCGAACGCTACTGTCGCGACTATGGTGTGGACTCTCTCTTTGATGAACGCATCCTGGTTATTCTTTCGATCTTCGTCATTCATGCCCGCGTGGTAGGGCGCCACCGAGTAGCCCCTCTCGGTCAGTTTCTCGCACACATTGTCAACGTCCTTGCGCCGGATACAGTAAACGATGCCGGATTCGTCCTTGTGCCTCTCGAGCACGGCGCAGATCTGATCGAGCCTGTTCACACGCGTTTCAACCTTGAAAACGAGATTGGGCCGATCAAACGCGCCGACCAGCACCGTGGGTTCGTCCAACCGCAACTGATCCGCTATATCGCCTCGGACCTGTTTGGTCGCGGTTGCAGTGTAAGCATGAATCCCGATATCCGGAAAAGCCTCTTTCAATGCTCCCAATTCTCGATATTCAGGTCGGAAGTCATGCCCCCACATGCTCACGCAATGAGCCTCGTCCACAGCCACATAACAAGGACGGCTCTTGAGGATCAGTTCCAAGAAGCCCTCCGACATTATTCGCTCCGGCGCCACATAGAGCACCTTTAGGGTCTTTTCATGAATCCGCTCGAAAACGGAATTCCGTTCCTCAAAGGAGAGTGTGCTGTCCAACCGGGCCGCGGGCACACCACATTCCGTCAGCGCATCAACCTGGTCCTTCATCAATGAAATCAAGGGCGACACCACAACAGCCATACCGGACATGGTCATTGCCGGGGCCTGAAAGCAGACCGACTTGCCCCCACCGGTCGGCAACACCACAATGGAATCCTGCCCCCGTGCGACGCAATCCATGGCCTGCTTCTGCAAGGGCAGAAATGTGTCAAAACCCCAATACTTCTTCAATACCGTTTGAAGGTCGTGTTTCATGCTCTTCTACCGCGGGTTCAGGCACGGCTCTGAGCCGTGGTCCCTTCTTGTACGGGCGACGCATGCGTCGCCCTCTAAACACCACTATCAAGCCGAGCACATGGTGCTTGCAACAGGGCTGCCATCTGTGGCCCGTAGGCTGGGCACACGGTCACCGTATCGTGTGGATCGTGGTTCCCAGTAACCTAGCCGAGATTCTCTCGGAACGCAACCGGCTCAAGCATTGTGGGACTAGTCCCACAGTTTCAGACGCCCTTCTGATCGAGCCGCACGTTGCTCAATGGCCACTGTCTTAGAAAGTGCTTGAAAAACTGATGGTTGTGGTGTAACATTTCATTAGTATTGCGAGTTCCAGCCATAGGGAAGCGGAAATGACAAATCATCGGGTGATCGTAACCTTCGTCCTTCTTGCTATGTTCCTCTGCCCGGGAAGTACCGAGGCTGCCCTGTCACGCGCAGCCCTCGGCGCGCGCAACTTCAATCTGTATGCGCAGCCGTCGCCGGCCAATGAAATGACTCTGCAAGACTTGCAGGGGAGACCGGTGTCTTTGTCTGCTTTGCGCGGAAAAGTTGTCCTGCTCAATTTCTGGAAGATCGACTGTCCTCCATGTTCTCTGGAAAAGCCGATACTTCAGCGGATTCATCGCAGGTTTGCTTCCAGGGGCTTGGCAATAGTCGCGGTCAACCTCATCGACGACTACACCAGGATTCGCCAATACGCAAACCGGAAGCGCTTCACATTCACTATTGCCAGTGATCCGAAAAGCCGATTTTCCATTCGCCGACACACGCTGGGCTCGGGCATGCCTACTACGTTTGTTGTAAACTCCAGGTCTGAGGCCATCTACGAGATTCCCGCGGTGCCCACTACCTATGTGATAAATCGGAACGGAAAAGTGGTCGGACACGCCACGGGAATGATCAATTGGGAGAGTCCCCCGTTCTCTGAATTCCTCGCCTCGCTCCTGGAACGCCCTTCAACCATGGTTGCCCGCAAGCCCCGGGCTGCACCTGTAGCTTACGAATCCCGGCGGCCCCCCGAATCCACAGCTTTTCAAGGTAATCCAGGCCCAACCGAGAAACCCGAGCCAAAACCAATAGCCCGTAAGCCGATAACAGAGGCCGCGCCCAAGGCCCGAGTCACGAAACGTACCCCTGATCCTTCCGCGGCATCTTCAAGCAGCAAGAAGCAGGTCGCGAATCGCAAGCCGACCTCACCGGAGAGATCCACGCCACAGCGCGTCCGATCTTCATTACCCAGTTCCGTGAAAC
>CAZGNL010000232.1:0-6352 GCA_964527475.1 uncultured Syntrophaceae bacterium
CGCCGGGGTGACGACGGGGATAGGTTGGCCTTTTCTTAAGTCACCAGCATTGCCCTCCAAACCACCCCATACGTAGACCTGCAAAGGGGTGGTTTTTCCACGGGACTTTCATGCGAATGCGCGTTCAAACAAGTAATAAAGACCACTGCTGGGCAAGCCGGCAGTGGCACCCAAGAAACCGATCTCACTCTCTTGATTGCGCATTTACCTGAAAATAGATGAGCCGGGATGACCCTGACGCTTCGCCTTGCACCGACTATCCAAGAGGGCGCAGCATGCGGCGCGCCGTACGTGCGGGACCCGGCGAAATGCTGCCGCATTCCGAATTCTGCGCGGGACCCACGACTTTGCGGACATCTTCATACTTCGTTGTGCCTTTGTTTCTAGGCATGTAAGTTACAATGGGCGCCGCCATAATCCGCCTCAGTGTCGGGTTCATTTCTTGCGAAGGAGTTTCACCAGCTTCCCCCACATGATCGAAGTTATGACAGCCAATCGTATTACTAGCGTCACAAGATTCTTCCCGGCCATGAGGTGCGCGTGCAGGTGGAAGACAATCTGGCCGCCGCCTCTGTTCACATTCATGGAAAAACGGTAGCCTGTGTCGGCAACTCCGAGATCTTCAGCAATCTTGCGCGCCGCAAAGGCCATGTGAGACACGATGTTGTCATCCGCGTACACGTCGTTCAATGTGGGAATGTGTTTGCGTGGGACTATCAGTACATGAATGGGAGCGACCGGGTGAGCGTCTTTGAACCCGACCACCAAATCATCTTCATAGACCACCTCGGCCGGCACCTCGTGATTAGCAATCCTGCAGAAGATGCAGTCTGGGTTGGTGTCGCTCATGAACTGTAAGTGGTTCTCTAAAATGATTTTCGATTGCTCTGGAACTTCATAGTGTGGGGCAGGCTTTCCAGCCTGCCAATCCGTGAGAATCTACTATAGCCCCGCTCCTTGAAAACTGCGGTGTCTCTCACTTGTGTCATTGCGAGCCAAGCGAAGCAATCTGCTCTTTGGCGCTTCGAGATTGCTTCGTCATTTCACTCCTCGCAATGACATTGGCGAGGCACAAGATCCCTGAGAAACTGGTTGAAGTCTATCGCGAACCTCAAGGAGCGGGACTATAGAAATGCTACGATTGTCCGGCGTGCGACCTAACGCCCATGTCCGAGCGCGGGCCCTGGGAGTGGACCTTTCTTCCATTGAAATCCTGATGAATTCCGTACCGGCTCGACCCTTTGATTCCCAACAGACTCGGGCGCGGGTTTGGCCGCGGGTCCGGGGCCATGTCCGGGAACAGGTCCCTTAATCCATTGGAACCCTGATGAACGCTGCTTGGGCTTCTCCTTACGATTCGGTTGTAACAAAGCCCCCGCCTGCGAAACGTTTTCAGGTCCCTCACCCGGAACCGGGCCCTTTTGCCACTGCCGGCCCGCAGAAATGTTGGGGGTCTTCACGGGTCCTACCTGCTTTGTCGCTGAAACTGTGCCCGGTCCCGGAACCCTCTTCTGAGTTGTCCCGGTCTTACCGGACAGGGACGAGGCCTCTTTCTCCGGCTCCTCTTTCTTCTTTCTCGGCTTCTTGTCGCCGATGTGGAGTTTCCAGTCTCCGTCCACTTTTCGGAAGACCATCATGGAACTCATCGTCCTCACGCCGCCGTGGGCCATGATCGCGATGCGGTCCAATGCTATCCAGGCCCATTCCTGCTTCAGGTTGTCAACATTGGCCCTCCTGATTCGGAACTTATAGTCCCTGATGTTCAGGCGTACAATTCGATCCCGTTCTTGATCCGTGAAGCTCTTGGCCCTGGTTCCGTCCAGATGCTTTTTCAGGGCGGTCTCATTTCCGGCCAGGAGTGCCACCCAGATCTCACTTATTACTTTCTTGATCTTGTCAATTTCGGTGGCCCATGGCATCCACAACCCGTGAGCCGGCGCTACCGCCGACAATACCGCTGCGCATACAATCAACGCCGCGGCCCAGGCAATGACGGGCCGCCGCCGGAAGATCGGCACCTTCTTGTCCGGATTGTCCGCGCGCATGGTGTCCTCTCGAATCAGGCCGGGGAGGAGCCCCCTTTGCTTTCTCCACGGCACAAGCTCATATCAGGACAAAGCCCCCGTGTCCAGACATCTTTGCGATTGGTGGTAATCAGTTGAACCACGACGCGGATTGAAATAGTAGGGCAGACACATAGAGCCTGGCCTTGGCTCGAACAGGGGTCTGCCGGCCTACGGCCGATATTGGCGTGTGTATCTGTGGTTCACATCCTCACCTCCACGACTTTAGTCGCATCGTTCCCGAAGACGGGGAAACTTGGACTAAGCGCCATCGTCACACAGTCACTCGAAACTGCATGCTGGTGAGGTCAGGGATACGTTTGGAAGCGTCCAGAATCTCCAGACCCACCAGGTTCCCTTCGTCGTCGTAATCCAAGATTACTCCCGGCTTGTCTTCATCACTCTCACTCACCGGGCCGGGCGTCAGCACTACAGTCAGAGTATCCGTCCGAGGGTCATATACCACGTTCATGGGTTCCTCCTGTATTTGTCCATCTTGCTCGTACGATAGACGGTAACTACTTCCGCCGGTGTGCGATCCGTGTCCACGAAGACTCTTAACAAATAATCCGCCGGCTCCCGCCCTTCCGAGATTATGCCCTGTACGACCACTCGTCCCGGACGAACCGGAAGAAGTTCTTCCCGCATCGCTAGTGTCCTCCGAACCTGGGCTTCATCGATCCCTCGTCTTTCCATCTGTTCCCGAGCATGACCTGTGATGAGGGCGTCTTCCAATGTAGTCACACCTTCACCTCCACGACCTTTGTGGTGTCGTTGCCGAAGATGTCGATCACCTTTACAGCGATTTTGTACCGGCCTTTCTTGTCGTATTTGTGTTCCGCGCTGGTCAATTCCAGGGTCCGCTCCTTCTTTGTGCGGTAGCTTTGCCATTCGTTTTCAAAGATGCAACTGCCCGTCCAAAGGTCCCGTTCTTTTCCGTCCTCCAATACCTTGATGATTTCCCGGCGGTTCTCATAATCAAAGTCCACTGCCCAGTAATCGATCCAATCGGTCCATTTCTTGGTCAGGACCTCACGGCTGACCATGCCGTTCTTATCCTTGGAGATCTTCACCACCTGGCCGCCCTGGACCGTTACTCTGCTTCGGCCGGATTTGAGTTTCGCTGCAAGCGTATCCAGGTCGTCCTGGCGGTAGAACACCCCAAAATCGGTGAGCGTGACAATAGCGGTCAAACCCTCTATCTTGGGCAGGACCTCAACGTAGGCCACATCGTAGAATTCCACCTGTCCCCGTTCCACGGCTCGGCGGTCAAACACATCCCTGGGGATGTACTTCAGGCTCAACCTGACCCCCTTTGAGCGGGCCTCGTCCATTATCACCGGCTTCAGCCCCATCTCAAACTCAAAACCCAGTACATCCACTTTACTGATTTCCAACCGGCGGCACTCTTCTATGACCTCGTTCACCTGGTTGAGCGTCACAGGAGCGTCGATGGGGCCCTTGATGATCTGCTTGTCCTGATCGGTCGGTTTCATGCCAGACTCCACCTCCGCGCAGGCAGCGTATCAGGCCCCGACCCCGCACGGACCATGCCGCCCACTCGGCTACACCCACTGAATTTAGCACAACATGACCTGAACCGCGAAGAAATGGTTGGAAGAGAAGAAAATCAACCACAGAGACACAGAGATGAAAGAATCAATATTCTTGCTCTCTGCTCTGTGTCCCTGTGATTCATTCATTCTTAGTCCTTTTCCTATTCTGTATCCCTGTAAGCCGCACTGGTTCGTGCTTTGGGGCTTCTTCATTTTGGAGTTGACAAACCAGGTTAATTATGGTCTCATGGATCCCAAGGGAGAACATATGTTCCCCATTTCCCCAAAATCCGATTCAGGGGAGAGGGAGGGCCAAAACAGACAAGAGGGAAGTGTGATCGGCAGCGCAGCTTGGTTAACCTGTCAGTTAACCTGGCGTCGAGGAGGCGCTCCCGCGATGAAGTTTGCCGCGGCCCATTAAGCAATCGAGTATCACGGTCCGCGCCCTGGCCGGCTGTGAGGATTCAATCTCACCGAGGAGGCGTGAAATGGAAGCAGTTAATCATCGAAAGTTGATGTCGAATGCGTTCACCAAGCTTCACGAGCACCTTTCGACAGTTCGGTCCCATGTGGAAGCCCTGGATGATCCCGCGGCCCTGAAGTTGCTGGAATCCATGGAATTCGGGTTGCTCGCTCCCATGAGGAGGCTCCGAATCCACCTGGAAATTCCCTATGACTGGCACGAGGAAAAGCCCCGGGAAGAGGAGGAAGCGGCATGACTCCCGGTCCGGTCACAGTGGCGCAGTGGGTGGAGCGCAATGCGCAGAGGCTCATTGAATGTCGGTGGGTAGGCGGCATAACTCCTGAAGCTTGCCGATCATATCAATCCAGAGCAGATCGCTATATCAGCCACTTCAACGGCGACCGCAATCCCTGTATACGGGTCAATGCAGACTATCTCAGATGCTTTGATCCCGGACCTTGTCCTCATCTGTTATCCGACGCGGAAGCGCTGAAATTGCGGGGCCCAATCGGGCCCCCGATGGATGAGACTTTGGCGCCACGTCGCCGCGAAACAAACCGAGGCCGTGAGCACGATCAGCTGACTAACCCGGATTACATGTTGGCAGAGGCCGTGACTGGACGGGACGGTCTCTGCCTATGAGGCGAGGAGGCTGTTCGGCGCCCTCACATTGACCCACCAAGGGTAACCGTTCACCGTGAATCGAACAAACTATCGGAATTACGTATGGGGGAGGTTTGGAAGGGGAGCTACTGGGCGTAGGGCCAATTTGCGAGCCGGTTGGTGTGGGCCCTCCATTCCAACCGGGCGCAGAACCGCTTCAAGCCCGGTGAACGATCACTACCAAGGTATCACATGCCGTAAAGGGGGGCACATGCTACGGAGTACCGTTATCTGGTCGTGCCCCGCGTGCGACCACTGGGAATGGGGCGGCATCGACCTTCCGCCGCAGCAGTGCTGGTGCTGCGGCGCGGACATGAGTCGGGCTGAAGCGGACAGAGAGGCGGCCCTGGAAACACTTTATTGCATGAAGTTCCACGAAAGACATGAAGAGAAAGTAATGGTTCATACGTAATGTCGGGACCTTGTATGGTTCATGGGTACAAGAGGCAACCGTTCACCGGGCGCAGAACCGCTTCAAGCCCGGTGAACCATTACTACAAGAGAAACAACATTGATCCGGCCTTTGCCAACGCCATCCCCGCGGCCGGATCTATCAACAACAACGCTGAACAGGAAAGGAGATTCAGATGAAACGTTCTGAAATGGTTTGCAGCAAGTGCATCAAGTTTGACGGTTCATGCCGGTTGAACCCGGGGCCGATTCCGATTGATGATCCCGCAAAACACTGGTGCGCTTTGGGCCAATGGCATCAGTGGTCCGAACGGTACCAGGAAATGGAGCCCTATTACTGGGGTGAATGGGAAGAGGATCTCTGACAGGCAGAAACCCGAACAGTACGGAACCTGAGATCCTAAATACCACCACTGGATCGGAGGAACTGAATGTTGATTCCGGATGAAGTTGTAATCTTTGGCAGAACCTATGAACTTCGGGACATTTCCGACTTCCACAGCCTCGAAGGGATACTTGGACTGGCCGCCTACAGGGACGGGGTGATCTACGTGGATGAGAACACAGATCTGTCCCTCAGCCTCAGCACGCTCTGGCATGAGGCGGCCCACATTGCTCAGCAGGAGATCCTGGGTTCCACCGACGAAGCTCAAGCGAGGTGGATCGCCCTGTTTGCTCATACCTTCCTCGTAAACAATCCTGAGATCCTGGAATGCTACGTGCAGGGAATGGAGGCGGCCGTGGGCTTTGACGAGGACGACGACGAAGACGATTGATTCCAAATGAAAGGGGGCGCTGAGGAATGCGGGGGGACCCTTTTTTGTGTAAAAAAGGGTCCCCCCACCCCCCCCCCCCAAAAACGCCCATGTGGCCATTGGGGGGCATCAGCAAAGCGCCGGGAACTTGCCGGCCAACACCGCTGTTCCGCGCGGGCCGCCATCACCAAAAGTTGTTTTCACACCGTCTTTTCTCTCGTTGGACGACTCTGCCTGGGAATGTATATCGGGAGGCTCCGAGTCCCCTGCTTTAGGCAGGCGCCTTCGCGAACAAAGAGGACTTTTGTTGGGAACGCCTATGCCGAAAAGAAGCGAGGCGCCGATGAAACATAAAATGTCCGCAAAGCAGCGGGTCCCGCGCGTAGGGGCGTAGCATGCTACGCCCTCTTGGACAGTGGGTTCAAGACGGAACTCGGAGGA
>CAZGNL010000233.1:0-6292 GCA_964527475.1 uncultured Syntrophaceae bacterium
GGAATGCGGCAGCATTTCGCCGGGTCCCGCACGTAGGGGCTACGCATGCGTCGCCGAAATAGTTGGTGCAAGGCGGAGCGTCGGGGTCATCCCGGCTCATCTATTTTCAGGTAAACTTCCTCCGTCCCCACAGACCGGATCCATGAACCCTCCCTACTCATTAGTGGTCCCTGATGACGTTCAACCGGACAGGGCAGATCGAATCCTTGCACATCTGCTGCCGGGGGGACCGAGCCGCGCATCCGTTTCAAAGCTTCTTAAGGGCGGACAAGTTCTGCTGAATGGTGGGCCGATCAAACCCTCGAGCATCCTCAATCCCGGGGATTGCCTGGAGATCTTTCCCCGTGAACAGATTGAGGAACGGACAGAAGATGAGGAGCTTGCTCCTCTTCAGATCCTGTTCGAAGATCAGGACATTGTGGTGGTGGACAAGCCCGCTGGTCTAGTGGTTCATCCCGGGGCAGGACACGATTCCGGGACTCTGATGGATGCCCTGGTGCAAACCAGACCGGAGATGGTCGGAGTAGGCGCCCCGGACCGATGGGGGATAGTGCATCGTCTGGACAAGGACACATCCGGGGTCATGGTCGCGGCCAAGACAGATCTCGCTCATTCGTATCTCTCCACGCGATTCAAAGAGCATTCCATTCATCGGATCTACCTGGCTCTGGTCAGGGGCAATCCCGGGAGAAGCGACGGAGTGATAGACGCTCCGCTTGGCAGGCATCAGCGAGATCGAAAGCGGATCTCCGTTGCCACAGGCCGGGGCCGACGGGCAGTGACCAGGTGGAAGGTCCTGGAACGGTACGGGGAACTCACACTCCTGGAAATAGCCCCTGAGACGGGCAGGACTCACCAGATCCGGGTCCATCTCGCATCCGTGGGCATGCCTGTAGCGGGGGACCGTGTCTATGGGAAAACCCGAAAGCAGGGTGGAATCAGGAATCCCGCGGCCCGAAGTGCTCTGACCACACTGAAGAGACAGGCCCTCCACGCCTCGGTCCTGGGATTCGAGCATCCTGGAGATGGCAATTACCTGGAGTTCACAGCGCTGCTGCCACCGGATATGGAGGAATTGATTCGAAAACTGGGGATCGGGAAGGAGCGACAATTCCTTTGAGAGGTCCGCACGTAACAGACCCCATTTTCAGGGGTTTTCCAGGCGATTTGGCCTTAAGTCAACGCCTATGCCCCCCCCGCATCCGGTGATAGCTCTTCTACAGCCTTTCGGCTATCAGTTCCGAGAGTTCTTTAACTTTCAGTTCGTTTTGTTTGCCCATGACATTGCACGAGTCCTCGAGCATCGTGATGCAGTAGGGGCACGCGGTGACCAGGGTGTCGGCACCGGAATCAATGGCATCCTGGATTCGCAGCTCCGCGAAGCGTTCCCCCGCGTTGGTTTCCATCCAGACCCTGCCTCCTCCACCCTGACAACAGACGCTGTTCTTGCCGCTTCGTGACAGTTCTTTCACGTCGGCCCCGGGGCACGCTGCCATGAGTTGTCTCGGTTGGTCGTAGATCTGACAATGTCGGCCCAGGTAGCAGGGGTCATGCAGGGCTACTGATCCCAGGTCTTCCCCGGAGAGGCCCAGCTTGTTGTCCGCAATAGCCTGAGCAAGGATCTCCGAGTAATGGAACACCTCGTACTCGCCGCCAAGTTCCGGATATTCTTCCTTGAACGTGAAGAGGCAATGGGGTGAGGTTACGATGATCTTCTTCACGCCCTTGCCGTTGTACAGATCAATGTTGGACTTGGCGAGCCTTTGGAAAAGCTCTTCATCGCCGATCTTCCTGATGGATTCGCCGCAGCAACTCTCTTCGTTACCGATGATCCCGAAGCTTATGCCCGCGGCTTGCAGCGATTTCACCACCGAGCGGGCAATGTTCTGACTCCTCACGTCAAAGCACGAGGTGCAGCAAATGGACAGGAAATACTCGGTATCCTCCGAGAAGGTCGGGACTTCTACGTCCTTTATCCAGTCTGTGCGCTTGTCCCGTTCGCCGGACCACGGATTCCCCTGAGCGTGCAGACTCCCCGCAATCGGTTTGAGACTGGGCGGAATGGTGCCTGCCTCAGCCATCATGCTGCGCATTCCACGGATGTTTTCGATAATCTCCACGCCCCGCGGGCATCTGTCCACGCACGCGCGGCACGTGGTACAAGCGTACAGGCAATTCTCCGATTCAAAACCTTCGAGGCCCAATTGTCCCAGGCGCTGGACCTTCCTTATATTGAACTCTTCCGACGCGGCTCCGGGAACCAGCCGATACGGGCACGTCCCGGTGCAGAGACCGCATTGCATGCACCAGTACAGGGTTTCTCCGCCGGAAATAACGATTGCGTCACTGACTTCCAGAAAAGGTATTTGTGTTTCCATCACGCTTCCTCAGGAATGGGCCGGAGGGCTTTCCATTGGTCCTTTGTTCGGCGTGCAGATCCGATCATGGTGTCCAAACTTGCTCTGATCGATCTCTGCTCCACATTTGAAAAGCCCTTGCCGGTGTTGATCTTACTTTGGAGCCTCGCGGGCCCCGCATGCCGTCCTTGCGCGGATCGCTAGAATCCCTTATAGGGATTCGGATCCATCGCTTCGATCATCTCGCTGTACTCCTTCAGGATTTCGGGTATCCTGTGATAATCGTCAATGGAGACCTGTTCCACCCTGATCCTGTCGGATTCCAGGACCAACCGTTCAAGGGTCTCGCTCAACTTTTCCATGCGGGTTTCGGCCAATTCGCTCCCTGTCATGAAATGGCACTGGTAGTCGTCTCCGTGCTTACAACCGAAGAGTATCATGCCGTCAATGCCCTTGGAGAGGGCATCAGCGATCCAGACCATGTTCAGTGATCCCAGGCATCTCAGCTTGATGAAACGAATCCACGGCGGGTACTGAAGCCTATGGAGTCCGACCATATCCAACGCGGGATACGCATCGTTCTCGCAGATCAGACCGAGGATACGCGGCTTCTCGTCATACTCGTCGGGTACATGGATGCCTTTGACCATAGAGCCGATCATGTCCACCGAGTAGTCGTTGAAAGAGATTATCCTCTCCGGACATGAACCCATGCAGATACCGCATCTGCGGCAACGCGTGGGCCAGGGTAGGGGGGTCCCCTTTTCATCTTCGTTGTACGTGCCGAAGGGGCACTCCTCTGTACAGCGTTTGCACTGGGTGCATCGTGTGATGAACAGGTCCGGATAGGACATGTCCCCGGCCCTTGGATGAACCGCACGGCCCTGGGATGTCATCTCAACGCATTGGATCGCCTTGAGCGCTGCGCCGGTTCCATCCACTGAAGCCCGGGTCGCGGTCATGGGCTGCCTCACCGCTCCCGCGGTGTAGATCCCGGTGCGGCGAGTCTCGTACGGGAAGCATACAAAATGTGAGTCGGGAAAACCGTACTTCAACTCAGGCAGGTCCGGTCCTTGACGGTATTCCAGGTTCAGGATCGGATCATCCAGGGCCGCGGGTGTCATGCCCGTGGCCAGGACCACCAGATCGGCCTCCATCATGATGGGCTCGCCGAGCAGCTCATCCATAGCTTCGACACTTAGCTTGTGTTCGTCGCCTTCTGCTATGGTGACCTTGGAAGTATCGGTCTTGATGAAAACCGTGCCGTCTTTCTGGACCTTCTTGTAGAACTCTTCAGCCTGTTCAGGGACTCGCATGTCCTTGTAAAAGACCAGGACCTTGTTTTCTTCGTTCTGTTCCTTTACGTACACAGCCTGCTTGAGCGACACTCGACAGCATACCGCGCTGCAATAGGGCAGGTGGTCCTGATCCCTTGATCCCGCGCACTGGATGAACGCGACCACCGAAGGCTCGGAGCCGTCGGAGGGGCACGTGATCTTCCCCGCCTTGGCCATCTCCTCCAGATCCACGTTGGTGATCACGTCGGGGAATTTGCCGTAAGACAGGTGTTCCAGCTTGCTCGGATCATAGGGCTTCCAACCCGCGGCAAGCACTATTGAGCCGACCCGTTGGGTCCCTGCGCCGTTGGAGAAGGTCACGTCAAACATCCCCGGAGCGCCGGAGATCTTCTCAATAGTGGTTCCGGTATGGACCTTGATTCCGTCGACGGCCTTGACCTGCTCCGCCAATTGGTCAACCGTTATGTCGCCCGGTTCCTGATAAGGCGGACCTGTGGGGAAATCCTTGCTCCACTTGGTCATGTATCCACCAAGTTCGGGTTCCTTTTCGGCCAATGTCACCGAATAGCCCGCGGCAGCGGCGTCAAGGGCCGCCTGAAGACCGGTTACTCCGCCGCCTACTACGAGAATTCCCTTGTCCATCTCCTCCATGTAAGGTTCCGGCAGGGTTGTCTTTTCGACCCTGATGATCCCCAGGCGAACGTAGTCCTCGGCCATCATCCGGGTATCTTCTTCGCCCGCGGGTTGACACCAGGCAACGTGTTCCCGCAGGTTTATGCGTTCCAGTATGATGGTCATAGGATCGTAGTTGAAGACCTCGGTTTTCACCCTTCCCGAACACGCGGCCACGGCAACGCAGTTGACCGCTCCCGATTCTATGTCCCCGCTTATTAGAGCAGACCCTTCGGCACCGCAGAGAGCTTCGTGTGTGATACACTTGGCAATGCTGAATTCATCGTTGGCAACCGCGGAGAGGGCTTCCAAATCTATGGATTCACCAATTCCGCATCCTGAGCATATATAGACTCCGATTTTTTGTTCCATTAACATCACCTCCCCATCGTGCACTGAATGGCTTTGAGAGCCGCGGCAGTCGCGTCCTGAAGTGAAGCGGCCACCTCCATGGGCGCCTTGACGCATCCGGCCGGGATTATGCCTGATGCCCCGGGCGCGGTCACAAATCCGAAATCATCGTATTCCATTTCCAGGTCGGGCTTCGTGGCAGCGGTGCCGGGGACCATCCCCACAGCCAGGACCGCCATATCGACCACCTCTTTTGTGAACTCGCCTTGGCTGACATTCTCGCCCTGAACGACCACACCGCCCGATTCCGGATCAACGGTGATTTCGGCTACCTTGCCCTTGACAAGGGTGATGTTTTCGTCTTCATCGACTCTAGTGTAGAAATCTTCGTATTTTCCCATTGCCCTTACGTCTATGTAGTAGATGAAAGCCTTGGACTCAGGGTTCTGTTCCCTGATGTACGTGGCCTGTTTGAGCGAAGCAAGGCAACATACACCCGAACAGTACGCAAGGTGGTTCTCATCCCTGGAACCCGCGCACTGGACAAACGCGACGCTCTTGACCTCTTTGCCGTCCGACGGTCTGAGGATCTTCCCTCTCGTGGGGCCGCCCGGGGCCGCAAGCCGCTCGAACATAACGCTCGTGACCACATTGGGGACCGTTCCCAAACCCAGATAGTCCACGGCCTCCGCTCCATAGGGATCCCATCCTGTGGCCCAGACCACAGCCCCTACTTTGTAAGTGATCGTTTCGGGTTTCATATCCAGATCAATCGCGCCGTACGTGCATGCGTCCTTGCACTTCTGCGCCTGGTCGGTCCCGATGATCTCAGGGGCCAGCACATACTTGAAAGGAAACGCCATTGCATGCGGCAAATACGCGGCCTTGACCGTGTTCATGCCGTAATTCACCGTACTGGGAATCTCGGTCTCGCAGACCTCCGCGCACTTGTCGCATGCAGTGCAATTGTCATTCACATATCGCGGATTGATCTTTACGGTGACCTCGTACGCTCCAGGACCACCTGATATTGATTCAATCTCCGCAAGTGTGTGAACGGCGATCCCCGGATTCTGTTTTATTCGCCGAAAGTTGATCTCCAATCCGCACGCAGTGGGACACAGTTTTGGGAAGTACTGATTGAACAGGGCCACGCGTCCTCCCAGGTACGCATCCCTCTCAACAATGATCGCTTCCACGCCTGCCTCCGCGGCCTCGATGGCCGCTGTCATTCCACTGATGCCGCCACCCACCACCAGGATTTTTCGCTCTCCATCACCCATGAACTACCTCCGTGTAGCATCTTGGTCTTGGTCCGGCCTGAGGATGGATCTCTGCTCTAACAAAGGACCACCAATTGAATAAGATAGCCCCATTACTAAAGTAAAATGGAGGCTCTCCAAAACAAACTTCCGCTGTGACGAGGCCGTTTAGGTTATCGACCTTCCACATCGGAACCCGGAACAACCAAGTCCTTATGGATTATCCGATCTGAATAACGAGTCATAATGGCGCAGCGCGCGGAATTTGTCAACAGCGAAAGCCGGTTGGGGGCAACCATTCACTTACGCGGGGGCACTGGCAGGATGTCATTGCGAGCGCAGCGAAGCAATC
>CAZGNL010000234.1:0-6289 GCA_964527475.1 uncultured Syntrophaceae bacterium
CGCGCTGGAAGCCTGGGCCACGGATTCAGGTATGTCCATGGGGCCTTGCGCGCATCCGCACGTGTATATCCCCGGCACGCTCGTATCCAGGGGCCTGGTCGGATCGGTCTTTACAAAGTTGTTCTCATCCAGTTCCAATCCGAGAAACTCCGCGATCTTGACGACTCCGCTTGAGGCTGAACATGCATTGGCCAGGATCACCATGTCCAGGGTCATGCTCATCACCTTGCGATGTTCGGTGTCCTCGTAATAGACAACCGGATTGAGTTCTTCGTCCTGCACTATCTCAGCCACGCGTCCACGGATATATTTGAGCCCTGATACTTGCTCGCCTCTCACCTTGTACTCTTCAAAGCCTTTTCCAACAGTGCGCAGATCCATGTAAAATATGAACGATTCGGTTTCAGGCTCATGTTCTCTGGCGATCATGGCTTCCTTGATCGAGTGCATACAACAGTAGCTGGAACAGTACTTGTGAAAGCGAAAATCCCTTGAGCCGACACATTGAATGAACCCCAGCTTCTTGGCGGTGTGATGTTTTTCCACATTGGCCCGGCGCCATTCCTGTTCCTTCCGGAGGGCTTCCAGCTTCTCGGTGTCCTCCGCCTTTTCCGCCTTCTTGACGAGCTTGGTCAGCTCCTTGAGGCGAACCTCACCGTGAACCGTGGAAGGCCGACTCAGGTGCCCGCTCGTGGGACCGCCCGCGCTCAGCAGCCTCTCCATTTCAAGCGAAGAGATCACATTAGGCAGCTTGCCGTAGCCGTACTCGCTGATCTGAGTAGCGTCGAACAGATCGTACCCCGTTGAAACGATTACAGCCGACACGTCAAGATCGACAAAGGACTCCTGCTGTTCGTAATCGACCGCGTCGGCCTGACAAACCTTGGCGCAGACCCCGCACTTCTTTCCCTTTATGGTACGGCAGTTGTCCGGATCTATAGTGAAGACCGATGGAATGCCCTGGGCATAATCTTTGTAAATGGCCTTGCGCAGATCCAGGCCGAAATTGAACTCGTTCGGGATCTTGGTAGGGCACTTTTCCGCGCACGCCCCGCAGGCCGTGCATCTGGAAGGGTCAACGTACCGGGGCTTTCGCCGGACCTTTGCCTTGAAATTGCCCATCTCGCCTGAGAACTCAGTCAACTCACTGTAAGCCAGCACATTGATCATTGGATGCCGACCGACATCCAGCAGCTTGGGCGAGAGGATTCATATGGTACAGTCGTTGGTGGGAAAGGTCTTGTCCAACTGGGCCATCTTGCCGCCGATGCTGGGATTCTTTTCGACCAGGTGGACTTGTATTCCCATGTCGCCAAGGTCCAGGGCGGCTTGCATCCCGGCTATCCCACCGCCGATGATAAGAACTTCCTTTGGGGCCATTGTATTACCTTCCATGCACGTTCCGCTCTCAGGCTTGGTCCAATGCCTGAGCCAGGAGATCATTCATATCCTGAATCTTGAGATCCACATCCATGTCCCGCAGAGCGCAGCTCAGATGAAGTCTACACTTGGGACATGCTGTTACAAGGGTTTGCGCGCCCGCGGCAACCGCCTCGTTAAGACGGTTCTTCTGAATCTCCTTCGAGCAACTTGAACAGCTCATCCACGCGTTCGTGCCGCAGCAAAGACCGTTCTCCCGGTTGTGTTCCATTTCTTTCAACACTATTCCCGGAATGCTCCGTATGAGATCCCGAGGGGCATCCAGTATTCCCGCCTGCCTGCCCAAGCGGCACGGGTCGTGATAAGTGACTACTCCTTCGCGCTCGCGGAAACTCAGTGATTCGGACTTCACGTGATCGGCCAACAAATCGTAGAGATGGACCAGATCCAGGTCCATATTATCCACCACTTCCGGATAGTGCTCCTTGAATGTGAGATATCCTTCCGGGCACTGGAAAACCACCCGTTTGCACCCAAGGCTCTTGATGAGTTCCACGTTGGCACGGGCCAATTTGGCGAAGTTCTCGGTATCGCCGTTCCACATCAGATCATGGCCGCAACAGCGTTCGTCGTCGCTGATCACAGGCTCGATCCCAACCGCGTTCATGAGCTTCAGCACTCCCCGGGGGCCCTCCATTGCGTCCAGCTGCCAGTCGTCGCGGAACTCCACATCGAAAAAAGGCGAACACCCCACAAAATAGTAGGTGTCTCCGGTCTCGGATATGCGGCCCGCTTCCCTGGCCCAGTCGGTCTTGTTCTGTTTCACGTCCAGGGTCTGGAGCCTCATGATGGTCTGAAAAAGCTCTCTGTGAGCGGGAATTCCGCCCTTGCCCCGACGATGGGCCTCTTCTCGCAACATTCTCACGAACTGCGGATAGTCGATGTTTGAAGGGCATCTCCTGCTGCACTGCCCGCAGGACAGGCAAGACCAGACGTTCACATCCTCCAGGGGATTCTCCTCTTCGTCCATCAGGCACTTCTCCACCATCAAACGAGGAGAGAAATCAGGTGTAACCCTGGATACCGGGCAGCTGCCGGTGCAAATTCCGCAGTCCAAGCAGTAAAAGGCCTTGGTGTTGTTCACAATATCGGATAGATTCATGCAGCGGTCTCCCTTTTGGTCAGGGGATTCCTGCCCAGCTTACGGATTTCTTCCGTGAATTCCGCGACCACCGCTGCAAAACGGTTCCCTTCCGACGCGGATATCCATTCCCTGCGGAGGCGGGCTTCTTCCACGCCCAACAGTCTCATTATCTCCCGGGTCTTATCCACGACCTTTTGTGCCTTTTCATTACCATCCAGGTAATGGCATTCACCGATGTGTCAACCGGTGACAAGGACGCCGTCCGCGCCTTTCTCAAGTGCCTTGAGGATATAGGACGGCGCCAGCATGCCGGAACACATCAGCCTAATCAGACGGATGCTAGGTGGATATTGCATCCGCCCCACTCCCGCCAGATCCGCGCCCGCGTACGAGCACCAGTTGCAGGCGAATGCTATGATCTTGGGATCGAATTCCATGGTCATCTCATCTCCAAAAAATCTCAGGTTGAGGGCTGATCTTGAAATCTCCATGTGGTTGCCAAGGCTGACTTCACCACCGGTAAACCTTGACCAGGGCAAGGAATCAAGCCCTAAAAGCCTTCCGCTTCGTTCAGCGCGGCGTCGATCATGACGCCGATCTGATCGTCCTTGAAGTGGCGAATCGCGGCCGCGCCGGTGGGACATGCCACGCCGCAGGCCCCGCATCCCTTGCACGTAGCGGGATTAATCTCCGACTTGAACACTCCCGGGGCCGGCTCTTTGAGCTCCGGAGCGTTGAAAGGACATACATCCACGCAGCGGCCGCATCCCCTACACATGAACGGATCCACAGTGGACACCATTCCAGGGGCCTCAACATATCCCCGAGCCAGGATCTGTGCGCCGTGCGCTCCCGCGGCCTCGGCTTGAGCTATGGTCTCATCAAGGGGCTTGGGATAGTGGGCCAGTCCGGCCAGAAAGACCCCGTCGGTTGCGAAATCCACCGGTCTCAGCTTCATGTGGGCTTCCAGGAAGTATTCATCCTCATTGAGCGAAACTTTAAACAGCCGGGCCAGGTCCTTGTTGTCATCGTTGGGAATGACGGCCGCGGCCAGGACAAGATTGTCGGCTTCCAGGTTCATCACGCCGTCGAGCACAAGATCCTTGACGCGAACCGATATTCTGTCGGCCACTTCCACCTGGGGCGGATCTTCGGGTTCAAAGCGGACGAAGATCACTCCCATTGAGCGGGCCTTCTCATAATAGGGTTCGTTGAGGCCGTAGGTTCGGATATCCCGGTACAGGACGAAGATTTTGGCGTCGGGATTCGCTTCCTTGAGGGTGATTGCGTCCTTGACAGCGTGCGTGCAACAGACCTTGCTGCACCAAGGGCGCTCATCGCAACGGGAGCCCACACATTGAATGAAGACCGTGGTGTCGGCCTTCATCACAGCTTCTTCCCCCGACCTCATGGCCTCGCTCATCTCCAGGTGAGTCCTGATGCGGGGATCGCTTCCGTAACCGTAAACATCGGGCTTCCATTCACGCGCTCCCGTGGCAATGACGACCACGCCGTGCTCTATTTCCTGGCGCTCGCCGGCGTTCTCGGAGATCTCGGTCTTGAAATTGCCGACAAAGCCGTGAACTTCCTCTATGGTCGTATTGAAATTAACCGTAATCAGATCGTGCGAAGTGACCTTGTTCACAGTCTCTTCCACAAAGGGCTGAATGTCTTCGCCCTTGACGGTGCGGTCCAATCTCAAGGCATTGCCGCCCAACTTGTCGGAGGCCTCTACCAGGTGTACGGGAAATCCCTGGTCCGCAACGTTCAAAGCCGAAGTCATACCCGCTACGCCTCCGCCTATCACCAGGGCCGATTGAGTCATGCCCAGTTGTTGATCCTGGACCGGTTCCAGTCGCCTGGTTCGGGCAATAGCCATCCGGACCAGATCGACGGCCTTGTCGGTGGCCTTTTCCTTTTCCTTCATGTGGACCCAGGAACAGTGCTCCCTGATGTTCGCCATCTCCACCAGGTACTTGTTCAGTCCCGCTTCACGAGCGGTCTCCTGGAAGAGAGGTAGGTGGGTGCGGGGAGTGCAGGATGCCACTATCAGCCGATTCAGGTTATGCTCTTCGATGATCTGCTTGATGCGCACCAGCGTGTCCTGGGAGCACGAGAAAAGATTCTCCCCCGCAAAAGCCACTCCCGGCAGGTCCTGGATCCGTTCTACTACGCCCGGGACATCCACGGTGGCGGCAATGTTGATGCCACACCGGCATATGAATACTCCGATTCTGGGTTCCCCGCCGGCGACGTCCTTCTCCGGTGGAAGCTCCTTTTTGACAGTAAGCGTGTCGCGCTGGTCCGCGAGCAATCGTGTGGCCGCGCCCGCGGCCGCGGACGCCTCCATGACGGTCTGAGGAATATCCTTGGGCGCCTGAAATGCGCCGGCAACATAGATACCGGGCTTGGACGTCGATACAGGTTCAAAGGTCCCGGTATCGCAGAAATTATTTTCATCCAGGTCTACGTCAAGGATCCCGGAGGTCCTCAGCGTTGATTCAGAAGGCTTTATGCCCGCGGCCAGAACCACCATGTGAAAGGTTTCAGTAATCAACTGGTTGTTCTCAGCCAGATAGGTGAGGTGCAAGTCCTTTGTCACAGGATCTTCCACCACCCGACTCACCATGGACCGGATGAAACGGACACCGCCTTCATTGCGGGCCTTTTCGTAGTATTTGTCGAAGTCCTTACCATAGGCCCGAATATCCATGTAGAAGATGCTGGGCTCGATTGACGCATCGTGCTCCTTTGCAATGACCGCTTCCTTTATGGAAGCCATACAACACACGGAACTGCAATGGGGCATGCCAATCCTCGGATCCCTCGACCCGACACACTGGATCCATGCTATCTTGCGAGGATGCTCACCGTCGGACGGACGCTTCACCTCCCCTTCGAAAGGCCCGGACGCGCTGAGAATACGCTCCATCTCAAGGTTAGTCACCACATTGGGCATCCTGCCGTGTCCGAACTCCGAAACCCGGGCCAAGTCAAGAAGCTCGTACCCAGGAGAAAGGATCACCGCTCCTACCTCCAGATCGACCAGGCTGTCCTCCTGCTCGTAATCCACGGCATCCGCGGGGCAGACCTTCTTGCAAACTCCGCATTTCTTGCCCTGGAACGTTCTACAGTGTTCCGTATCTATGGTGTAGACGCTCGGGATGCCTTGGGCATAGTCCTTATAGATGGCCCTTCTTTTGTCATGGCCGAAATTGTATTCGTTGGGGAGCTTGATCGGGCATTTCTCGGCACAGGTTCCACACGAGTTACACTTTTCAGAGTCCACGTACCTTGCCTTTTGCCGGATCTTGACTCTGTAATTTCCCGCTTCTCCCTTGATTTCCTCAAGCTCACTATACGCGAGGATTTCCACGTTGGGGTTCTGGGCCAGCGTCTGCAATTTGGGAGAGAAGATGCACGCGGAACAGTCATTGGTGGGAAAGGTCTTGTCCAGCTGGGCCATGACCCCTCCGATACACGGCTTCTCCTCCAGCAGGTAAACCTTGAACCCTGATTCCGCCAGATCCAGCGATGCCTGCACGCCACCGATTCCGCCACCCACTGTCAGTATTGCGCCGATTTTGTCACTCACGATGAAACTCCGTTTGCTGGTACCCGGTGTAATTCCGAATATAGGTCAATTCCCCAATTTGTCGCCTAAAATAGTCCTTTCATCTCCAGCATCTTTTCCGCGGACACGATGTGTTTGCCGAGCCAGGACTTCACTCCCGGTTCCTCCAGTGCGAGGCCCATGAGTTCGGT
>CAZGNL010000235.1:0-6207 GCA_964527475.1 uncultured Syntrophaceae bacterium
GGAGGGGAGGCCCTAGCCGGGCAGGCATTTCAACGTCATGTTACCGATAGCTGTCCAGGACCCGCTCAGTCGCCCCACGCGGAGTGGCTCCCCTCCAAACCACCCCATACGTTGACCCGGAAAGGGGTGGTGTTTCCGCGCGGCCCGTTCAAGATCAAGAGGCACTTCAGATACTCTGTTTGGGCTCTGGCGCAGGGTTTAGGTTGACATCGCCGAAGCAGGGCCGCGTCCACTGTAGGAGATCAGGCGTGTTCTCGGAGGATCTTCCTTATGCGCCAGTTCCAGATCCTCACAAGATTCACGGCATCGATCATCCGCGTCACAACTGAATTCCTTCCAATCTCAATAGGCGCTTTTTGATGTCGGGTCCCGGGTTGTACCCTCCCAGGCTTCCATCTGCCTTGATCACTCTGTGACACGGTATCAGGATTGGGATCGGGTTGCGCTTGTTTGCCGTGCCCACGGCCCGGGCGGCCCGAGCGTTCCCCACAGATGCAGCCACCTCTCCGTAGGAGCGCGTTTCTCCCCAGGGTATCGAGGTCATCAGATGTTTCCAGACGCGACGTTGGAAAGGGGTCCCGTGTGCAGAATCCAGGGGAACCGAAAACTGGACAGGCTCACCCGCAAAGTAGAGATCCAACTCCTCGATGAGGAGGTTCATAACGGGGTGATCCCGCGCGACTACCGTGCGGGCGGGGGGATCTATGTATGAGATGGATCGCACCCCTGATTTGGACGCGGTCAACTCAATCCAGCCCACCGCATCCGAGAAATAGTGATGAGTCTGATTGTTCAACTCGGTCTCCCTTGTTTCGGCCCGGTTGCAGCTTTGGGCTTGTCACAGAACAAACCTGACAGCAACAGAAGGCGCCGCGGGCCAAGGACGTAGGGGCCACGCATGCGTCGCCCTCTTTATCGGAAGGATGAGGCCCGTGTCACTCGCAAGGGTTATTCCGTGACGGCGGCTTAGCAAAGGGGGGCAGGGGGGATTTCTCCCTTCCGGACTTGAGCCATATGTTCCCTCTTTGAAACCGCATTGACTTCACTTCTCTTTTTGTCGCTTTATGTCCAGGAATTTCCGGTAGGATTCTCCCTTTGTGAGGCCGAATCTTTTGTTGGCCTCATCCGCGAGTTTTTTTCCGGAGAAGCCTTCCGCGATCAGCGTCTTCACTGCTTCTTCCAGGTCCACTTCAGGCGGTGGATCGGTTGTCCCTGTCACCACGACAATTATCTCGCCTTTGACGGCTTCCCTGGCGTTCAGTTCATCGAGAATACGTTGAGCCGTGCCGGGAATGGTCTCCTCGTGAATCTTGGTGAGTTCGCGCATGAGGATCATCTTGCGGGGACCCAGGATCCCCGCTGCCATCCGGAGAGTCGCTTGAATCCGTTTCGGGGTCTCAAAGAACAATGAGGTACGCTCTTCCCGGTCCATTTCCTCAAAGAAGGCTCGTCTTTGCTTCTCTTTTCTGGGAACAAAACCCAAGTACACGAAGCTGGAACCGTCAATACCCGAGACCGACAGAGCAGCGGTAATGGAAGAGGGCCCGGGCACTGGCGTAACCTTGAACCCCGCTTCCAGTGCAGCGTCCACAACACGGGCACCGGGATCGGAAACCGCTGGAGTTCCCGCGTCTGAAATGAGCGCGACATTTTCGCCGCGTTCCAATCGCCGCAATATGGATTCTGTTTTGCGGCTCTCGCTGAAGCGGTGCAGGCTCATGAGCTTGGTGGAGACGGCCCACCGTTTGAGGAGGATCGCACTCCTCCGGGTGTCCTCGCAGGCTATGATATCTACACTGCCAAGGGTATCGATCGCGCGTACGGTAATATCCTCCAGATTGCCGATAGGAGTGGAAACCAGGTAGAGGGTTCCTCGCGTCATTGGCCGGCAATCCCGTTTGGAGAGTCCCTGTACAGATAGGAGTTCCGGTACATCTCAACTCCCGTGACCGCGAACACCTTGAGTACCGCGGTCACAGGAATGGCCACGAGCAAGCCCACAAACCCGAACAGGTGGGCCCCTATTATGAGGGCAAGAATGTAGGCCACGGGATGCAACCCTATGGCATGTCCGACTATTTTCGGAGTGAGTATATACGATTCGAACAGTTGCACCACCGCGATCCATCCGACAACGTAGACCACGTAAATGGGTTCCCCGTACTTAACAAGGGCCATGCCTGATGCCCCGATGAGGGCTACGACAGTCCCCAAATATGGAATGATGAACAGTATTCCTCCCACAAGACCGAGCAAAACGGCAAGATCTATCCCGATGATCAGGAATCCCAGGGTGTACAGAACGGCCAGAATCGCGCAAATCGTCAGCTGGCCCCTGACGAAGCCGGATAATACGGAATCGACCTGTCGAAACTTTTCTATTACCGCTTCCCTGGCGTATGGAGGGATCAGATCACTGACCCCCTGTTTGATGTTGTCGAACGAGGCCATGAAGTAATATGCCAGGATCGGAATCAACATAAGATTGATCAGCGCTGAAATCAGGCTCAAAGTGGATTTGAAAACAGATTTGAAGATTCGTGGAGAAACATCAGCCATCTTCGGGAGATACATCCTCCACTTCTCGACGAGAAATCGGGTCACCTGATCCCAGTCCTCAGGAATCTGAACATTGAACCTCTCCGCCATCTGCAGCAAAACCACCCTGGATTTGGCAACATAGTCCGGGGCAATCTGCACAAACGCCGCGACCTCTTCAATGATGCGAGGCACTATGAGAACCACGGCCAGGACGATGATGATCGCGCCCGAAGAGAGCATCAGCCCAATGGCCAACGTTCGGGGGATCCTCCACGATTCGAGCCATTTTACCCCGGGGTCCAGTATGTAAGCCATGAGAAAAGCCACCATGACAATGGTGGTCACCGACTCCAGGGCAATCATCAGCCAGATCAAAACGACGACAAAGCCCAATGCAGCGCCGATCCTTACCAGAGTTCGCCGGGTCACCGAGGTCATTTGCGTCCCCTTAAGTTTGTTTCAAGCATTATACTCCAATTGCTCAAACATCGCGCCAAATCGAGGGACAATGAAGCATCAAAATGCCGGCGGCGCCTCCCGGTATGCATTCCCGGGCAGAACCTGGGAACGAGAGGAAAGGACTTTCATGCTTCGTTGTCCCTTATCAGAGGTGATCGTTGGTATCATAGGGAAGCGCATTGTCCCCCTGCGCCTGATACCAATGCGCGTTCAAACAAGTGATAAAGAGCACTGCCGGGCAAGCCGCCAGTGGCGCCCAAGAAACCGATCTCACTCTCTTGATTGCGCATCCTATGAAAGTCCCTTTGACTTGAGCACAGCAATCGGGTCAACGTATGGGGTGGTGGAGGGGAGCCACTGCGCGTGGGGCGATTGAGCGGGCCCCGACAGCTTGCGTGACATGACAGCTATCGGTAACATGACGTTGAAATGCCTGCCCGGCTAGGGCCTCCCCTCCAAGTCCATGCGCAGCGTGCGCGCTCTTGGAGCCCCTGTCCGAGGCGAAGCCCCGGACCTGTTAACAACGGAAAAGACTTTCATAGTTCGTTGTCGCTTTCTTGCGATGGTAGTTGGTATGAATCCCAGTTTCCACGCTTATTTGTTTGGTTCGCGTCGGGCACGCGG
Source organism: uncultured Syntrophaceae bacterium (assembly GCA_964527475.1). Taxonomy (GTDB): domain Bacteria; phylum Desulfobacterota; class Desulfomonilia; order Desulfomonilales; family Desulfomonilaceae; genus CAZGNL01. The sequence goes on from CAZGNL010000235.1 coordinate 3,625, forward strand.
TTTCCCGGAGATTACGACACCAATTCCCAGGGCCAGCGAAACGACCAGGCATCCCCATGCGAACAGATCCCCGTACTGTGAGTAGAATGAACCCGCGGCCGGAGAATGAGGGACCGAAATAACGAAAGCCCCGCTTTTACTCAGCGGAATCCGCCGCATCACACGTCCTGCCGGATCCACCGCAACACTGATCCCCGTATTGGCACACCGGATGAGCCACACACGGTTCTCGACGGCCCGAAGCCGGGCCATGGCGAGGTGTTGAAAAGGAGCGGCGGTGTCACCGAACCACCCGTCGTTAGTGATATTGACGAGTATACGCGCGCCGTGTCTCAGGGCCGATCGGGCAAGTTCGGGAAAGATCGCCTCGTAGCATATCAGGACGCTGAAAGGGGGGGAGCCGGTCACAGACATGACATTCACGCCGGCGCCCGCCGAGTAGTCCGCTTCTCTGGCGGCAAGACCCGGGCCGAGCGGCAGCAGCCAGGCCAGAGGCATGTATTCGCCGAAAGGAACCAGGTGTACCTTGTCATAACGGGTGAGCACGCTTGGGGCTTTCAACAAAAAGGCGCTGTTATAATAATGGGTTTCTCCGTTCCGAACCACGCGGAAAGGCGCGCCCACGAGCATTGGGACATTCAGGTTTGCTGAAATCTCAAAGGTGCGTTTCCAGGCCGGATCCGAACCTCCAAATAGGACGGGAACGCTTGTCTCCGGCCACACTAGAAGTTCCGCGCCCTTATCGACCGCGTTTTGCGCAAGGACTTCATAAACGCGGAAAGTATAGTCACGCGCGCTTTCTTTCCATTTTATTTTCTGGGGGATGTTTCCCTGAAGGACTCCGATACGAAATCCTTTGTCTGTCGCGGTGGGTTCAGGGAAATCGCGTATCCGCACGGTCCCATATGCCAGGACCAGTAGGACCGTCGCTGTTGCGCCCACGAGCGTTTTCCAGGGCACGCGCCGCTCCGACCCACATGCACAGAGCAACTCCCAGACCGCGCAGTTCACGAGCAACACCAGGAACGTTATTCCGTAAACCCCGGTGATGTCGGATACCTGTACCAACGTGGAATTGGAAAGCTGTGAATAACCCACAAGATCCCATGGAAATCCGGTGAATATGAAAGATCGTACAAATTCCAGACCGGTCCACAGAACCGGCGCCACAACCACCAGCCTGGCACCCTTTTCGGAAAGTAATGCCAGCACGAAGCAGAATAGAGAAGGGAAAAGAGCAAGGAACAGAACCAGCCCAAGAAAGACTACAACTGCCGTGAATGGGGAAAGATGGCCGTGAACGGTCAGTGTGTGATAATTCCAGCTTACATCCAACACGAAGAAGACCAACCCGAACACGAGTCCGCAAAGTGCGGCTTTTCCAGGCCCCCGGGCTCGGTGAAGCGCGTAAAAGAGCGGGACAAATGCGATCCAAGCAATGAAATCGAGTGATGTTCGAGGAAAGCAAAGGGAAAGCAGAAAGCCGCCTGCTGCGGCCGTCAAAACGGCAGACATCATGGATCGGCTCTGAGAAGGCCTGAATTGTCCTGGGGTTCCGTTTCTCGGAACACCATGACCCGTGTGATCCTCTTTTCGTCCCCACCGTGGATACGCAGTCTCAGGCCCTGGTGGACCATTTCTTCGCCTTTCAAGGGAACCTTGCCCATCCGGTGAGTGATGAAACCGCCCAAAGTGTCGTACCCATTCCTGGGAACGGTGACTCTGAAATGCTCTTCAAAATCGTCCAGGTTTACTCGCGCGCTGGTCAGCACTGAATTGTCATCCTGATCGACGAACTCTTCTTCTTCCATGTCGTGTTCGTCGCGGATCTCTCCAACTATTTCTTCAACAATATCCTCGATGGTAACAATCCCTGAGGTCCCGCCGTATTCGTCGACTATGACCGCCAGATGGGATTCCTTGCTGCGAAGTTCATCCAGCAGGTCCTTCACCCGCTTTGTCTCAGGCACGAAAATCGGGGCTCTGCTGATTTCCTCGCAGTTGAACTCCTTGTTCGAGTCCAACCACAGCGGCAGGAGGTCCTTGGCATTTAAGATCCCGACTATGTGATCCACGTCTTCTGTGTACACCGGGAACCGGGAATGTCCGGATTCAATGATCGTGTCAAGAACCTGATTCAAGGGGCTGTCCTCGGACAGGGACACAATGTGCGTTCGGGGTATCATTATCTCGCGGGCCACCCTTTGCTTGAGATCGAATATACCTTCGATCATATCCCCCTCTTCTTCATCAATGAGGCCCTGTTCTTCGCTTTCGTCGATGACTTGCTGAATTTCTATGGGCGCGCGTCCCAGTCCGGTAATGTTTGCCAACCAGCGAACCAACTCCCACAGGATTCCGCGACGCATGGAATTAGGATCGTCCAAGAAAAACGCCACTCCTTTCTTTCCAAGACAGGTCTCCCCCGGTTTAACCTATTGATGTGACAACCGGGAAGCCAATCTAAGGTTTGTTACAGATACCGAAATAGCAACCCAGAGACAAACTGTCAAGGACTTACAGTAATAGGCAGCGATGACGAGTGAACGGAAAGGAGGCACCTCGGGTGATCCCCTTTGGTCG
>CAZGNL010000236.1:0-6203 GCA_964527475.1 uncultured Syntrophaceae bacterium
TGGAGTACCCTGTCCGAGGCGAAGCCCCGGACCAGTAAACAACGGAAAAGACTTTAATACTTCGTTGTGCCTTTGTTTCTAGGCATGTAAGTAGGCATAAATCGGTGGAGCGTGAGACAGGATTCTGCTATCAAAGAACAGCCGAAGAATGGCTGTTGCGGTGTGGGCTGCTCACGCCAAGCTTTGGGTCCGTTCGCGAGCCGACCGAGATACGGCATCGGCAGGATAGCACGCTCGCTAAGGGTGGGGCCTCCGGCTCGTGCCGCTCACATCTCACCGGAGGCTGGTTTTGAAGGCCAGGATGCACGACAACCGGTTTCCTGACTATGCTGGAGGGTCGCGACAGCCGGCGAGCTTCACTCGATCTCGCCGTGATATTCAAATCCGCGACCGCGCAGAACGCCCGGCATTCTGCCGGCGGGCCACGGGCCAGGCCCATAGATCGTCCACATTCACACGATACTCATCCACAATCCTGGCAGCAGTGCTGATCGGTCTGACGGCCATGTATGGAGTTGCGGGGGGCCAATCCCATCCCCGGACCTTTGTTGAGAACCTTCTTTCCAAGCAATCCGAACTCATCCCCTCCCCGGATGTGCCCATCGCGGTGTACGCGGAAAGGGGCTCTTTTGACGCCAAAAAGAACGTGTACACCGCGCGCGGAAACGTCACCCTGATGGTAGGCGCGTACCGCCTGAGGGCCGACAGTGTTGCGATCAATGTGGACAAGAGAACCGTGACCGCGCAGGGTGACATCATCGTACGGCTCGGAAGCGAGCTGATCGAGGCTGACAAATTGATTTTTGATATCGGCAAGTTCACGGGTGTGCTCCACAACGGAAAGATTCTCCTTTCCAGGCACAACATCTACATGGAGTTTGAGAAGCTCCGCAAGACGGATGATCATACTTACAAAATCGAGGAGGGCAGCTACACCACTTGCAACGGGGTTACCCCGGATTGGCGGATCGCCGGGCAAAACCTGGATGTGACTCTGGACGGTTACGCCACACTCCGACACGGTTTCCTGCACGTGAGGGACATCCCTGTGTTTTACATCCCTTGGCTGGTCTATCCCGCGAAGCGACAACGAACTACCGGCTTTCTTATGCCGACCCTTTCCAGCAGCACCATGAAGGGGTTCGATATTCGTTTCCCGTTTTTCCTCAACATTTCTCCGAGCTTTGACGCCACCATAGTCCCCAGAATCTGTACCAAGCGGGCCGCCCAGGCTTCCTTGGAATTCCGGTACCTTCCCCACGAGAGTTTCCGAGGACGTTTCTACGGTGAATATACTTACGATTGGCATTTCGCTACGGAGACCGGCCCAAAGACGCACCGATTCTACCTGACGTGGAACCACGATCAGAGTTTTCCCGGAGAGGTAAGGCTCAAAGCCAACGGAACGTGGCTGTCGGATCGAGACTATTTTGAACTGTGGGGCGACCGGCTGGGCCGCAGAAAGAGGTTGCGATACGTTGAATCCACAGCCGTTTTGAATCGGCAGTGGAACAACTTCTTGTTTCAAGCCGAAGCGCGACACTTCGACGATCTCAATATCCCTGACAATGCTGTGACCATGCAGAATCTCCCGATCGCTACGTTAACCTCATTCAACCAGCAGATTCCCTACACTCCATTCTATTTGGGGTCTACGTTGGACTACAGCAACTTCTATGCTCCGTTCATGCATCAGCAATGGTTTGGGAGCCGCATACGGATGGATGCTCGACTGAGCCTTCCCGTGGCGCTCGGACGTTATCTCAAAATGGAACCCTCAATAACCTTTCTTCCAACAGCATACTGGGCCAGGTACGTGGAAAACGACCGGACAACCATATCGCTGGACACCATCCGAACCGACCTTTACCAGGTGAGCGCGGATGTTCTTACTGATCTGCATTCGGTGTACAACACACCTTTTCTGGGATTTCAGAGGTTCAGGCACTCGATCCGGCCCAGAATCGCTTGGACTTTCAGACCCCTGGTGGACCAGAAAGCCTATCCGATTTTTGACGATTCAGACCGTGTAGACTCTATCAGCCGGCTGACCGCCGAGATTCGTCATACCTTGACGGGTCGTCTCGCCCCTGGAGAGTATTTGGATTTCTTGACCCTCAGCGTTTCTCAGGCGTACGACTTCCTCACCCCACGACCGGTGGAAGATGCCCTCGAAGCGGGCCTCCTTCCCCAGTACCATTTGACCAATACCAGGGCCGAGGTCACATTGAGGCCCCATTCGCTGGTGGATCTGGTGGCACAGGCCGAATACGATCCGGTGCAGAACCGAGCAAAGAAGTATAGTCTCGATCTGGGGCTCATGGATCATCGAGGGGACCTGGTCCGAGTGGTCCATCAGTTTACTGAAGACGAAAAACACGAGAACCTCAACCGCCAGACCAACGTGAGTCTGCAACTGAAACTGACTTCAGCCCTTGAGTGCTACTTCCAGAGTCAGTACACGCACCAATTCAACTTCTCCTATTTCACCAGCTTCGGCCTCGCTTACCACCCTCAGTGCTGGAGCCTAGGGCTGAAGTATTCCGAAGCAAGGGAACAGGACCTTGTCACTCGCAAGATCACGGAGCCTGACCAGACAGTGTTCGTCACCGTTTCCATGGGCCAAATGGGACCGATCTACAGCATGACTCACGACTGGCGAGAAATACTCGGACGATCCTCGGATTCAAAGGCGGCTGAGAAGCAATGATCCAGCGGGCACGGACCAGGACCCGTTCCTCCGGTTTCCCGGGTCTGTGTCCTTTACTCGGCGCTGTCGGAATCCGGCAGCACCGCTTGAGCCTCACCTTGACTTCCTTCTTCAGCAACGGGCCTTTCCTGCTCCAGATGCACTGTTTGAGTGGGAAAAGCGAACGGGATCGACATGGATTCAAAAACAAGCTGTATGTCGTGAAGCACCCGGTCGCCGTAGAACAACGATTCACCCCAGCTTGGGACCGCTGCCTGGAACCAAACCCGCACTACCTTGGAATAGCTGTCCAGTCGCTCAAGGTAAATCCAGCACATGTCTTTGTTGACCTCGGGTTTGCTCATGACGAGATCTCTCAGCCTCACGATGAGTTCCTGTATTATTTCAGGGGAAACATCATAGGTTACTCCGAGATCCCATTTGTACATGAATCTGGTTCGGCCGTAGTAGTTCGTTACCGCTCCTGTTATGAATTCCGCGTTGGGGATAGATACCGTGGTCATGTCCGAGAAGAGTTCTACGTAAGTCCTGAATGCCGTAATCCGCTTTACGGTGCCTGTCCGTTGCTTGAATTCGATAAAATGCCCCTCATCGAAAATACCCGTGGAAAATATGTAAATGCGTCCAATAAGATTGCGCAACGGCTCCTGAACCGCCAACGCGACAGCTATGCCGCCGATCCCCAGTGACGCCCAGACGGCCTTGAGGTTGAGCCCAACATTGGAAAGGATCGTCAGGACAGCGAAAGCGGCTATGATCATCTTGGAAAGCTCGGTCGCCTTTCTCTTGATGCGATCGACGCTTGCGCTCTCTTCATCCAGTCTTGCCGGCGCGCGCCGCGCCACTCTGTTGAGGTATCCTCGGGCCAGGATTTGGATGAGCCCATCGACAAAACGAATCAACACAACGAAGAACACAACCAGCACGAGCACGAGCACAGCCCCGTCCACCCACCGCTCAATTCCCTCCGACAGCGCGAGCCTTTTCGTGGCCAGGACAACGCCCAAAATGGGCACAAAATAGGTCAAAGGCGACAGAATGTTCGTCACGATCAGATCGTCCAGATCAGTTTCTGTTCTCTTGGTCCAGGAGTAAATATAGGTTTTCAAAACACGACTGGAGATCAGCCAAAGCACCAGTGAGCAGAACAATATCCCTATTGAAATCAGGTAGTCCCGGCTTGCGTTTCCAAGGATTTCAATTTCGAGATAATCCATGAGACTCCTCCCTGGTCGGACCATCCCGATGTCTCGCGTGACCGGGAAGCCGTATTGTGGAGCCAAAGCTTGTCCCGATACCAACGATCACCTCTGATAAGGGACAACGAACTACGAAAATCTTGGGGCAGCTTGTCCGTGGCTTCGCCCCGGATGAGGTAAGCGGTTCTGTAAATTCCTTAAGAATCCAGTCATCTTTGGAGGGGAGACTCATCTCCCCTCCAAACCACCCCATACGTAGATCCGATCGCTGTGCTCAAGACAAAGGGACTTTCATAGGAACTATCATCGCAAGAAAGCGACAACGAAATATGAAAGTGCTTTCCGTTGTTCACTGGTCCGTGGCTTCGCCTCGGACAGGGTACTCCAAGAGCGCGCACGCTGCGCATGGACTTGGAGGGGAGACTCATCTCCCCTCCAAACCACCCCATACGTAGACCCGCAAAGGGGTGGCTTTTCCACGGACCTTCATAGAAAAGCGCTTTCAAACAGATGACAATCCTGATGCACCGTCATCGGCCTTCCCTACCCTCACCCCGACCCCAAAGCTGCCACACAAGGTAGGGCCCGCCGCCTGTCTCTGATCCACGGCGCTTTCGATGACGGAGATCCGACCGCTGAACCGACGCTCAGGGGCTGAGCTCGTGGATCGGCCCCCCCCCCTCTATTTGATAAACTTTATTGCCAAGAAAGGAGGATAACGATATTCCTCCCCGCTGCTCGCCTTGATCGAGGCTATGATAACAAAAACCACATCAATTATCGCGACAGCTATGAGCAACAGAAACCCGATGAGTATCAGTATCAGTAGCGCCGAGACAGCCGCGTAGATTGTCATGGTAATCTGAAAATTCAGGGATTCCTTGCCCTGATCGTCAACAAATGGGGACTCCTGTTTTTTGACGAGCCAAACCACCAACGGCCCCAGGAGGTGGCCGAACGGGATCCCTATGAAACCGCACAATGAAGACAAATGGCAGAGCATTCCCCACGTGTTGGATTGTTGGCTGTGATTCGCAGACATGTCCGGCCCTCCTCTTGAAGTCTGTTCAAAACTTTCCCGGCTGCAAGACGATGCGACAAATGCGATCCCTGTTGTCGAACTGCCGCATCACACGCAGAAGGGCAACTCCTGTTCTTCCGCTGTACTCACCCATCCGCGGGAAAATCTTCTTCCATTTCGGACAACAGCCCCCTCGCTTCTTCTTCACGTCGAGACTCAACTTGAAGTTTGATGGAGGCAACATACCGCAAGCCTTCACCCAGGACCACGCAACGGAATCCCACGGCCTGCAGCAAAGACCTCGCCACAGCAATGAGCGCTGGATCGTAGGTTTCCAGCACCGTCACCAACTCGGTCGTATCAACCGCAGGTTCAGGTTCCGGCGGAAGCTCCCGGACCAGCGGAACTTTGCAGTCCGCACACTCGTAGAAGCCTTCCCTGTATTCTGCGCCGCACTCGGGACAGAACATTCCTTTTCCTCAGCCGTGGGCTGCCGCGAAACGCGCCTGGATATTCCTTCCTATTCCGCAATGCGGCCGGCGATCAAGTTGTACAGCCAGGCGAATATGGCCCCACAGATCAACCCGTCAAAAAAGGCCCACGCGAATCCAATGACACTGCCCAACGGACTGATGCAATATCCGACATAGAACAGCCCAATGAAAGTGCGCGCTCCTGACGCGCCGTGGAACAGTATCATCCACCAGGTGATCAAGAAGAGACTGACCCCCAAAAAGATCCCACACGTCAGTGCAAAAGCCTTCACATTGAAACGCATCTTGAGCCCCTTTCTGTTTTGCGTCCGTTAACCGACCTGTCCATGTTTGCAGACATCCTATCGCAACATTGAAATATTGCAACCAGTATTCATGAAGTTCCCCGGTCTTTCTCACCCGGAAGAACGGGCGCCGGTGTTTTGCGCGCTCGCAGGATGCCCTTGATCAGCAGGCCCCCACCAAGCGATCCGGATGCGCGTTCAAACAAGTGACAAAGAGCACTGCTGGGCAAGCCGGCAGTGGCACACAAGAAACCGATCTCACTCTCTTGATTGCGCATTCCTATGAAAGTCTCGTGAAAAAACCACCCCTTTCCGGGTCAACGTATGGGGTGGCTTGGAGGGCAATGCTGGTGACTTAAGCCGTATACCGTTGATCCGGATACTATTGCCCGTCATTCCGGCGAAAGCCGGAATCCAGTTCTTTCAATACCTCCTGGACCCCGGCTTTCGCCGGAATGACGGGCAATAGTATCCGGATCAACGGTATACGGCTTA
>CAZGNL010000237.1:0-6166 GCA_964527475.1 uncultured Syntrophaceae bacterium
TGGACTGACGGAGACCGGAAACCACAATTAAGTATGGTGTACCCGGAATTACGCATCTTTGTCTCATCTACTCCCTCGGCAGCCCCGCCCCATCGGGGCATCCTTGCAAATGCCACTTCCATAGCGCGGTTCTGACCCTGAAGCGGGCGGTCAGTGACTTGGCTTTGCCGAACGTCACGAGGCTCGCCAATCCCAGGAACACCACATTCAGGGTTAGGTTGGCGATCATCACGGATTTGAGGATTGTGGTTTTCGTGGGGCCGTAGTGTTTCTTGAAGAATAGGTAACGGGAGCGGTAAAATTCGATGCGGGCCGCGGCTTGATAGGCACTCGCGGTCGCGCCCTGGAGGTGGATCGCTCCGGCGCGGGGGGCGTGGATCACCTTCCAGGTGGGTTCATCGCAGGCGGGGCCGGCTTTCGTAGGGGCTACGCATGCGTCGCCCTCTTCCAACGCATTCGTTGCGCGCTCCTCAGAAGTGCCGGGATCGGGGGGGTTGTTCCGGAGGCCCTCACCCTGGCCCTCTCCCGGTGGGAGAGGGGAATCAGCACGTCCGGCGCGCTTTTCCGGATGGAGAGGGGAATGTGATGCGCGGGTCCGGTGCCGTGCGCGCTCCGGCAGGGCGGTCTTGCGCATTCGGACCGCGAGGTCGGTTTCTTCCAGGAAAAAGAAGTACCTCTCATCGAAACCGCGGATCTGATCCAGGGCCTCTCTTCTGATCATCATTACCGCGCCTATGAGGGCTTCGACCGGTTCAGGTTCGGTGAGGATTCGGTTCTTACCGGGGAATCTCCTGGGGAAGAGGCGCTTGAGGAGGCTCCGGTTGAGGGTTTCCGTGGCCAGGGTGGGGACCGCTTCGTATGAGGTCTGGAGCGTGCCGTCATGGTTGAGTAGCTGAGGGCCGGCCATTCCGATGGCGGGATCGTTCTCCATGAGGGTCATGAGCTTGGCCGCGCAATCCTTTTCAAGCATCGCGTCGGTATTTACCAGGAGCAGATATCGGCCGTCTGCCTTTTCCAGGGCGCGGTTGTTGGCCGCGGCGAATCCCAGGTTCCTCCCGGGTTCCATGACAATGACTTCGGGGTATTGCTCCATGACCCGCTTGACCGAGTCATCAATGGAACCGTTGTCCACCACGATCACTTGCGGTCTCTGATCCAACTCCGAGCCGAATACGTGATCCAGGCATCGGATCAGGAGACCCGCGGTGTTCCTGTTGACGATGATCACGGATAGGGGGATCTGTGGGTTTGAGTTGCGGTTCATGGCCTGGTTTTTCGGGCCTACCCTCCGATCTGGTTCATCCCGATCTTCAGCCGCCCACGATTTGCACTGGCGCCCATTGGTTTGGCCAGGACCGCGCTTCTCAGGACTTGGGCCAGTTCATCCATTGAAGCCCCGTTTCTCAAGGGGGACTTGATGTCGATTTCGGAACCCGACATGAGGCACGGCCTGAGAGTGCCCTTTGCGGTGAGCCTCAGTCTGTTGCAGGTCCCGCAGAAGTGGCCGGTGATAGGATCAATCACGCCGATGCGGCCTTTCGCGTTTTTCAGTCTGAACATCCGGGCGGGACCGTCCAGATCGTCCCGTTCGCTTTCATCCAGGTCTCGCACGTCCTGTCTGATCATATCCAGGGCCCCGGTCGCGCTGAAGGATTCCGGAGCATTGTCCACATACTCGGCGTCAAAGGGCATTCGTTCGATGAATCTGACATCCACGGGTTGATCCAAAGTCATTCGAGCGAACTCGGGGATGTCGGGCTCGTTGATCCCCTTGAGCAGCACCACGTTGATCTTCACCGGATCGAAACCCTGTGCCATTGCCGCTTCGATTCCCTCAAGCACATTGTCCAGCCCATCGGTTCCAGTGATTCTCTCAAAAACCTCTTGCCGAAGGGAATCCAGGCTGACATTCACTCGTTTCAGGCCCGCATCCCTGAGTTCACGGGCCATCGCGGCCAAGCGGATGCCGTTGGTGGTGAGCCCCACATCCTCGATCCCATCAATCGCGGTGATCATGGAGACGAATTCCACAACGCCGCGTCGCACAAGCGGCTCGCCTCCGGTAATCCTGACCTTACGTATGCCCATGTCTCGGGCCACGCGCACAATGGTCAGGATCTCTTCGTACCTCAGTATCTCGCTATGGGAGGTTAGTTCCACACCCTCCGGCGGCCGGCAGTACGCGCACCTGAGGTTGCACAGATCCGTTATGGAAACCCGCAAATAGTCTATTTCACGTCCGTGGTGATCTATCAGCAAACGCGACATGGGTTTTCCTTGGCAGTGGCGGTAAGTTCCGATTCGCTTTCAAGAAAGGAAGGTCGGCGACACGTGAAGCGGACTCCATGGCCCGCGGCCCTGAGCACAAGAGCCCTCACCCTGATCCCACAGGCGCCATATTAAGCCTTCCGCCCGGTTTCCAGTGTGATCTAAATCCCCCCTAACCCCCCTTTTTCAAAGGGGGGAATCCGACCACCCCCCCTTTCGCAAGAAGGGGGGAATCCGAAACATCCCCCTTTGGCAAAGGGGGGCGGGGGGGATTTCCCGTATCCAAAGCCATGATTCACCGAACCGTTCTCCACGACTGAGCATTAAAGCGTCATGACTGTAATCCAAAGGTAACGCCTATGCCCCCTACCCCGCCCGGAACGCTGTTCTGTGAAGGACAATCTCTAGAGCTTTGCCACCAAATCCACGATCGACGCTGGATCCTTTCCGAAAAGCCTTATCAGGGGCACCTTGCCGATATCACCGCGATCAAAGATCGCGTCCGGGACCGCGCCCAACTCCTCCATGACGTCCTGCACGCCCCAGGCCAGGGTGCTTCCCTCTTCCTCCTGTACGTCGGGCGGGGTCCGGCTTCGATCAAACTCAGCGACCGTGTAACCGAGTTCCTTGATTCTTTTGACCAGGCCGTCCGAATAGACGATATTCATGGCCGCACGCCTGCCCGCGTCGTATTCCATTGCAGCCAGAACCAGGTCATGGATCTGACGTGACGCCCCGAATCGAGCGTCCGCCAGATTGTTGACCGTATTGCCCAGTCTGCAGATTCGCCCTGGAAAGGAAGCCACATCCTGGACAGACTCGGCAAACGGTATAGCGTATGCCAGGTTTGATTGCACCTCAGGAATCAGGCGGCTTATGTTCAGTCGTTTCAGGCGTTCCAGGGCCTTGTTCAATTCGTCGATTACGTGGGACCGGGCGATCTCTCTGGCTATGGTCGCGTAATGATTTGCAGGACCGATGCCCCGGCCTATCCTGAGAGAGAACCGCAACGCTCGAAACAGGTATCTCTTGGCCTCGTCAATGGCCTCCATAATCGGTGTTCCGCCTGCCAGAATGGTTGCTATACCGGAGGAGAGAGTGCATCCTGTGCCGTGAGTATGACGTGTGCCCACCCGTTTTGTGGAGAACTCGTAGTGTTGTGAACCGTCAAAGAGCACGTCCACGGGCAATTCTTCCAGGTGTCCTCCCGTCACCAGCACATACCTGGGGCCCATCTTTTGAAGGCGTTTGCCGGCCTTTTTCATGCCGGCTACGTCCGATATCTTGCGGCCCGTAAGGATTTCAGCCTCGGGTATGTTGGGAGTCAAAATATATGTGAGCGGGAACAGACGGCTCACCATGGCTTTTCGCCCGAGTTCATCCAGAAGTTCCGTGCCTTGGGACGAAAACAGTATCGGGTCCACAACCAGCTTTTCAATCTTGTAACGCTCGATCTTCTCGGCTACGATTTTCACTATGTCGGCGTTGGCGAGCATTCCGGTCTTGACGCTGTCCGCCCCTATGTCACTGAGAACCGATTCCATCTGCGCGGCCACGAACTCGGGCTCAATGGCCAGAACAGACTGTATTCCCAGTGTGTTTTGCGCTGTGAGCGCGGTCACCGCGCTCATTCCGTATCCGCTCAAGGCAAGGATCGTCTTGAGATCCGCCTGTATGCCGGCGCCGCCACACGAATCGGAACCGCCGACGGTAAGGACTGTCCGCATTATCATCCTGTTTCGGTTTCCTAGGAGATTCGTCCCAAAGTAGCATGAATCGCCCAACTATTGAAGCGCTACGCGGTCACGGTTCGGGCACAGGCAGAGCCGCGGTCGCAAAGGAGGAATTGGCCTGGTCCGCGAGGGATGGATCTGAATGGCTCGTGATCAAACCTTTTTCCCCCGGGTCTGTTGATGGCCCCGGGTCGCTGGAGCGGTCGTTGTTGTTCAACACTTCCGCCCAGGGAATTCCTTCAAGGAATTCCTCCAAATCCGAGCTGATTTCCGTGTGATCATGGTCTTCAGAAATTACACGGGGGGATTGTCGCATAGGCGAGGCTGATTGGGAGTCGACCAAACCCTCCTCTTGGGAGTCAGTGATCCCATGCGCGTGGCTGTCTTCGGCAACTTGGGCGGCCGCGCGGGCTCGACCAATAAACCTCCGGGCCGGAAGCAAACCGAGTGCGATGAGGCCGACCAGCGACAGGCCGATCGGCAAATACCGCCCCACACCAGGGCCTCCTTTCATAATCACGGCCCAGCCCTTCTTCGAGAGCACGATTTCTGCGGCAATGGGCCCTGTCAACCAGTTCCCATCAATTCGAACCCCCGAAATTTCTCCCTCGATTCCCGGTTGTCTGCCGGAGACCCGGGCCAAATGGGCCTCCCGGTTTGAGTCTTGTGACGCTGAAGCCAGAATCCTGTTGATGGGCCTTCTGGAAAACTTCGCTCTTATGAACATGTCGCCCCGCGCTCCGTGTGCAAGCTTACGGGTTATGAAAAAACAGCCCGACTCCTGATGGTCCTGAAAATGCTCTTCAGCACCGTGCATCTGCGACTTCAAGCCCGCGAATGAACTCACCTGGGTCCGCATTTCCAATCCGGACTTGGAGACGGGCAGATCGCCCACCATTCCCAGTATTTCTCCATCCCCGTCAATGACCTCCAGGCGCTGTAAATCCGAAAAGCGGCTTCGCAGGGAGTGATAGATCTGTTCCGATGGTTCCATGGAATGCAGGTCGCGCTCTCGAAGATTATGGGTGGCCGCACCCATGACCGCGCTGCGTGTTTCTATGACCACACCGATTTCCCGGACCAGACGATGCAGTTGGTCGGTGATCAGTTTCTTCTCCATTGGGAGCACCAGTCCAACATACCCGAGCACGCCGATCAGTATCGACACACCCGCAGCGCCGACCAACAAGGCGCGCATTGTTTTCTTGGTCTTGAGGGCCGGGCCCGGCTGAGTCGACCGCGGTTCATGATCGGTATATTCCGGCCGGTCATTCCGGGGCATCCCGCCCTGGTTCCCGACGAGTCCATCAGGCTTGCGGGAATGCTTGGGATTGACTGCACGTCGTTTGCTCTGTGTATTCATTTTCTTTTCCGATCCTATTGGATTTCTCGGCAAGGCCTTGACAATTCTCGGCTGGGGATTAAATATAGACCATGAGGACAATATTTCGGACAATCACACTTGATTCAAAAGGAGGACGGCATGAAAAGATTTATGCTTCCGAGAGCCGCTCACTGTAGCGAAGGCTGTAGTATCGGGTCCTGAGCAGGACATAAAAAGGCTCACTAAACACGAAACAAGAGCCGGCATGACGGGTTTGGGCCCGCTGACCGGCTCAATTCGTTTTTGGTCACAGGAGATACCGGCGCCGGTTTGGCCGGATCTCGGTTCCGCTCCACGGTTCCGTCTCGCGGATCCCCGATGCAATGAACTGGACCAGCCCTGTCATGGTGAGGCTTCAATCTGTCTTTCTCTTTTCATTAACCGAGTCGTGTTGATGCAACTCCGTTCACAGGTGCGGCTGAACCGAAAGCCGGTTCGCTGCGTCGTCCTCCTCTTTGGAATACATCTATCAGGAAATGTAGCCAAAAGCAATGACAATTTAGGCTATTAACTCGATTTAATCATGCATTGCTTTAAGATTGGCGGGTGTCGTCAAGAGCACTGTTTTCCCTGGACGCACTCACGCGATTGGGATATTGTTCCGGAACGTAACCGTTCACCGTGAACCGTACAAACTCCTGGAGTTACGTATGGGGGAGGTTTGGAGGGGGAGCTACTGGGCGTAGGGCCAATTTGCGAGCCGGTCGGTGTGGGACTTCATTGATAAGTCCGTAGCGGCCCGCCGGGCGTGGGTGCTTCGAGAAAGGTTTTGGGTTTATGC
>CAZGNL010000238.1:0-5922 GCA_964527475.1 uncultured Syntrophaceae bacterium
CCGAACGACTCTGCCAGAGCCGCAACAGTGGCGCTGTGTCATATTCGGGCCTGGTGCTCGATATACACGAGCCCCAGTGCTCTCATCATGGCCTGCAGGGGCCAACATTCCTCGTTGTCAATGGCCGCGCTGCCCACTTCAGCGATGGCCTCAACCCGATTGACAACCTGCCCCTTCTTGTTCTTCGCGATGAAGTACTCGTCTCGGGTCGCCTTGACCCTCTTGGCGATCTCGGCCAATGCCCAGTCCCATGACTTCTCTTCCCATTTGTCGCTGTTGGGCGCCCGATAAAGGACCTTCTGCAACCGACTGGGATTGTTGGCCGTAATCTGATAGAGTCCCGCTCCCTTGGCGCAAAGCGAGCCCTCGTTAATGGGATGGTCGGGATCCCCCTCAATGTTGATGATGGTTCCGGTCTTCTTGTCCGTGCTGCAGACCAGTCCACAACCCACCGCGCAATACGGACAGATCGTAGTGGACTGCTTGGCGCTCTTCACCTTTTTGAGCTTCACCTCATCGGCATAGGCCTTGGCAGGCCCCATGTCGATGCCCAAAGACGAGACCGCCACGCCCGCGGCAGCAGCACCGGAGATCACAAGGAACTCTCGGCGTGAAACATCCATGGACGTCTCTCCTTTCGTTAGTGGTTGACGCGGTTATACCAGTGGACAAAACATGAGCTGATTTGATTTACAGCTTAGGGTGGATGCAATCCGGTTGTGGGGGGCCGGACGCAAGCAACTGCGTGGATATGATCCCTTACATCGGCCTTCATAGCCCCCTCACTGATCGACCGTTTCGGGTTACAAAACCTTTGGGAACATTAACGTCATAAAGGAACTTCACGACACCTCAATAAAGTAGATCAGCAACAGATGTACTCGTCAATATCTAATATTTAGGTAGGAAATAAAGACACATGATACAGACGTGTTAGCACCGCATATTGGTTGCCCCCATTGTGTCTGAATTGACTTAACCACCCTGTTTGTTCAGCTTTGGCGTATAGTATGTTTCGCCACAAACTCGACAAGCTTGCTAGTTGAATGTCGCGTGGCATTTCCACGATCCTTTCCGGTACAGCCCGGGCCGTGCCGGATCCAACTGTGGCCGCAATCATTCAGTTTCAGGGGGCTTCGAAATGGTGAGGGCTTCCACGGAGGACAGTTTGTAACGTATTGGAATTAAGAGGGCGCAGCATGCGGCGCCATGCACAGATCGTGGCACGATTTGGTTGTGTTTTCAGGTTTTGATACACTTTCCCGTGTGTGCGCCCTCTTACCATCCGTCAGACTCGAGAACGTGGTCGTTCCCGTCGCCCCCCCGAATGACTGAATGGTTGGATGTGAGCAAAGAAATAGCTTCCCACACGAATGTCGGTATGTTTTACTCGGAAGGGGCAAGTGGTCTCGAGGGCATCGGACACCCCTGCGAGCGCGGAATTGACGTACTATGGAAAGACAGGTGCACAAGGCGGTGGCAAGCGTCGATCGGAAGGTCATTTTCTCGGTTGAGGCCGCGAGCAAGGTCTACCGCATGGGCGAGGTGGACGTGCCTGCCCTGCGCGATGCGTCTATTGACATTTACGACGGGGAATTCCTCATCATTGTGGGGCCCAGTGGATCCGGCAAGAGCACCTTGCTGAACCTCATAGGGGGAATGGATCGTCCCAGTTCGGGCCGCCTGACTTTCCTCGGTCAGGACCTTGGCGCCGCGTCGGATCCTGAGTTGACTCTTTTTCGCCGTAATCAGGTCGGTTTCGTGTTTCAATTCTACAACCTGGTTCCTACGCTGACTGCCATTGAAAACGTTCAGGTTGCGGCTGAAATAGTTCCTGATCCTCTGGACTCCCGGGAGGCTCTTTCAATGGTCGGTCTGGAGGACCGGGCCGATCATTTTCCCTCTCAGTTGAGCGGCGGGGAGCAGCAGCGCGTGTCCATAGCAAGGGCCCTGGCCGGGAATCCGCGGCTGCTGTTGTGCGATGAACCCACCGGCGCGCTGGATATCGAAACGAGCAAGCAGGTGCTGGGACTGCTTGTGGATCTGAACCGGAATT
Source organism: uncultured Syntrophaceae bacterium (assembly GCA_964527475.1). GTDB lineage: Bacteria > Desulfobacterota > Desulfomonilia > Desulfomonilales > Desulfomonilaceae > CAZGNL01. Next base: position 2,057 of record CAZGNL010000238.1, read on the forward strand.
TGGGCAAGACGGTTGTGCTGATAACCCACAATGGAGCGATTGCGAACCTGGGTGACCGGGTGGCTCGAATCCGCGACGGAACCATGGATTCGATTCGCGTGAACCCGGCGCCTACGCCAGTGGAAGAGATCCAATGGTAAACCGGGTCATGGCAAGAAAACTGGCGCGGGACCTTTTGCAAAAAAAGGGAGCCTTGCTCGCTCTGGTGGCCATTGTGGCCGCGGGGGTGGGGATCTACGTGAGCATGGCCGCCGTGTACCTGGACCTGGACGGGGCACGGGCCAGGTACTATGACCGGTATCGCCTGGCAGATTTTACGGTCGATCTGAAACGAGCGCCGGAATGGACGCTGAAATCGGTGGCAACGCTGCCCAATGTCATCGAAGTGCGCGGCAGGATCAACCAGGCCGTGTTGCTCGATCTCAAGAACCGCGTGGAACCGATTCCGGGCGCCGCGCTGTCCATGCCCCGGGATCAAGCGCTCACGATCAACGGCGTCATGATGCGCTCGGGGATATGGTTCTCCGGCGAAGACGCGAAAGAAGCCATCCTCGAACATCAATTTGCTACAGCCGTTCACCTCAAACCCGGAGATCGGATCAAGGTCACGCTGCTGGACAAACAGCACGAGCTTCTGGTGGTCGGGACGGCCATGTCACCGGAATTTGTTTACCTCATCCCGCCCGGGGGCGGACTCTCCCCGGATCCGGCCGCGTACGGAGTGATGTACCTTCCTCGCAAGTTCTTGCAGAATTCAGGGGATCTTGACGGGGCATACAATCAGCTGGTGGGATTGACCCGTGATTCGTCTCGCGACGCGCTGGCGGACACGCTGGAACTGATCAAAGAAGAGCTCGACCCGTACGGTGTCACGAACAGCACTCCGATCCACGATCAGGCTTCTGCGAGCGTTCTCAGGGACGAGCTTCTAAATATTAAGACCACGGCAGCGATTTTTCCCGTCATATTCCTGGGCGTTGCCGCGCTGGTGTTGAACATTCTAATGGGGCGCATAGTGGCTCAGCATCGCGGGGTCATCGGAACCCTCAGGGCATTGGGATACTATGCGAGAGACATCACTCTTCACTATCTCGGGTACGGAGTTGTTGTAGGATTGCTCGGCGGCTTTGCCGGCATTGCCTTCGGCTGGTGGCTGCAAGGCGCCATGCTGGGGATTTACAGGGATTTTTTCGCCATGCCCGGAATAGAGCCCCATTTTCATGGGGAGATCTTTTTTATCGGTTTGGCCATAGCGGTCGTTTTTGCGCTCCTCGGAGCATTCAAGGGAGGCCGCCGCGCCGCGCGGCTAGAGCCTGCCGAGGCCATGCGTCCGCCCCCGCCTGAAAAGGGAGGCGCGGTGTTGTTGGAGCGGCTGCCGGCTTTCTGGAATCGCTTGTCATTCCGCTGGAGGATGATCTTCAGGGCCATCTTCAGGAATCCCTTTCGCAGTTCCGTGAGCGTCATCGCTTCCGCTGTGTCTACCGGTCTGATAGTCGCGTCCTTCAGCATGTACGATTCCACTTACTACCTCATGGACTACCATTTCCAGAAAATCGCTCACGAGGATCGGACCATATCGCTGCGGGATCCGAAAGGAGTGGGTTCCGCGTCCGAGATCAGTGGTCTGCCGACGGTCTCTCTATCCGAAGCTCAGCTGGCCGTGGTATGTGATCTAAGGAACGGTCCATACGAGAGACGCACCGCTGTCACCGGGTTGCCCCGTAACGGCGATCTTTACACTCCACTGGACCGAGCGGGGCGGAGAGTGGTCATCCCGAATCAGGGAATGATAATCACCCGCAGGCTCGGGGAGATCCTCAACGTGGATGTGGGAGATCAGATCCAGCTGAGGCCGTTGATCGCCAGGCGAAAACAGGTCGCGGCTCCGGTGGTCGGCATGGTCGACACCTTTCTGGGACTTTCCATGTACTGTGATATTCATTATCTCAGCAGTCTGCTCGGGGAATATTGGGTGGGGAATTCCTTTCTCCTTTCGTCTTTCCCGGGGGGTTCTGCCGCGGATCTGATGAAGCAGATTCGCAAGCGTCCAGGGGTGATAGGAATAGCAGATCGGAAACGATCCTTGGCGCAGATGCATAAGACCATAGGACAGTTTATGGCCAGCTTTTTTGCGTTCACGGTGATCTTCGCGGGCATCATCGCGTTCGGCAGCCTGCTGAACACCGCGCTTGTGTCCCTCAGCGAACGTGAGAGAGAGGTGGGCACGTTCCGTGTGCTGGGGTACAGTTCATCACAGGTGACGCAAATTTTCGCGGGAGAGAGTCTGGTGCTCAACGGAGTAGGAATAGCACTGGGCCTTTGGCTCGGGATAGGAGTTGCTCATCTTTTGTCCATGGCCTTTAACACGGATCTGTATCGGTTTCCGGCCATCGTATATTCTTCGCGACTGTTGTTCGCGGCCGTGCTGATGGTCTTTTTCGTAGCGTGCGCCCAATTCATCGTTTATCGGATGATTTGCCACTTGGAGTGGCTGGAGGTCTTGAAGGTCAAGGAGTAAAGAATGTTGAGACAAGACCCTGTTTTGGCACGACTTTGTACCGTGGTTTTGTTCTGCCTTCTGTTCACGGGGCCCCTTCTCATGTCCGGGTGTGGGGGAGCGCCGGTGGACGCGGTTTATCCCCAAAAAGGGGCGATTCAGGAATCCTTCACCGAGCCTGCCCGAACAAGACTGAAAAAAACCTATCCTATCACCATGCCCGTGTCCGGGCGCATTGAGCGCATAAATAAGGAACCCAATGACAAGGTGAAAAAGGGTCAGACCCTGGCTCGATACGACCTTGTCCCGTTCAACCGGGCTGTGGATGAGGCTCAGGCCGCGGTCGCGGAGTTGGAGGCTCGCCTTGTGGTCCAGGACGACAACAGGCTTGAGCAGACCGCGTTGGTGGAGGCCAAATCAGCGATTGACGCGTCCACGGAGGCGCTCAAGGCCTCAGAGGAGCAAGTGGTGGCGGAAAGGGCCCGCTGGGAAAGGGCAAACAAACAGTTCAAGCGCATGAAGGCGCTCTTGTCGGGAAACGCGATCGCCCAGACCAAACTGGACGATGTGCAACTCCTGGCTGAAACCGCGCTGATCGAACTCAAGAAGCAGCAATTCTACTTGGCCGCCATGAAAGCCGTGACATTCGCGGTCAATCTGGGACCTCTGTACGTAAAGCGATACCTTGGAAGAAAGGAACTTGAGCGAGCAATAATTGAACATCAGCGTTCCCAGGCCAAGGCCCGCCTGGCGCTCGCTCGGCATAATCTTGAGTTGGCCGCGATTCGATCTCCCATCAACGGAGTGGTTCTGGAAAAGTACGAACAGGGCGACAGCCCGCTGCCCGCCGGCAAGCCTCTACTGCTGTTGGGTAACCTCAAAGACCTTGAGGTAGTCGCTGAGGCGCTGACCCAGGATGCCCTGAGAATATCACCGGGAACCGCCGTCAGCCTGGAGCCTGCAACAGGCCTCAAGCCCATACCGGCCAGGGTGAAGCGCATCGACCCAGCGGGATTCACAAAGCTTTCATCACTGGGTGTCGAACAGCAACGGGTCAAAGTGATAGTGTCCCTGGACGGCCCAACCAGAGGCCTCGGTGTGGGCTACCGCGTTCAGGCCCGCTTCTTTACCGGTTCAAAATCCGACGCGCTCAAAGTTTCCCGCTTCAGCGTCATGCAAGGGCCGGACGGCTCATTCTACGTCTTCAAGATCCAAGACAACAGGCTGAAAAAGCAAACAGTGAAAATCGGGCTCCGCAGCGACCTCAACCTTGAAGTGCTGGAGGGCCTCACCGACAAGGACCTCATAGTGGCTCGTCCCGACACGACCATGGAGCCCGGAACCAAGGTGACACCGAACAAATAGGGAC
>CAZGNL010000239.1:0-5921 GCA_964527475.1 uncultured Syntrophaceae bacterium
CGGCCGGCCGAGTGAGAATGAAATGATGGGGAAAACAGGACTGAAACGTGCTGGGGCACGCGAAGTTTTCATCACAACTCAAAAGATTGTGGAGGTGGGTCGTTCCGCTGCGCCAGTGACCGAGCACGAACAGAGGAGGGTGTTCGATCTTTGCTCGTCGAATCTTCCTTCCATTGACAAGGCTTTCGCAAAACCCGAACATGGAATTGAGAATTCCCAGAACGGTCAGTTGCGACAGCCTGCCGAGACCGCCCAGGTCTACGTGAAAGCCATTCCTGGCAAGAACCCGAAATAACGTGCCCAATCTCATTCCGGTGATCAGCAGGTGTTTATGACGCCAATTGTGGGGCGCGGCCATGAGGTCCATCTCCTTCGGCGAGCGATTATATCCCAAGATCGCCCTCAATGAAAAGAAGATATTGATGTCCCCGCGGTTCGCTGGTTTCCTACACGGATAATCTGTGGTAATCTCAGCCTTAAAGCTGAAAAGAGCACTTATACCAAGTTGCGCTCAAAGAAGTACAGTGTACAGGTGAGGGACCGAGTCTCAAAATCCCCCCTAACCCCCCTTTTTCAAAGGGGGGGACCGGCACCACCCCCCTTTAGTAAAGGGGGGCAGGGGGGGATTTTCCGCTTCCGGACTTGAGCCATATGTTCCCCCTTTGAAAGCGCATTGGCACTTAATCGTGCCGGCAGTAAGGCGCGTTGAGACTCTGCGCAATAAAGCCCCATTTCCCTGTCCCATCAATCCCGTGAAAACGGGGACCGGGAATCCGGGTATGGTTGTGGCGGGTAGCCAAGAGCCGGATTGCAGCGCCTGTCTCGGACGCGGATCCGGGGTTCGTTGGGATGACGGGAACCCAAGTTCGTGGCCATACCCACAAAATGGTCTACTTGAAGCGTTGTAATATTTCTTTTGAGACGGAGTCTTAGATTCTTACATGTGAGGAGGGAAGCGTGGCCATTGGCGGAAGGGCCTGGAAATTTGGCGACGATGTCAATACCGACGAGATCATACCGGCTCGTTATCTGAACTCAGCCGACCCCTCAGAGTTGGCGAGACACGTTATGGAGGATGCGGACGCGGATTTTTCGTCAAAGGTACGGGATGGGGATGCAATCGTCGCGGGCAAGAACTTCGGGTGCGGCTCATCGCGGGAGCATGCACCGGTGGCGATCAAGGCCGCGGGCGTATCATGCGTCATCGCAAAGAGTTTTGCCCGAATCTTTTACAGGAATGCCTTTAACATGGGTCTGCTCATATTTGAGTCCCCCGAGGCCGTACAGGGCATCAGTGAGGGTGACTCGGTGGAAGTGGATCAGGATGAGGGCGTCATATTCAACAGATCCACGGGCCGATCCTTCACCGTCGAGCCGATCCCGGAATTCATGAAGGATCTCTTGCGGCACGGTGGTCTGATACCGCACATCCGCAAGCGGGCCGGTCTGGAGCAAGTGGAAGAACCCGGCAATTGACCCTCCCCGTATCCTGTGTTCCCGCTCGGTTTGGTAGGCTGATCCGGGGCTGCAGACACAACTTTTGCAGCCGGTTCGCCGGTCATATGATGGATTTGTGGGCATGGAGCGAATGATGCGTGTTCTGATGATAACACCCGAGGTGACACCCTTTGCCCAGACAGGTGGCCTGGGGGAGGTCTTGTCCTCACTTCCCGCGGCCCTGGTCAGTCTCGGCGCGGAAGTGGACGTGCTGATGCCCAAGTACCGGCGAATAACTCAGGAGAGATTTGACATCGAAAAAACGAATCTCCGTGTAGAGGTGGACCTCAATGCCAACACGGTCTCAGCAGGTTTTTGGCGGCTTCGGAACTCCGGGGGGCCGAGAGTATTCTTCCTGGAATGCGACGAATACTACGACAGGGACGACCTCTACGGCGACGAAGACGGCGACTATAAGGACAATGCCGAGAGGTTCGTGTTTCTTGCCAGATCCGCGATCGAGATGGCCTTGGTCGAGGACATCCACTATGACGTTTTCCATTCCCATGATTGGCAATCCGCGCTTGCGCCCGTTTACATACGAACACTCTATGCAGGATTGCCGCTTCTGGCCAAGAGCGCGTCGGTAATGACCATACACAATTTGGGGTACCAGGGAATCTTCTGGCACTGGGACATGCCCCTGATCGGAGTGGGCTGGGAATATTTCAATCCCAGGTTTATGGAATTCCATGGACACGTGAGTTTGTTGAAGAGCGGGATCGTTTTCGCGGACAAAGTGAACACGGTCTCACGAGGCTATTGTGAAGAAATCCTCACCCCCGAGTTTGGCTTCGGTCTTGAGGGGGTGCTGCAGGAAAAGGGATCAGACCTCAAGGGAATCCTGAACGGCGTCGATTACGAGATCTGGGATCCCCATAAGGATCCCATGATCGCAGCTGGGTACAGTCCTGGTGATCTGTCCGGCAAAGCGGCTTGCAAGGCGGAGCTTCAGGTGCGCGCGGGCCTCCCCACTGAGCCGAAGACCCCCCTGATTGCGATGGTGAGCAGGTTGTCCAGCCAGAAGGGCATCGACCTGGTGGAAGCGGTCATTCCGGCTTTGGCGGCCCAGGGAGTGCAGTTCGTGCTGCTGGGCACCGGAGAAGACCGTTACCAGTATTCGTTCAGGAAACTCGCCCAAGATTACTCGGAAAACACGGGGATTTTCCTGAGTTATGATTATGAACTGGCTCACAAGATTTTTGCCGGCGCGGACATGGTGCTGGTTCCGTCCAGGTATGAGCCCTGCGGTTTGAACCAGATGTATGCCATGAAATATGGCGCGATCCCGATCGTCAGGGCGACCGGGGGCCTCAGGGACACAGTGGATCAATTTGACCCGGATAGGGAAACCGGCGCGGGGTTCAAGTTTGATGACCCGGAACCCTCTGCGCTCAAAGAAACCATCCTCAAGGCCCTGGATCTTTATCGGACCAACCCGGTAGCCTGGCAAAACCTTATGGTCAGAGCAATGAAACAGGACTTCTCATGGGAACGCTCGGCAAGAGAATACCTGCGACTCTATGAACAGGCAGTGGAAAACCGGGCCCGAATGCTGCGAGACAGCGTCTAATTCAGAAAACCGCATTTCAGGTACGCGCAAATCGAATCGTTGATCCGGCCCCCTTCAGGGCACAGGCGCTAACTTAGGGCTTGTCACCAAATAACTACTACAACCTATGAATCCTGAAACCTTGCCGGAACTTATTGCCGTCATTCCAGAGCCTGCCCCGGACTACGATCCGGGGAAAGCCGGAATCCAGTCTTTTGCGTAATATCAAGTTCTGTTCAAAGAGGTACAGTACAGGTGAGGGACCGAGTCTCAAAATCCCCCCTAACCCCCCTTTTTCAAAGGGGGGCAGGGGGGATTTCTCCCTTCCGGCTTTGAGCCATAGGTTCCCTCTTTGAAAGCGCATTGGTATAAGAGCCTGGACCCCGGCGCCTGCCCCAGGCTCCGATCCGGGGTTCGCCGGGGTGACCACATCGGCTGACGGTGGCCTCCTTGACCAACAGCATTGCCTGCCGGATTGGGCTCATTACCGGAGCGGTGCCTTGCGAGCAGCACGAAACCCAACCTATATCTTCCGGGCAAGATGCGTGTGCCGGGGTTCGACTATGATGTTCTCCACAGCGGTCTTCATGGCCCTGGCGCTGCCCACCAGGATTACCAGGTCTTTTCCCCTGGTCATGGCCGTGTAGAGCAGGTTGCGGCGCAGGAGCACGTAGTGCTGGGTACTCATGGGAACAATCACCGCGGGGTATTCGCTTCCCTGGGACTTGTGAATGGTGACCGAGTACGCAAGGATCATTTCGTCCATTTCGGATATATGATACGTGACCTTCCGAGCGTCGAACTCCACCTGGACCTCTTCCCATTCCGGATCGTATGACGCGATTCGTCCCACGTCTCCGTTGAACACGTCCTTGTCATAGTTGTTGCGCGCCTGCATGACACGGTCGCCGACCCGGAACCGATCCCCCCTTATCACTCGACCGGTAGGGTTGAGCATATCCCTTAGTTCCCTGTTAAGGTTTTCTGTTCCCAGGGTCCCCTTGTGCATAGGGCTGAGTACCTGCACGTCTTCAACAGGATTCAAACCGAAGCGATCGGGAATTCTGCGACCGATGATTTCCTTTATGAGGGCAAGGGCTTGGTCGGGGTCGTCGTTCTCGACAACGTAGAAATCCGAAAGACCCGCGGCCTCACTCTCCTTCTCCGGCATGATGCCTTGATTGACTCTGTGCGCGTTGATCACGATTCGACTCGACTCGGCCTGCCTGAACACGGTTTCCAAACGCACTACCGGAACCCTACCCGAGTCGATGAGGTCCCCCAGCACGTTCCCCGGGCCCACGGAAGGCAGCTGATCCGCGTCCCCCACCAACAGAAGCGTGGTCTGTGGATTCAAGGCGGAGAGCAAATAGTGCATGAGCGATATGTCGATCATGGAGACCTCGTCAACAACGACGAATTCCGCCTCCAACGGTCTTGCCGTGCCTCTTTGAAAGCCCCCTTCAGCCGGCGAATACTCCAACAGACGGTGGATGGTTTTGGCTTCTCTTCCGGTTGATTCTGAGAGCCTCTTGGCCGCGCGGCCGGTGGGAGCGCTGAGCAACACCCGAAGCTTCTTGGCTTCCAGAATTTCAATGAGCGCTCGCAATAGCGTTGTTTTCCCGGTTCCCGGACCACCCGTAATGATAAGGACTTTTTGATCGATGGCGGCAGCCACAGCTTGCGACTGGGCACTGGAAAGCCTGATCTTGCTGCGTTTGCCAACCCATTCTATTGCCGCATCAACCTTGATTGGCGGGATGAAACGCGGGGAACTGATAAGATTGCCAAGCTTGCGGGCCACCGAATTTTCCATAGCGGCCAGTTTGGCCGGGTAGACCCGATCCTCCTCAATTGTGACGCTACGGGCCGCGTTCAGGCTTTCCAGAGCTTTGGCAAGAGTGTGGGCGTCGATACCCAGAAGCTCTCGAGCCTTTTCAAGGAGATTCGTCCTTGGTTGATAGACGTGCCCCTCACTTTGCATTTCATCCAGTACGTGTAGAATGCCCGCGCCTGCCCGCAAGGGCGAACGCATATCGATGCCCAGGCTTCCCGCTATGCGGTCCGCGGAACGAAAACCTATCCCCCTGATGTCTGTTGCAAGGCGGTACGGATTCTCAGAGACCGCATTGACAGCATTGTCACGATATTTCTTGAATATCTTGAATGCAAATGTGGGGGAGACCCCGTGAGTCTGGAGGAAGAGCATCACCTCCCTGACACTCTTCTGCTCGTTGAACGCCTCGGAAATCTTCTCGGCTCGCATGGGCCCGATCCCGGGCACTTCCAGCAGCTTTTGGGGATCTTTTTCAATGATGTCAAGGGTCTTCTCACCGAACTTGGCCGTGATCCGACGGGCCATTTCCGGGCCGATCCCCTTGATGAGGGTCGAGGCAAGGTACTTCTCAATACCGGTGATCGTGGACGGGGCCTTGGATTCAGCCTTTTCGAAGCGGAATTGCTCCCCGAATTTCTTATCGAACTCCCATCTACCCTGAAGCACCAGGGTCTCTCCCTGATGGGGACGAGGTAGATTTCCCACAACTGCAACCGGTTCCCGACGCCCCCGCACCAACACCTTCGCCACCACGAAATCGGAAGCTTCGCCGGCAAAGACGATCCTGTCGAGCACTCCCTCCAGAGTCTCAAGCCGCCCGTCAGTTGGTTTTTCTCGTCGCGATCCCATAGTCGATTCCGTGTCAACGGCATAATGAGGCAAAAACTCTGCCAAATATATATCATACCGATGCACTGTCAGAGAAGGAACACGACAGGACACAAGGTTAAACGGAGGCAATCCCCCCCTGGAAATAAAACGCCCCCTCAGACCGGCCGGATGCAATTTGGCTGCCAATAATTAACCGGTTGAGGG
>CAZGNL010000240.1:0-5904 GCA_964527475.1 uncultured Syntrophaceae bacterium
AGTCGTGGGTCCCGTGCAGAATGCGGAATGCGGCAGCATTTCGCCGGATTCCGCACGTAGGGGCGCCGCATGCTGCGCCCTCTTGGATAGTCGGTGGAAGGCGAACCGTCAGGGTCATCCCGGCTCATCCATTTTCAGGTAAACCTCCTTAATCCGGTGGAAACCGGTCATTTGCTTTCTATGGCGCGGCAGAGGTCTTTCCAATGATCCTGGAAAAGATAGTAAATCTAATTGAAACCCAGGCGTCGCTGGTTTTGATGATTTCCTCCGAAGAAGAGCGCGCTGAACGCCTGGTTGCGACTGCGGCCCGGGAAGTCTTTGGTGAATCGGCCGATATGTACATGTGGTCATGCCTCAAAGGTCTCACCAAGGGGGAAGAAGCTCTCGACGGCTTGGACCCGGTCGCGGCATTGGGCAGTTTCGTCAAGACCCGAGACGATTACCCGCTCCTGTTCAAGGATCTTCATCTATTGCTGACAGACAACCCGCCCCTGATCAGGCAACTGAAGGACGCATCCCGGGTCCTGCGTCAGCGAAAGAAAGCGGTCTTCTTTGTGTGTCCGCACCTGAGGCTGCCCGATGAGTTGTATTCCATTTTCAAGGTGATGGAGATTCCGCTGCCACGATATGAGGAGCTTTCAATGCTCCTCGACGCCTGTATAGCGCTTGAACCGAAAGCGGAATCGCTCAAGGCCTCGGTTACCGACACTCTCAGAGGAGAGATGGTCCGCGCCGCGCAGGGATTCACTGCCAACGAAGCGGTGGAAGCCTTTCGAGGGGCCCTGATAGATCAGGAAGAGGTCTCCAGTCACGCCGTAGATCTGGTGCTCCGGGAGAAGCAGGCCCTTGTTGACAAGGGCGGTGTGCTGGAGTTTGTGAATCAGGAAACCGACACCTGGGAGATCGGGGGGCTTGAGAACCTGAGGAAATGGCTGGATGAAAGGGGCCGAGCATTTTCCCCGGAGGCTGCCGAGCACGGGCTGACGCCACCCAAGGGGATTCTGGCTATGGGTGTAAGCGGTTGTGGTAAGAGCCTCTGCGTGAAGGCCATAGCGTCTTACTGGAAGCTCCCCCTATTGAGGCTGGACATGGGCCGCATATACGACGGACTGGCCGGTCCGCCGGAGGAGGCCATGCGCAAGGCCATAGTCACCTCCGAGGCGGTCGCGCCTTGCGTGCTGTGGATAGACGAGATAGAGGCCGGGATCGCCAATCAGAACAAAAAGGCCGGTGGAGGAGAAGAAGCCCGCGTGCTCGCGCAGTTCCTTACTTGGATGCAGGAAAAGACCGCGCCCGTCTTTGTGGGAGCAACCGCGAACGAGGTGGAGGTCCTACCGCCCGAAGTGCTCCGAAAGGGCCGATTCGACGAGCTTTTCTATGTAGGACTTCCCGTGCACGAGGAACGTAAACATATCCTCTCCATCCACATGAAAAAGCGAAAAATCGACCCGGAACAGTTTGATATGGAATACCTCGCGGAATCGACTGAAGGACTCAACGGAGCTGAAATCGAGGAAGGTGTGGTCTCCGCCATCTATGCGAGCATGTCCGGGAACACGGAACTCACGGAACACATGCTGGCAAACTGTTTCAGAAACATCGTGCCCCTTTCCCGAACAATGCGGGAACGCATCGAAAAGATCGAGGCCTGGGCGCGTGACCGCGCTATGAAAGCCTCCCTGGACGAGTTTGACAGGTCGAGCTAGAATAGAAGATCATCCCGGGGAGGTCCGAGTTTCCAATCCTGTTCCAATCGCACAGACCGGTTCAGTTTTGCGTTTTTCGGATCACGACGCGATTTCTTCCGAGCTTCTTGGCCTCGAACAGGCCGTTGTCGGCCTCCTGAATCAGGTCCTCGACGGTCATGGTCCGGGCGTCGAATTCCGCGATTCCGGCCGTGCACGTGACGGAAAACGTTTCGGCTTCAGCCTCAAAGGATTTGTCTTTCAGGTCCGTTAGAATCCTTTCCATGCTCCTGTTCGCGCCGGAGGCCGGAGTGTGGGGAAAGGCAATCATGAACTCATCGCCGCCGTAGCGGCCCGCTAGGTCCGCGCTGCGCAACCCCTGTCTAACTATCTCCCCCAGAGTCACCAGCACACGGTCTCCAACCTGGTGACCATATCTGTCATTCACCTGTTTAAAGCGATCCAGGTCAAAGAGACACAAGCTCAGGGGGTGTGAGTAGCGTTTGGCCGTTTCACAGGCCGCTGCCAGCAAGTTCTTTATTTGACGTTGGTTCAGCAGGTCGGTCAGTGAATCGTGAGTGGCCTGGTGTTTGAGGTCGTCCTCCAACCGCTTGCGCTCCGTAATATCTCGACAGACAAGGATGCAACCGGTTATCAGGCCTTGGGCATTGAGCATGGGAGACACGGACTCAGAAAAGAAACCGTGCAATTTCTCCTCAGGGTACTCCATGAATCGTTCCCGACCGTCTTGCAACACTCTGTTGCAACGACAAAATGGCGGCGGTGAGTCCAACCCGTGGACCAGGCTATAGCAAGTTTTTCCTACAGCCTCTTGCTGGGAAAGACCCAATCTCTTGGCCATTGCCTTGTTGAGCCGAACGATCCGGTAGCTGTCGTCCAGGGTGGCAATGAGATCCGGTGCTGAATCGAAAGTCAACTCCCACTCGCTCTTTGCCTGTTTGATCACTTCCATGAGCAACAGTTGTCGTTTCTCGAGCGTCAAGTCTTCTACAAGGACGAGGATGAGTCTTGCGTCAGCAAGTCTGACCGCGCGAAAATGTGCGCGAGCCCAAATAGGTCTTTCGTCTATGATCAACTTGCCGGTCCAGGCCTTGGGTTTTCTTTCTTTGAAGATCGTTGCGATCAATGATGCGGCAGAATCCCCTGCCGTGGATTTGGGAAACAGATCGCGAAAGGGACTCCCTGCCAAATCCCGATAATTCCGGCTGATCCGGCCCCATGCCTCATTGGAAAAGGTTATGTTTCCTGAACGCTCAATCATCAACGCGGGAGTGGGCAGGGCCTGAAGCAATTTGCCGAAGGACGTCTGTTCAAATGCCCTCGCGTCGAAACTGCCGGAGACCGTCAGGTCTTGTCTGAAAACACCGGTGAGATCAATGGACTCGGACGTTTCATCGTGGGCCTCCAGCAGATCCGAAGTATTGCTGTCGTCTTCCAGTTCATCATTCCGAGGCGGCTCGTTATCAGACATGTATGTCCCGCTGAGAAAAAGTGTAAGATTTTGCTGTAGGCCGACAGGTACGACCGAACCACGCAAATCCGCCCCGCGAGGACCGCGGGGTTCCCAGACAGTTCCTCCAGTCCTCATTTCTCAAAAGGAGGCCTAGAGGAATTGCCCCGGGGACTAAAGTAACCGGATCCGCACCACCGGCAATTTCGCTGGACTACCGCTATATACCACTGTGTTGTCTCCCATGTCAATTCGGCCGCACAGAATCGAAGAGCCCATTGAATTTTTCGACGTCTTCTCTTATGCTCTGACACATCCCGAGTATCCCCTGCATGCCGGTTCTTGAGAAGCCTGGATACAAGGAAGCCGGAGGGCTTCGAGAACCACTATCAATGGGAGGGCCGCAGAAATCAGTATTCCCGATCACTCCCTGTGCCGGTCTTGTGCGCCGATAATCCAACGATGTCTGGATGCCCTGGGTTCCCGGCGAACCGATTCCATGACTCAAATCAAGAAGAATTATCGTCGGCTTGTCAAAAGGTACCATTCAGATTCAGAGGAGTTCGACTCCCTTACCGACAAATCCATGGAATTTGCCGAAGATCGGCTGATAGAGATTATCGGAGCGTACGACACGATTGAATCCTTTTTCAAGAACAGGGGAAAGGCCCGAAAACTGAAGATGTGTGCCCTCTGCGGAAGGTCAACGCGCCGTGAGGCCGCGGATACGGCTGTCGGGCAGGAACCGGGGGCCGAAAAGGAGGCGCCAAAACCGGTCCGTTTTTCCTTAAGGGCTCGCAAACATTTGGTGCGCGGCCTTGTGACAGCGATCATTATCGTAGGATTAGTCGTGGTTGCCGGAAAATACGTGTCCGAGCCCGACCCAATGTCGTCGTACTATGAACCGGATGAACATCTCGGGGATTTCATGGAGGAACCGATGCACCTCGGGCTTTCCTCAAGGTCTGCCGGGAACCGGTCCGAGAATCCCCTCATTGACCCGCTGAAAGACCTGTATGAGGAATGTCTTCGTGAGTGTGAGGATATGCGGAGCCCAGGTTCGGTCAACATTTTCTCAACATCTAAAGCCATGTGCAAGCAGCGCTGCCTTGAGGGCTATTCACTCCTGGGCGTCTACTAGCTTGAGGAAGGCCGCGATTCGCAGTCCGTACAGATGAGTATCGTGGCTTCCGAAAAAGGCCGAGCCGTCGGACAAGGCGATTGATGAGATCGGCCCACGGACATTGAGTCTGTTCACCACCTCTCCGGAATGTTTCTTGGCCGCGTAGAGGTATCCGTCCGCGCATCCGAACATCACAAATCCCCGGCCCACGCAAGGCTCGGTCACTAAATGAGCCCCCGCGTTGAAGCTCCACTTCTTGCGGCCGTCCATTATGCCCACTGAGTAGAGAACGCCTTCATTACTCCCGAAAAAAACGCGGCCAACGGCCGGCACTGGTGGAGTCACCACCTTACTCCCTGTGGCGAACCTCCATTTCTCCTTGCCGGTTTTCTTGTCCAGAGCGTAGATGTTCCCATCACCGCTTCCGAAAAAGACCATTCCCTCGGACGCGGTTGCTGCGCAACACACTTTTCCACCGGTGGCAAAACTCCACAGTTCCTCGCCGGTCTCCATATCAAGAGCGTACAGATGTTTGTCCTGACTCCCGACGTACACAAGCCCATCAGACGCGACCGGCGCCTCGGAAATCGGGGCTGTTGTGGGAAACACCCATCTGAGCTCGCCGGAGCGAATATTGACTCCGTAGAGGTTGCCGTCTTCACTTCCGAACACGACCATATCCCTGTGGGGCTCGGGCCGGAAAACCACGGAATCATAAGTCTTGAAGCTCCACAACAATTTGCCCTGGTCTTTGTCCAGGGCGTAGACCCTGCCGTTGTAGCTTCCGAAGAAGATCATCCCATCCTGTACCGCGGCAGACGATCGAACTATGTCGCCCACCCGAAAGCTCCATTTTTCCCTTCCGGTTCGTGCATCAACCGCGTAGAAGTACCCATCGTCGCTCCCCACAAAGACCGTTTCACCTTGGACAACGGGCTTCCCGGTTATGTTCGCGCCCGTTCTGAATTTCCATTGAATTTGGTCCGACAGGAAAAGACCGAACGCGTCATCCGACAGGGCTTCCTTGCCCTCAAGAATCGGCTCGGGCTCGGCGACCCGGTCCATGGTCCGGTAGTATCGGACCGAAGTGTAGCCTACGACAATCAGCGCCAGAGAAAGACACGCCACCCCGGCGGCACGGATCCTTTTGTCCGTTTTCCACAGCCTGAGAAGCTTTCGCAGATCAAGCCCTGCCGGCTCTTCGATCTCCGACTTCAAAGCGCCTGCCCTGGACATAGGTGGGGAGCATTTGATCTTAGCGACATCTCCGGACAACTCGGCGCACCGGCGGCAACGGGCCGCTCCTTCCGACAGAGTGGCCCCGCAATGCGGACATTTGGCGTTTGTCTTCATCTTAGCGAAAATACCTTTGCGCTATCTCTTTTGCGAAGTTGAGATCACAGGAGTACGGTTCCGTTCTAGGGCGCCACTGCCGGCTTGCCCAGCAGTGCTCTTCAGTACTCGCTTGATCGCACATCGGTATCAGCCGGCAGGGTAACACAACCGGACAAACCTGATTTGGGCTGTCATCGGTCTGCGCAAGGTCATGAGAGCCGGAACCGATACCGAATCGCCAAACCGAAGTATATAGTAGTTCTCGAAAGTTCTCACGGATATCGAGATTG
>CAZGNL010000241.1:0-5715 GCA_964527475.1 uncultured Syntrophaceae bacterium
CTTGGGGCTGGAGTTTTCATACCATAGTGGTTCTCGAAGCCAATTTCGGATTCCTCCGAAATTCAATCTGTGCGGCAGGCTTTCCAGCCTGCGAATCCGTGAGAACTTTCGAGAACTGTTATAGGAGTATACTGACAGCGAACTTCTGCCGATAAGTACTAGTCGGAATACGTTTCCTTCATGAATAGGGTGCAGATCACACCTATGACTGCTACCACCAGCAGAAACAATATCATTCCGGAGTACGCTTCAAGGGAATAGCTTCCGGGTTGGGGCTTGGGGTATGCATCTAGAGAATCGGACAAGACACCCCTGCCGGAAATTGTATGAGTGCATAGCCATAGAAATACGCGGAAGCCAACAATCCTATGACGCCGCCTGAAAGTCCGAAGGCCCTTTGAAGGTCAAAAGCGACGACAGCGGGGCAGATTCGGTGGAAAAAGGCTGACATGTAAGCCAGGCCCATAATGCAGAAAATCACCCATCGGTAGACGAGTACCCTTGACGTAGTATCCAATGTCACTCCAAAATTTCCGGTACCCTTGCATTGCTCATACTCGTTTCAGCCGTTCTCTCGTCATGTTAACCTTTTCGGCCAGATCAGGATTGGTTTCCATACGTTTGAGCAGCGTCCTAATCCCTCCACTCATTGTGCTGCTGGTGCGATTGAGTCGTCTACCCAACGCTGAAACGGAAAAGTGACCCTGGCCTTGAACAATCAATGCCGCGACGGCACGGGCTTCCACCCGTTCCGGCTCAATCCCGGGTTCAGCCAGAACGACCGGTCGAAGGCTGTACAATCTGCACACCTCTTCGACTACTTCGTCAATGGACAGCTTCGTCGTTATTGATGGAACAGAGGGCGCTTGACCTGTCCGGATTCGTACAAGCTGGGATCGCACGGTTTCAACTTTCTCGGCCAGAAAAGGGTTCTTTTCCACGCGCTTGAGCAGCCGCCGGGCCACATGTGCCGTGGCGGTGACATGGCGATTCAGTCGTCTGGCCAGATCGGCCGAAGACAAATGGGGCTGCTCAGTAACCATCAGGGCGATCATGGCGCGGGCTTCCGCAACATCCGGCGTCCTGTCCTCTTCAGCCAGAACAGCAGGGCCAAGGCTGTACAGTCTGCACACCTCTTCGATTATGTCGTCTATTGACAGGTGCTGCTTCGCTGAATCAGAAGAGGGGAGTTGGAATGAATATCCCACTCCCAGTTTCTGTCTTGCTACAACAAGTTGCTCTGCCAGAAAGCGATCTGTTTTCACTAGGTTCCGCAGGTCGTTCACCGCGACTGTCATCTCAGCGTCACTGCGATTCAGTCGTGTACCCAACTCGGCCAAGGATAGGTGATCCTGGTCTCGAACAATGAGTGCGGCCATGGCACGTGCTCGCGCGTATTTTGGCTTCCCACCGGGTTTGGCTAGATTGACGGGGCTAAGTCTGAACAGTCTACACACCTCTTCGATTATGTGGTCAATGGAAAGGAGCGGCTTCCTCGTCTCGCCGGCCCCCAAGGGAATCTCCCTTACAGAAGTGTCCTTGACAGAAGTGTCCGCCAAGGAAGTGTCCGTTACAATTGTTCGACCTTCTCTGTCTTTACTGTGAATATCCGCGAGATGCGTGTCGGTCGTTTCGTCTGAGACGACATCCCGGGGCTTCTCTTCTGTTTGCTCTTCCGTGGGAGGCAAGTACGTGGAAGTGGGAGTAGGCGCTTCACCTGCTTCTATTTGTCTCATGCGCTCTCTTAGAGTGTTCACCTTTCCTGCCAGAGAGGGGTTGGTTTCCATACGTGTGAGCAGCTTCTTCACAGCTTGCTCCATTGGGCTGATGGTGCGATTGAATCGTATACCCAACTGTGACAAGGAAAACTGATCCAGGTCTTGGACAATCAGTCCCGCGACGCCACGGGCTTCCACGTATTCCGGCTCAACCCCGGGTTCAGCCAGAACAGCCAGTGGAAGGCCATACAATCTGCACACCTCTGCTACTATGTCGTCGATGGAAAGCTCCGGCGTTATCGAGGGTACATTGGGAGCTTGACCCGCCTGGATTCGCACAAGCTGGGATCGCACTGTTTCAGCTTTCCGGGCCAAAGAGGGTTTCTTTTCCATGCGCTTGCGCAGCCGCCGGGCCACATGAGACATGGTGGAGTCGTGGCGATTCAGTCGTCTGCCCAACTCGACCCAAGACAAATGACGCTGCTCACCAACTATCAGTGCGATCATGGCCCGGGCTTCCGCAGCATTCGGCATACCGCCCGGTTCTGTCAGGACATCAGGGCTAAGGCTATACAGTCTGCACACCTCGTTGATAACTTGGTCCAGGGACAAGGGCAGCTCCATTGATGAAAGGAGACGGATGTGCAAGGCATTTGCCGGCCCCAGTCGCTGTGCTACCGTCTTCAGGTTTTCGGCCAGCGAGTAATCCGTTTGCACGCATTCGCGCATCCGGTTCACGCTGCTGCGCAAGACTCCCGGAATGCGATTCAGTCGTTTCCCCAGCTCGGTCAAGGACAGATGATCCTGCTCATCAACCATCAGGGCGGTTATGGCACGGGCTTCCGTGACTCTCGGCATGTCACCGGGGCTGGCCATAAGGGCCAAGGTAACATTGTACACAAGGCACACTTGTTCGATTATATCGTCAATTGATACGAGCGGCTTCGCTGAATCAGAAGAGGGGAGTTGGAATGAATATCCCTCTCCCAGTTTCTCTCTTGCTTCAACAACTTTCTCTGCCAGAAAGTGATCTGTTTCCACTCTGTTCCGAAGATTATTCGCAGCGACTTGCATCTCAGCGTCGCTACGATTCAGTCTTGTGCCCAACTCGGTCAAGGACAGGTGATCCTGATCTCGTACAATCAGTGCGGCCATAGCACGGGCTTGCGCGAGTTTTCCCTTTCTACCGGGTTTGGCTAGATCGACAGGGGTAAGACTGAACAATCTACACACTTCTTCGATTATGGCGTCAATGGAAAGGGGTGGCTTCCCTGTTTCCCCGGTCTTCTCAGGAATATCTCCTACGGAAGTGTCCTCTCCAATTGTTGGACGTTGTGTGTTCTCCCTGCGAATATCGGCACGATGCGGCTCGAACGTTTCGTCCGGGACCACATCCCGGGGCTTGGCTTCAGGGTGTTCTGCCGGGGGCGACAAATGTAAGGCACATGGAGGGCGGGCTTGATCTGCGTCCATTTGTATCAGGCGCTGTTTCAATGTACTGATCTTCCCGGCCAGATCAGTATCCGATTCCGCGCGTTCCCGTGCCAGGCTCGATAGCAAATACAGGTTGTCCGGCGGGCGATTCAGTATTTTGCCCAGATCGGTCAACGACAGGTGGTTCCAATTACGAACCATCAAGGCGAGTATGGCATGGGCATCTTCTGCTTCCGGCATTGTGTTGCGCTGAACCACCGCGACCGGCTCAAGGCCGCATACTTCGCACACCTGTTCCACCATTTCGTCTATGGAGAGCAGCCGCTTCACGGGTGGAAAAGGAGCGGCCGGAGCGGCCGGTATTTGTTCAAGATAGTACCTTACCGTTTCAACTCTATCGGCCAGGGACAAATTAGTTTCCATACGTCTTAGCAGTTGTTTCGCGGCACGATTGATGACATCCACATCGCGGTTCAGTCGTCGGCCCAGATCGGTCAAGGAAAGATGATCCTGGTCACGAATCAGTAGGGCCATTACGGCACGAGCTTCCGCCAATCCCGGCATCCTATTGGGTTCACCCAGAACTTCCGGGTCAAGAGCGTACATTTTGCACACATGCTCGACTATCCAGTCCATGGACAGCCGCGTCTTCACAGAGGATCGGGGACGCATTTGATCCAATTGCACGTGCTTCAGATGCTGTTTCAGCATATCGACCTGGTCGGCCAGGGCAGTATCCTCTTCCGCACCTTGCCGCAGTCCCGCGGCCACATGACCCATGGTGATACCACTACGATTCATTCGTTTACCCAAATCGTCCAAGGACAAATGATCCTGGTCATAAACCATTAGTGCCACCATGGCACGGGCTTCCGCGGGTCTTTGCTGCCTATCGCGTTTGGCAAGGTCCCCGGGGGAAAGGCTGAAGAGCTTGCACACCTCTTGGATTATGCCGTCCATGGAGACGGGGGGTAGCTTCTTTGTCCAGCCGGCCGGCGGCGGAGCATCTTGTGCAGGAGCGCCCGCGTGGGTCATTTGACCTTCTTGGCCCATGTTCAGAAACCGGGAGCGATGTATTCCGCTCGTTCCATCTGTGGTGTCATCCCAGCGTGTGAATCCCGGGTGTTGTTCCTCAGACGTGGAATCGAGTCCGGGTGGTAAGGGAATCGGTCTCTTTTGCATCTGTTCCAGCTGCCGTCTTACCGAGTCAACTTTCCCAGCCAGGGTGGAATCCGTTTGCACACGTTTGCGCAGCCGCTGTGCCATCCGACTGATATGTGCGGGGTGTCGGTTCATTCGTCTGCTCAGCTCGCCCTGTGACAGATGATCCCGCTCCCAAACCATCTGGGCAATTATGGCGCGGGCTTCCGACCGTTTCGTTCTTTGATCGGGTTCAGGCAGAACCGCTGGGTCAATACTGTACAATCCTGCCACATGTTCCATTATTTCTTCCATGGACAGCGGCCGCTTCATTGAAGCACGGGAGAGGGCTTGATCTGCTTGTATCCGTGCAAGCTGATCTTGTACCATCTCAACTCTTTCGGCCAGCGCGGGATTCGTTTCAATACGTCTGAGCAACCGCCTGGCAAGGGCAAGTATGGTGACCAGTCTACGATTGAATCGTATACTCAGATCGGTAACTGATAGATGCTCCTGATCCTGAACGATAAGAGCGATTATTGAACGGACTTCAGATCGGTCAATGTGCCAGTCGTGCTCAGCCAGAACCCCCTTGTCAATGTTGTACAGTCTGCACACATGTTCGATTGTTTCGTCCAGGGACAGCAGTCGCGTTTGTGCTTTCGCGGCCTTTCGAAGAGCGGATCTTGCAAAGGACTTGTCTCCCAGTATTCGGCCCGCCCTGTTCCCCCTGTGAAACTCGGGGCGATGCCCCTCTCTTATCCCCTCTGAGATGAAACTCTTGTACCTTTCTCTTGCAGTGTGTATCAGAGCCGAAAAATGGGACAAGACCCGGTCTGTTGACACCCAAGGCATTGTTCCTTGATCCATGTATGCATGGTGGCTGTTCCACGGATGCGCGTCCGGCTTCTTGACCATTCCCGCACGCACCGGATTGAGGTGAATGTAACGAACCAATTCCATCAGATGATTCGTGTCATCAATCAGGATCGCCTTGTGCCGATCTCCAAACACGGACCCGGTCTTCTCGCGCATGGCGTTGATGTGCTTAGTGTACCGAAAACAAATGTCACGCATGATCCGTGAATATGAGATGTCGCCCACCTGGACGGCAAGGTGGACGTGGTTGGGCATCAAACAAAAGGCATAAAGCCGAAATCCGAACCTCTTAATCGCTTCCTCCAACAACAGACAGAAAGCATGTCCGTCATTGTCTTGAAGGAAGATGTCCTGACCGCCGTGCCCGCGCACAATCACATGATAGACCGCGCCCGGATAATGTATGCGCGATTTGCTATGCATAACCACAGACTAGACATTTTGGCAACAATGTCAAGTCCGGCACCTCCACAATCCCCATGAAAGTCCCGCGGAAAAACCCACCCCTTTCCGGGTCAACGTATGGGGTGGTTTGGAGGGGAGA
>CAZGNL010000242.1:0-5705 GCA_964527475.1 uncultured Syntrophaceae bacterium
CGCGGATCATACCACCGTTCTAACGCGCAAAAAAACTCGCCCGTCAGAGCTGTTGGGTAGCACGATCAGTGTGCGAGATTGAGTTTTGCAACAGCCTCCTGGCCTCGCGAAGGCGCCGGCCCCAAGTAGGGGAGGCGGAGCCTCCCGGTATGCATTCCCAGGCAGAGCCTGGGAACGAGAAAGGTCCATGCGCAGCGTGCGCGCTCTTGGAACCCCTGTCCGAGGCGAAGCCCCGGACCATTGAACAACGGAAAGGACTTTCATGTTTCGTTGTGCCTCTGTTTCTAGGCATGTAAGCTGGTATTAGAATATGCGGTTTCACCTTGTAAGCCTGGGATGCCCGAAAAATCGCGTGGACTCTGAGAGAATCCTTTCCATTATGGTTGAGGCCGGCTTTGGTTTCACCGATGATCCTGCCGAGGCACAGGTCATCATAATAAACACCTGCGCGTTCATCGAGCCGGCTGTCAACGAATCAATCGACTGCATTCTGGACTACAGCGTCGAACACTCACAGGCAAGAATAGTGGTGGCCGGGTGTCTTCCGCTGCGCTACAGGCAAGGGCTGGAAGATCCCTTGCCCGAGGTGTGCCTTTTTGTGGAACCGAACAAGATCGGGGATTTGCCCCGGATACTGCGCGACCGGCTGAAAGCGGAATCCGTGAAGACAGCCGGCCAAGAGAAAGAGGGAAATTCCGTAAGTCATACTCCCATCGATCGGAATCGTGCGGAGCCCCGCAAACCTATCCAGGCCGCTGATCGGATACTCACGACCCCGGGATACGCGTATCTCAGGATCTCTGAAGGATGCGCGCGGAGATGCCGATATTGCACCATTCCGTCCATTCGAGGGCCCCTGCGCAGCGTGGATGAGACGGACCTGGAACAAGAGGCGGTGGCTCTGGCCTCCGGAGGGGTCCGGGAGCTTGTGCTCGTGGCTCAGGATCTCACTGCGTACGCTAAGGACAGACGTGAAAAGGACGGGCTCGTGAAACTCCTGAGGCGGATCGGCAACGTGGAAGGGATAGAATGGATTCGCCTGATGTACCTTCATCCCGACACTGTTCCATTGCTGCTCTCAAAGGTGATCAATGAGTGCGATAATATTCTGCCGTACCTGGACATCCCTTTCCAGCACGTGTCGAACAAGGTGCTGCGCGCAATGGGAAGACCCTGGAAAGGGGACAAGATCCGCAGCCTGGTAGACCGGCTTCGGCAAGAGATTCCCGCGTTGGTCCTTAGAACCACACTGATGGTAGGATATCCCGGGGAGGAAGATCAGGATTTCACCGAGCTTAGAGACTTCGTGGATTCGTACGCAATCGAACACGTGGGGGTGTTCGGTTATTCTGCGGAACCCGGAACCCCCGCGTGGGATCTCGGAGACCCTGTTCCCCCGGAAGTCAAGGAAGCGAGGGCCGGAGAAATTCTCGAAATCCAGACCCGCTTCATGGAGAAGCGCAACCAGGACAGAATTGGGATTTCGCTGCCGGGCCTGGTTGAAGGAGTGTCCGAGGAGTCGGATCTGCTCCTCCAGGGCAGGGCCTGGGATCAAGCCCCTGAAGTCGACGGTGTACTCTACATTACCGCGGGAGTCGCACAACCGGGAGAAATCCGTTCAGTCACGATCACCGGGTCTCACGGCCCGGATCTCTTCGGTGAAATATAGGTAACCGTTCAAATTGCGGTCTGTCAGCGGCGCGCTCAACGGTAGACATAATAGTATAGGCCCACAGCGGTCATTAGAGTGACAAGAGCGACGATTCTGACGATAATCTGGTCTTCCATCAGGCGATGATACCGGAGCCCGGGCGAATTCCGAAGCCAAAAGAGCGCGCGCAAGAATAAACCAGCAAAACTACCTGGTTATACCACAAAGCTAGAATCCTGTACCGCTACAAGTAACGCACTACATTAGGAACCATTTCTATCATACTGTTTTTGCGCTTTTTTTACTTGACATAATGGGCGGTCACCTGATAGTATTCTGCGTACCATTGACATCCTCGTGAAGGATGACGACGATCATGACTGGAAAAGACAGCGCATTGTTCAGACAGAATATCACCCCGGGCACCGCGGCCGACTGTAGGCGAGATTTCGTCGGTACGGGCTTCGGGAGAGGGTAAAAATGAGATCACCTGCTGCAAGATTTGTCCATCTCTGGATCGGAAGCTTGATGTTTGCCTTGGTCTGCGCTCCCGCGTGGGCAGGGTCTTCGGGGAAGATTACCGGGGTCAGGCTTGATCCTGACGGCAAAAGGGTCGTCATAGCATCCAGGGGAGACCTGGGCAAGCATACAGCGCGCGTTATCGGCCAGCCCAATAGGCTATTTATAGATTTTGAGCGGGCCGAACTCGGTAAGGTTCCTCGGCGGTTGAAGGGCGGCAGGCACGGAATAACTGAGATTCGCGCCGGGTATTACAAGTCCAGAGCCAGGGTGGTATTGGATTTTGGCGCTACACCTGTTCCCGGGTTCCAGATCAAGCGGGAAAAGGGCCGAGTGCTGGTGGTCCTCGGCAAATCTCTGGCCAAGGAGTTGCCCGGGCAAAGGGGGGTTGCCTCACGAGCCGCTTCACGGAAACCTTCTGCTTCGTCACCGCTTTCTCCCAGTCTTGTGCCGGCAACCGCGGGTCCGTCCGCGACGACCAGGAAGGCGCCTCAACTGCTGATCAGCCAGAATCAGAGGGGGCTGAAAGCGCTTTCTTCCAGGTCTTCCGGGGCGCCCAAGGGAGCCTCGGCCCTAAAGAAACAACTGCAGTTCGCACAGAACAGGCCTACTCGGTTGCGGGATCTGAGCGGACCTTCCTCAGGCAATCGATCGGTTCGAACGGGAAGTGGCGGCAACGACCTGCCCTCAGTTTCCGGGCGCGGCGCGCGGGCAGTTCGCGAGGTAAGACCTCCTGTGACTCCGCCCACGCCTGATCCAAGGCTGATAGTTCAAGAGATAACGGAACTCAAATTCACCCAGGTGGGCCACAATTCTCGGCTGATTATCAGGGGCGGAGACCACCTGGATTATCGTATGACCAAGGTTTCTCCTACAAAGTTGAGAATCGACCTGATCAACGCTGAGATTCCAAAGGTTCATCAGAAACCCTTGAGGACGGACCGTTTCTCAACATCGGTGGAGATGATTGTTCCGGGATCCCAGACCATTTTTGTTCAGCTTAAGGATGCTGTTCCCTATCAGGTGCAGAAGAAGAAGGGCGTGTTGATGCTCGATTTCCCACCGCCTCGTTTAGCCCTGACACCGAGCCAGGCCACGCGCATTAGGCCCGGGGATCAGGCGGGTCGGAGCGAATACGACAGAAGGCGCGGTGAAGCCACGGACCGCCGTCGGGCGACCCTGGAAATGAGGGAGGAGTGGACTCTGCAGGAGAACGAGACCAGGCAGAGGCAGATTCGATCCACGGAGAAGGAGCTTGAGGAATCCCTCAAAGAGCGCCGAGAAATTGACGCAAGGTACAGACTGTCCACCGACCCTGAAGTCTTCAGCAAGCCGGTCACCATGGATTTTCAGGGGATCTCGTTGAGGAACGCGTTCAGGCTGCTCGCGGAGCAGGCCGGTGTAAACATAATCCTCGGAGGCGGAGTCCGAGGAACTACCACCATGAGACTGTTTCAGGTTCCAATGGGTCAGGTAATGGATACCATTCTGGCCATGCACGGTCTCGACAGAGAACTGATCGGCAACGTGATGCGCATCGACAGACGCGGATCCATACGGAATAGGAGAAGGGCGCGAGCACGAGAGAATCGGCGCCTTATCACCGCGGTGAACCGAAGGATCAGTCAGGCTCGAACGAGAATAACCCGTCTCCGCGAAGAGCGTGAGGCCGCCTTGAGGCAGCTCGAAGACCAGCGGAGGACCGCGGAGGCGCCGGTGGAGGACGTTACAAGGACCGAAACTATCGGAGCGACCGAGACAATCCAGATAGATGGCGAGCCCGTGACACTGGTACTGGTTACCATAAGGCTCAGCTACGCCAGGGCAAGCGCGGTAAGGCAGATCTTGCAGTGCGTGTTCAACCGCCGATGTCCCGGAGTATCGGGTCAAGGTCAGGCCCGGGCACAGGATGAGGAGCAGCGCAGGTTTGAAGAATATCTGAGTTCCCAGGGCTTCACTCCGGACAGCCCCGGTGGACGCTCGAGGCTGCTCACCTGGCGGCGTGACAATCGTGGGGAGAGGAGAGTAGAGGCCCTGGAGCAAGTGACTGAGCGGACGACCGCGGAACGCGCAATCGGCGCCCTTAGAGGAGTGGGTATGGATCCTAGAATGCGGAGGATCCTCGCTCATACGGTGATGTGGGCCAACAACACCTACAACACCCTTTACGTCAAGGATATTCCAGAGAGAATCGAGGAGATGAAAAAGCTCATCGCGACCCTGGATATCCCGAGGCCTGAGTGCATGATCGAAGCCAGGCTGGTGATCGCCAACAGAAACTGGAGCCGTTCCCTGGGCGTAATGTGGGGAGGCCGGATGAATCAGCGCAATGTTCCACATAGCGCGCAGCACTTTTGGGGCCTGACCGCCAACCAACAGGCCACGGGCGCCAATGCTGCCACTGCCGCGACCATCCCTGGAAACAACCTGCCCTCCACATTCTTGATAAATCTGCCCAACGCCAACTACACTGGGGCGAACTCGATTCCCGGAATCGGCGCTCAATTCGGACTGCTGGCAGCCGACTATATCACTGAGTTGGATGCGCGCCTCCAGATGGGTGAGGCGTCCGGTTTGACCAAAACGATTTTGCGACCCAAGGTGCAAGTTCAGGACCGGCAGTCGGCCAGCATTAGAAACGGAGTTCAGATTCCGTACACCACTGTTTCAGCGGATGGCACGCAGACCCAGCTGGTTAATGTGGATCTCTCTTTGACCGTTACCCCCACCATATATCCTGATGGTCGCATACTCCTGCGAATAAGCCTCACAAACGACGAACCAGGGGATGTGACCGCAGCGGGGCAGGAAATAAACAGGCAGTCAGCCTCAACAACGCTGGTTGTGAAGGACGGGGAAACCGCAGTAATTGGTGGGATACTGACAAAGAGAACCAGCTCCACACGAGAAGGCCTACCGCCCCTTATGAATATCCCGTTAGTGAACTACTTCTTCAACTACAAGAACCGCCGCGTCATAGTTGAGGAACTACTGGTGTTCATGACTCCCACCATTGTCAAGAAGCCGCCTACAGCGTCATAGGGGTTCCCCTGATCCCTCTCTTCAACTAACCGCAAATCAGCGCTTCCTCCTCTCATCGAGGGGGAAGCGTTTTCCTGTTTACCAACCATCACCTGATAAGGCACAACGAAGCATGAAAATGTCTGGAAAGTGGCGGGCGTCCGGCGTAGGGCCGACGCATGCGTCGCCCTCTTTATCGCAAGGAAGTGGAGTGTGTCATTTGCAAGGGTTATTCCGTGACGGACCCTAAGGACCCGTCAAGAAATAACTGTTACATCTTACTGTAGGGGCGGACCTATGTGTCCGCCCTTTCCTACCAGCGTGTGCCTTGCATTTGGGCAGACACGCAGAGCCTGCCCCGGACGCCGATCCGGGGTCTGCCCCTACAATCGGCCCAGCATGGTTTTGCTACGTTTATTTTGTGACGCGCCCTAAGGACCGGCCTCCCGAAGCTCTTTATTCGTAACCGTTCACCGTGAACCGTACAAGCTCCCGGAATTACGTATGGGGGAGG
>CAZGNL010000243.1:0-5703 GCA_964527475.1 uncultured Syntrophaceae bacterium
GGGCGTAGCATGCTACGCCCTCTTGGATAGTCGGGTCAAGCCGCAACGCGGGGGATTTCCCAGCCCATCCATTTCTGTATGAAAATGTCCTTTTTCTTGGAATGCCAACGCTGTTTCGTGGCAGGCCGCTTGATCCGGATTTTGTCAGCGGCCGAGGTCGTATGCGTAGACCAGGCTGCCCGGAGGGCGGAAGGAAAAGAGGGATCTTGGCTCGACCAATATTAGCACCAGCGATTTGATCCCCTGATTCTTGAAATCTCGTATCCTGAGATCCGATATGAGTCCCGGGCTTCCGACGGTTTTCCATTTCTCGAGCAACTGCTTGCCATCCCAGGTTAGACCCTGCACAACACTGCCGGCCGAGGTTTGCTTACCGACCAGTAGTTCGTTCTTCCCGTCTCCGTCCGTGTCGGACACAATCATTGTACCGGGGAATATTATGGTCCTGGATCCACCCTTGTATCGGAACCGAACGCTTCGATCCACGCCGTAGATCTTGTCGGTAACACTTGCCAGGAGCCGGTTGTCTCTGTCGAACACCATCAACCGCTGGTCCTGGTTCATAATGATCCGCAGAAAAGTCGGTTTGTCCCCGAACCGGCCGGAAATATAGCTCGTGAGCAAAGTTCCCGGGGGAAGCGCCAGAGTTCCAACCGGGTTCGGCGCGCCGCCGACCATCTCAAAGCGAACCATCTCGCCGCTGAAGATGTTTTCCACATCGGTTCTTTGGCCGACCAGAATCCGTTTCTTATTGTCATCCGGATCCTTGATGGTCCTCAGAATGATGTTGGCGAACTTGGCGGTGACTCGAAAGATTCTGTCGGTATACCTTATGATCGCCGACTCCAGTCCCTTTGGAGTCCAGTAGCATACGATGAGTTCCGCTACTCCGTCGGAGTCAATGTCTTCCACTTCTGCCGACAGGTATCGAATCCCCGAGTCCGAGATCTTTGTCAAGGTCTTCAGACTTCCCTGATCGAAGCGCCCAATGTTCAAGGTAGTCCGACCAAGGAACACGGTTTCGTTCCTCTTGTCTCCGTCCAAGTCTCCTATGTCCAAGGACTGAAGTGGTGCGTAAATCTTCTGGCTTACCCAGGGGCCGGAATCTTGCTGGATGTCGATCAGGGAGGGCCCGACTCCCGAACGAGGGCCTTGGTTTGATGGTATCCCCGGCTTGTAGAAGTGTAACCTGGGACTGCCCCGTAGACGGACAATGATCTGCTTAACGCCTGAGCGCAATATGCGAGGCAACCCCCGTATGTGGGTACCCTTCACCTCCGCGGAGAGCATGACCCTTTGTTTTGCCGTATCCCACATCACCCACTTGATTTTGCACTTGCCCTCTGCGTGGCTCAGAAAACCGTAAACGACCGCATCGCAACCGGAACGTGAAGCGAGTTCCCGCAATTCGTCCTCCTCCCCGGGAACTCCCTTTCCCCCCAGGAGTTCCTTGGTGGCCTCCGCGGTCTCAACAACGAAGCCTTCTTTCAGAGAAGTGATAGCGGACCTGAGAGACTTTTCCGCGTGACTACTGAAGCTCTCAAGCTCGGCCTGGAGTTCTCCGGCATTTACGTGAAACGGCAGGATTAGGATTTTGGTGGGCTGCGCGGCGTTCACCGGACAGACCATGCACAGACCCAGGACAAGCCCGGTAATGGCTATGAAGCCCGCAATCGGCCCGATGTGTTCTTTATTACCTAAAATCATTGGACCTTTATCTGTGCGCACTGATCTCAAAAAAAAATACCAACCGGCACAGCAGTTGGCGTTAGGAGGAATATTTTCTTATTTGTTGACCAGAGGATACTGCAACCTCCATGCCATTTCCCAAATGTGACCGAAAAAGGAGCATAAGGCCTGGAATTATATGAGATTATTCCATTGCCATTCCTCACCGGAATTCAGTGTCCGAAGGTCCAAATTTTGTCCAGACTATTGAACATCGTGACCCCAAATAATCAAGCCGTTAATATTATTGGCGTTATCCATGTATAAAAAACCGGCGCCCATGTGCCGAATTTTTGAACACTTTTTACAGGGTGCCCAGATACAGTTTCCGGACATGCTCCAGGTTGGCCCGAATATCATCGGGACCCCGGATTGCAGGACCATGGCCCGGGATAACCAGTTCCGGAGTGAGCTGCGATACCCTGTCCAGGCTGTCCTTCAATTGCTGTTCGTTTCCACCGGGGAGATCCGTCCTTCCAACTCCTTGCAGGAAGATCAGATCCCCGGTGATCAGAATCTTATGACGAGGCCAGTAGATGCACAGGCTTCCGGGGCTGTGCCCTGGGGTGAGCAGGATCTCAAATTCGTGCTTCCCCAGATTGAGCGTTCCTTCCTTAAGGTGGAAATCGATTCGGTACTCGGGCATTTGGACACCTTGCTGAAGGTACATTGGGCGTCCCACCTCTTCCAGGAACCTTTCCTCCTCCCGCGCGCATGCGATCTTCACGTCGGCGTTTTCAAAAGCCCTGTTTCCTTCAAAGTGGTCGGGATGGCAATGGGTATTGATGACCACTCTGATTTTGTCCGGATCAAGTCCGTCGGCCCGCATTCGGGACAGCAGATCGTCCACTCTGTGCCCGTGTCCCGGGTCGATCAGCAAGGGTATCTTTCCGTCTATGAAGATGCTGTTGCAATTGTTTTCCCGTTGATCGTTCCAGAGATAGATGTAGAGATGCTCGGTGACCTTCATATGGTGGTGATATCCCCTTTCTTCAGGTTTAATGGTATCTTTCAGGAGTCCTGGTCTGCGCAGCCCAGGCAGACCAACTTTCCGTCTCTTTCTTGAAGCCGGGTAGTAACTGTACTCTCATGGCAGATTTCACACGGACGTGTGGAAACTATGGACGCCTTTGGGGGCATCTCTGCTGCAACCGGGCCGATCTCGAAATAGTCCGCGGGATCCGCGCATATGAGTTCCAAAACCGTACTCCTACGGATTTCTTCATACTTCCTCTTGTCCGCGGCGGAAGCTTCTCCCGAGTCGATCTTCTTTTTCAGTGCGCGCCGCTGCGCGCTATCCGGCAGTTCGCGGTGCTTCAGCGCGACCCGGACCGCGCGCCCCGTGTTTCGTTCAAGAAAGGTGAAGGCCTGTTTACCCCAATCCCGAAAGATCAGGTTCCCCTTGCCAAAGGTGCATCCCAGCAGGACCTGAACCGCGTCTACCGCGCAAGAATCGTTTTCCACCACCGCCACGATCTCTTCATCCTCAGCGCGGTTGACTCCCAAGCCGCGGACCCCGGCTTTGACAGCCGCGTATCCGATCGCCAGCCCGGGACACACATGACCGTGGAAACGCACGCAGTCCTGGAAATCTTCGGGAAACTCGCCGACTTTGGTCATTTCAGATTCCTTGCTCTTCTTGGGCGGTGTCCAGCAGTCCGGTGAAATTCTCGAGAATGCGGGCCGTGGCCCCCCAGATGGTGTGTCCTTTCCAGTGATAGAATGTCATCCTGAGCGGTTTTCCGTGCACGGTCCAGGTGTCGTGGGCGACGAGCGCGGGATCGAAAAAGACCCGAAGTGGGACACTCAGAACCTCCTCAATTTCCCAGGGGCTGGGACGGAATTCGTAAGGATATGGAATCACGCCCACAAAGGGGACCACCAGATAGTTTGTAGCTACCGTATAGAAGTCATCCATCTCGCCCAGAATTTGAACATCCTCCCGTTGAACCCCCACCTCTTCTTCCGTCTCCCTGAGTGCGCAGGAGACTAAGTCCGGGTCGGTGTAGTCCATTTTTCCCCCGGGAAAGGAGATCTCTCCCTTGTGGTGTTCCACATGGTCGGACCTTTTTGTCAGCAGCACGTGTGGTTCCGAGTCTTTGTTGAACAACGCTATCAATACGGCTGCAATGACCATTCCATCAGTTGGGAGGTCATTCTTCCGTCGGGCGCCCAGGATCTGCGCCAGCTTTAGTTCAAAGAACTCAAGGTCCGGAAAAGTGTTCAGGGCGATTTTCATAACAATTGCAACCCCCCTATTTAACAAGATCCTCGAACTCCCAGTCCCAGTCAAGTTCCCAAATCATAGCAACTCCGTCGGTGGAAGCGCTGATCACGAAACGGCCGTTGGCCGAGAATTCCACTGCGCTTATGGCCTTGGCGTGCCCTTGAAACTCCCTTAAACATTCCCCTGTCTCAAGGCCCCATAGCTTCAGGACCGAATCCTCTCCACCGGTTAAGATGAACATCTGGTCCGGTGAAAAAGTCGCGGCTCGCACACCAGCCTCATGACCTTCCAGAGATCGAACAGGCGCGAATCTTTTCAGGTCCCACAACCGGACCGTGCCGTCATTTGCCCCGGTCAGGAACATGTCTCCATTGGGAGAAGTCCTCAGACAACTGATCCTGTCTTCGTGAGCTTTCAGGTTCCGCAACTGTCTGCCCGAGTTGAGATCCCACATCTTGACCGACCCGAGAAATCCCGCGGACAAAATGAGATCGGAGGTGCCGGCGAAGTCCACGGAGGTTATCTCGTCTTCATGTCCTTTGATGGTTCTCACCGGCGTGGAATCGGACACTCTCCAGAGTCGGATGGTCTTATCCCACGATCCGGACAGTATTAGGTCACCGGCCGCTGAATATACAACTGCGCCGACGCTGTCCGAATGGCCCTTGAGCACGGCGGTGGTCCGGCCTGAGTGGAGATCCCATATGCGGATGGAACGGTCATCACCGGCAGACACAGCCTCGCGTCCACTGGGCGAAAATGAGACTGACGCTACGAGATTTGTGTGGCCTTCAAGAGTCTTGAGGCATTCTCCCGAGTTTGAACTCCACATCCTGACGGAATGGTCCGAATGGGCCGTGAGGAAATTGATGGCGGAGGGTGAGAAGGAGACGTCCCTGACACTGGAAGATGTTTCAAAAGTCTTTCTCTTCCATCCCCCGGACAGACCGACTCGTTTTCCGTGCTCGCTGATTCGCTGGATGATGTCAAGGGCCAGATCAGATCTCTCATATCCGGACAAACTCTGGGCCTTGCGAATCAATGAATAAGCTTCGGCGTAGGCGTCTTGGGCGGTGGCTTTTTTCGCTGCCGCCAGCCCGGCTTTGAACTCCTGTTCCGATTTCATTTGTTTGGTCACGGCCCTGACCTTTGCCAGCGCCGGTTCAGGTATCAGTGCTCGCCCGCGCACGTCCCATACTTTCAACACCAGGTCTTTGCCGCCGGAAAGAAGACGCTCTCCGTCCGGGGAGAACTTCAGGCAGTCGATCTCAGCTTTCCCTGGAAAAAAGGATCGAATCACCATACCAGTCCGTTCATCCCAGACCTTTGTTCCCGCCTTGGGATCATAGGTGGCCGCGATTCTTCGCCTCGGATTCAGGTCGATGTGACCAATCTGTTCCTCATGGACCTGAAAATCCGTTACGATCTTGCCTTTGCGGCGATCCCACACAATCGCTCGTTTGTCTCGACCCGCGGTGAGCACACGTCGTCCGTCCGGTGAGGCCTTCAGGGCAATAATGGACTCTGCATGGCCCTTTTCAAACGCAGTGACCTCAGATCCGACCGGGTCAACTCTCTTGACCATTCGGTCCATGCCCGCGACTATCACCTCCGGTCGAGAAGAACTGTCAAAGATCACGGCTGCTGCCGAGTGAGCCGGGATCCTCTTGAATTTTGTTCGGGATTTTAGTTCCTCCGTGTCCCAAATGCGGACCGTCCCACTGTCCTGCACTGTCATGATGGTCTTG
>CAZGNL010000244.1:0-5676 GCA_964527475.1 uncultured Syntrophaceae bacterium
GAATCGCCGGGCTATTTTCTGACGCCCCTTCAGGGCTACGGTCTTTCGAGAAAGAGGCGAGAAAGAAGGGGCACGCCAATGAGTCAATCCGTGATTGCTTTTGAGAACCGCTATAATGCGTATGTCCGAGGCGAAGCCCCGGACCAGTGAACAACGGTAAGGACTTTCATACTTCGTTGTGCCTTTGTTTCCAGGCATGAAAGTTGGTATCAGCGCTTCAGTTGGTCTTTCTGTCGGGAGGCGAGCGTTGCGGAGAGCCCTCCTTCACGGGGCCTCGGTGGGACGGGTCAACAGGGGCTGGAGCGATCAGCTCAGCCAAGTCGGAAATCCTGCTCCGAATCTCGTCCTGCTGGGCTTTGTCCGTGGTCAGATCTAATGCTCTGCGGTAATCCTTGAGGGCCTTGCGGTTCTGCCCCTTGGCAAGAAAGACAAGAGCCCGGTTCTCGAAAAAGAAAGGATTGGAGGGGGAAATGGAGATCGCCTTTGAATAGTCCTGCAGCGCCTTGTCCAGATCCTTGCGCTCGTGGAAGACCAGCCCTCGATTATTGTATCCGACCGCGTCGGTGGGATCCGCTTGCAGCGCGACCGCGTAATCATCCAGGGCCTGTTCAGGTTTCTTCAGTTTGTAAAGCGCATCGGCTCGTATCCGGTATAGTTCTCCGCTGGAAGGGTTCAGTTTCAAGGCCAGGTTGAAATCCTTCACGGCTTCCGAGTATTTTCCCATTTTGTGATAGGTCAGACCCCGGTCCCGGAGCGCTTTTGGAAATTGAGGATATCTCTTGAGCGCTTTCGTCCAAAGGCTCAAGGCTTGCCTTGTCCGGCCCTTGCGGTACTGCTCCAGCCCTTGCTCATAAAGAAGCCCCGCGAGCAATTCCCGGATGGAATCCATCTTCTTCTCCACCTCACGGGGGTCCCAACCTTTTTTCTGGCTCTTAAGGGCCTTCGAGTAAACCTCCAGGGCTTTGGTGTACCGCTCTTGTGATGCGAGAATACCGGCCAAGCCCATGTACGCTCTCATATTCCTCTTGTTCAACGATAGGGCCTTTTGGAAGTCCTTGACAGCCAGATCAAGTTGCCCCAAGTCGCGGTGAACCAAGCCGAGCGTTGTTCGGATGACGCTGTCGCGGCTTCTACGCTTGGCAGCACGCGTCAGGTCACGCAACGCTGCCTCAAGGTCTCCCTTTCTGTAAAGCGCGGTCCCCCTGTTGGCCAGGGCAAAGGTGTATCCGGGCTTATTCTTGAGCGCGCGGTCATAATCCTTGATCGCCTTGTCGTAAAGGCCCTTTCGTTTGTACGCAACTCCCCGATTGTTGTGCGCCAGATGATCCAATGGATCCAACTCAATGGCACCGCTGAAATGGCCTATGGCCTCATCGATCTCGTTGTTCTTGAGCGCTTCCACGCCCTTGTTGTAGAATTCCACCGCTTCGTGCTGCGCAGGCACATGGGCCGGCGTCAAGAGCACCAAAAAGCTCGCTATAACCAACAACTTCCGCATAACACACGTAATCCTCTCTGCTTTTTCAGGCCGCCTCGCTTCATGGAAATCCACCGACCTCTGTACCCACCGTTAGCAGGCCCAAAACCTTGCCATGAGGCGGGGGGCCGCAACGGAATATAAATGAAGCTCCCACACCAACCGGCTCGCAAATTGGCCCTACGCCCAGTAGCTCCGCCGCCAATCCGATGCCCGGGGCAGGGATAAGAAACGCGTTGACGGGTTCGCAGTGCTCAGGGATTGTCGGCTCCGACCTATCCTTAATGTAAAACATTATATCATGAAAAACCTGTTTATTCAAGTAGATGACCTAGTCACGTTGCTGTGATAGCAAAAGATCTGCATAACCTCATGACATTAATCTTTTTACTTGACACGCATTTTGGACCGTGTTAAAGCCCTCTGTCAATGAAGCCCTCCAAAGGGCTAATATTCAGTCTCCTTCGCTTGAGTCTACGCCCTCAAGCTTTAAATTAAGGATCTGAAAAGGAGGATCAGGTATGGCGATGAGATTACTGGTTTGTCTCTTCTTCCTGACAGTGTCCATTTGCACACCATTTGTCTCTGAGGGAATAGCGGGAGGCCCCCCGGTTCAGGGGTGCGCGCCGCCGCCCTATTATTGCGGTCCACCCCCCCGGGCAGGACTGCCTTCTCCCATGACACTCTGCGGAAGCCTGCTGGGCGCGTGCACCAACGTCTGCGGTGTCGTGTGCGGGATACCGGCCATGGTCATGGCAGGATTGCTGGCGCCTTCACGGTGCCTGCCTCCAGTTCGTGGTCCCGCGGCATATTGTCCGCCGCGCTACGCGCCGCCCCCCTGCTATCCCGCAAGGCCGATCGCCAAGTGCAAACCGGCAGGCCCCCGTTACTATCACCCGGCTGGAGGCTACGGCCGGCCTTACCGTCCGCTCCGCCCATTGATGCGCTATCCCGGCATGCGCCTGCCGCCGCCCCCCCCTCTAGCCGCAGGTGACGGCCCTGTACCGAACATCATAAAATTGGCAGTGGCCCCGTTACGGCTGGTGGCCGGCGCGTTGACCGCGCCGCTGATGCCGGCCGGCCCCAGAATCCCTGGAGTCTTGGCCAGCGCGCCCGGGAAATCGTCTAGAGAAACGGTCTTCGGCTGCTATTGGTGATGCACGGCCTAACGGAAACCGAAAGGTTCCACGGGACAGTGCCATCGGGACGGACCCGGGAACAACGTGAACCCATGAAATATTGAAACAACGACAGCATTCGCACTGCTTTGCGGCAGGCGAGGAACATACCGATTTCCGGGTCAGGAAGCTCTTAACCGAGCACGGCTAACCAAGCCCCTGACCCACCACGAGGGGACGGAATTGGCCCCTCCCAACCAAAAAATCCAATTCCTCCTAATCTCGGGGACGCTAAGCGTCCCCTTTTTTTTTGCCCCCGGATCCCCCATCAGAGTGCCGGTATTTCGGTGTCGACACAACAGGACATCATGCCAAGTTTCATTCCTCAAGATCGAGGCACAATGAAGCATACATCTAACCCTTCAGTCATTCGGGGAGATCTCTCAAGATGTCATTGCGACTTCGGCTTGAACCGGAGGAAGCAATCTCCTGCACGCTGAATATGGGGATTGCTTCGTCGTTTCACTCCTCGCAATGACGTGCGCGATCAAAGAATCTGCCCCGCAAAACTGAAGGCCCACACATGAAACTGGCCGACATCCTGGTGTGTTATGATTCGGAAGTTCTGTCGGTAGGCGCGGCCGGCGGCAATGCCCATTTCGTAACAGACTCTAAAGGGCCCGGGCGCTCATTTTTCCCGCAATTCTTTCCTTGTTTGCTCCTTGAGCCGTTTCTTTCGGTCTTTGCCGACTTGGAGGGCCAATTGGTCGTTTCTTATTTTCTCGAATCTCGCGCGTTTCTCCATTTCCTCTTGTTCCGCTCTGGCTCTCATCATTTCAGCCAGGACTCTGTCTTGGTGTTGCTTTCTTCGTTGATCGTCGATTATGGTCTCCTCAATTGTCGTCCAATTCTCACTGTTTCCGCCGCACTGGACAAAGTGGTTTCTGAGCAACGCGCCCGGGATGGAGGCGACATACATTGCGCAATAGGGGCAGATATGGACTTCAGGGTCGGACAAGGGCCTTCTCGGCACAAGGCCTTTCGCGGAAGCTTCTTCAAGGGTACATTCCCTGGGGACCCACATATCCCTTCTTTTTATGTACCCCCATCCAGGCCGTTCGACCCACAAGGTTTCAAGCATCCTTGACGGTCGATCCGGACGGCAGGTGAACGTGGCTTGATGAATCCAGATGGTCTTCTTGGCATTCATGGGATCTTTGGAAACAGGCTAAATGGATATGACGGCACACTTCAGGATATCCCGACGGAAGATGAAGGTCAACTGGTCCGGGCGCGGGGCCGTTGAAAAGGAAATCGGCTCAGGTGGGGCTGCGCGGCGCGGGTCGGGGTCGGTCCGCTTGACACAGGGAGATGGGATGAATTAGGTACAAAAGGTTCCAGGCACGTGGTCGTGACGAGAAACTTCGCGTGCTCCTGAGTACTAGGCTATTACGGAGCTTGAACATGAAAACCTTTGCCGAGACAGCGGAGCTTCCTTCAATCCTGGTTACGGCTGTGGGCAGCATGCCGCACACGGAACCGGCGGCCGCGATAGACCTGATAATGGACAGCCTTCATTCAGCGCCTCATCCGCCCCAGCTCTCCCGATCCGATCCCAGGGAACAGATGTGGATACAATTCACGGAGGGACTTCCGGGCTTCAGGGTCGACCTGGAGAACCTGAGCTATCATTTTGATACCGCAGGGGCTCAGATCACAGACCTGGAAGAATTCTATGATCGGTACCTCAAGGTCTCTGAAGGGGGCTCGGCCGATAGCTTTGCAGTCGGCGCCGAGTACGGGAGAGGAATCCACTCTTTTCTCGAGAGGATCCGACAGGCCCCCGAAAGGCCGCGGTTTATCAAGTTGCACGTCACGGGACCCTTGAGCTTCGCGCTTACCGTGGCCGACAAAGGAAGTAGGCCTATCTTTTACGATGACATGTTTCGCGACGTGGCTGTGAAAGGCATAGGGCTTAAAGCAGTGTGGCTCGTGGAGCAATTCAAGCCGTACGCGGACAACATCATACTCTTTTTCGACGAGCCGAGTTTGAGCGCGTACGGTTCATCTGCGTTTCTGGGGGTATCCAAGGAAGATGTTGTAGCATCCCTCAACGAGGTGATTTCCATGGCCGCGGAACGAGGCGCGATCCCTGGTGTACACTGCTGTGGAAACACGGATTGGGGTCTTCTGATGGAGACCTCCACCCGTATCGTGAATTTCGATGCGGTTGACTATATGGAGACCATCCCGATTTACGCGTCGGATCTCTCCCGCTTCCTGGAGCGCGGGGGGGTCTTGGCCTGGGGCGCTGTTTCAAATACCGAGAAAGTGGTCGAAGAATCCCTCAGTGATGTCATTGCCAGGCTCAGACATGGCATAGGACTCGTGGTAGACGCGGGCGTCGATCGTGATCTCTTGACAGAGCGGATGATTCTTACACCGGCTTGCGGATGCTCCGGATTGTCAATTGAGCAAACGGAGAAGGTCTACAGTCTTCTCTCGGAACTCGAGGCCGTAGACATAGCTGATTTGGTCTAATACCAATGGGCGTTCAAACAAGTGACCAAGAGCACTGCTGGGCAAGCCGGCAGTGGCACCCAAGAAACCGATCTCACTCTCTTGATTGCGCAGTGGTATAAGATGATGAGTACGGACTGAAAATGCGTCTCACGATCGCCTGCGAGGCGCATTCTTTCCGTCCGCTCCTCTTTCGATTCATCAGGTACGGCACTAACGTAAACATAGCTACTGCCGAAATTTCTGTCTGATTGGAAGATGATTCCCGCAAGTAGGCAAAATCCTCCCTTGTCCCCCTTTGAGAAAAGGGGCCGGGATTTCCCCTCTGTGAGCATCGGAACCGGATCTGAAATACCGGACAGCTTTTTGGACACTGGCTATATAAAGACCCACCACACGCACACCGGAATGCCGAAGGTGCCGTGAGGATGGTGAAAGGATCCAGTATGGGAACAACATTGGCAGTTGCGGGCAAGGGTGGGGTCGGGAAAACATCCTTTGCCGCACTGGTGATCAAGGCTTTGATCGACGGCGGTGTCACACCGGTATTGGCGATCGACG
>CAZGNL010000245.1:0-5664 GCA_964527475.1 uncultured Syntrophaceae bacterium
ACAGCGACCTCCAATACCCATCCGCAAGATGCAGGGGCGACCGGCCGGTCGCCCCATTGACGCCTGTCGTCCGGTGCAAGCCAGGGGCCCGGCGGTACCGCGCGACGCATGCGGCGCCCAGCGGTCTTTGTCGTGCATCCATTTTCATGGGAACGCTCATGGTAGACATCCAGGCCCCACGAAACATGGCACTTCCTGACATACTGGTAGTTTATAGCTGTAGGGAAGCAACATGTCGGCCTGTTGGATAGTCGGCAAATGGCGGCAATGGTGGGATTCTGCAGCGACGAACACTTCGCGCTTGACGAACGCCCCCTGTCGGAAGATACTCTCATGCCCGCAGTATAAAGGATTTGTCATGAGGTTCATTCACACCGCGGATTGGCATCTGGGGCGTCTGTTTCACGGGACGCACCTGACTGAAGATCAGGCCCATGTGCTGGAGCAGTTGTGCGAAGTCGCGAGGGAAATCAAGCCGGATGCCCTGATTGTGTCGGGTGATGTGTACGACCGCGCGGTCCCTCCACCCGATGCGGTGGCCTTGCTGGATCATGTTCTTTCCCGGGTGGTGCTCGACCTGGGGATTGTAGTCATTATGATTGCGGGAAATCATGACAGTCCGGAGCGGCTCGGATTCGGATCAAGAGTGCTCTCCGCGCGGGGGCTGCACGTGATAGGGCTTGTAGGAGACGAGGTCCCGTGTGTGACTTTGCAGGATGAATCAGGGCCGGTCCATTTCTATCCCATACCCTACACTGAGCCAGCCGTGGCGCGGGAAAAACTTGACCGGGATGACTTGCACGATCACCAGGCGGTCGTACAAGCCCTGATGGAGCGTATTCGAGGCGCCCGTGCGCCGGGTGAGCGCTCTGTGCTGATTTCCCATGCGTTTGTAACGGGCGGCAGCGTATCGGAATCGGAGAGGCCCCTTTCAGTGGGCGGCGTGGACCACGTGGATCCGGGTGGGTTTCAAGATTTCGATTATGTGGCGTTGGGGCATCTTCATCGTCCCCAGAGAGCCGGAGGAGACCAAATACGATATTCCGGGTCATTGCTGAAGTACTCTTTTTCAGAGGCGGATCACCAAAAGGCGATAAACCTGGTAGAGATGGACGCACAAGGTACTTGCAGCGTGGAAAGTATCCATCTCACTCCTCGTAGGGATGTGCGTCGCAAAGAAGGGTTTTTCAAAGAGATCCTCATGGGTCCGGACCCTGGAGAGAATTCGGATGATTACCTGATGGTTAGTCTTCTCGACAAGGCCCCTATTCTAGATGTGATGGGCAGGCTTCGTGAGGTGTACCCGAATGCGCTTCACGTTGAGCGGCCTTACCTTGATTTGGGCCGAGACACAGGCGCCCGGCCTGCCGACCATCGGGCGCTCAACGACAAGGAACTCTTTGCTGCGTTCTTTTCCCAGGTCACCGGAGACGATCTCACTGAGGCGCAGGAATCCGCATATGAAGATGTCGTGGACAAGCTGCGCAGAAACGACCGGGAGATAGACCAATGAGACCGCTCCGACTGGTCGTAAACGCGTTCGGCCCGTACGCGGGCGAGCAGGTATTTGACTTCCGACAACTGGGAGACCGCACGCTCTTTCTGATTCACGGACCCACCGGCTCAGGAAAGACCTCCATACTCGACGCCATGACCTTTGCTCTGTACGGGGACTGCTCCGGTTCCGAGCGCATCCCAAAGCAGATGCGTAGCGATCACGCGGACCGATCTGTTCCTACAGAGGTTACCTTTGATTTCTCCCTGGGATCGCACACTTATCGAATCCATAGGATGCCGCAGCAGGAGCGACTACGGAAGAAGGGAGAGGGCTACACGACCTCAAAGCCCCAGGCAACCCTGTGGAGGCGCACCGCGGCTGGGGATGACGCGGAAGAAGGAACGGTCTTGGCCACCAATTGGTCGAGCGTTACCCAAGAGGTGGAACGGCTGATCGGATTTCAGGTCCACCAGTTCAGGCAGGTGGTCATGCTTCCCCAGGGGCAGTTCCGCCGTCTCCTGCTCGCGGATTCACGGGAACGCCAGGCAATTCTGGAAGTGCTGTTCCGGACAAGTCTGTACGCTCGAATCGAGGAAGCCCTCAAGACGGCGGCAAAAGATCTGGCTGACCGCACAAGACAAGCCCGAGACAGAATGGATCTGTACCTTGAACAGGCTCAGGCTGAATCAAAGGAACAGATCATGGGGCAAAGGCGCACAATAGCCTATGACCTTGGCAATCTCCGCAAAGGTCTTCGCGCCGTTGAAGCCAAGGAAAAGGATGCTCAGGAGCAGTTTTCCCAGGGCAAGAAAGCTCTTGAAGCCTTTATGGAACTGGAAGAAGCGGAAAAGAGCCTCAACGAGCGGAAGAAGCAGGAAACCATGGTAGGGGAGAAGAGAACCCTGCTGCAAGAGTCTCGCAACGCGGCCGCGCTCTCGGAAGTGGAATCCACGGCGAAGATTCGACTAGGAGAGGCCAAGGATGCCAAAGAGAAGTTGGAGCAAGCAAAGAAATCGTTCCAACGCGCGGGAACTGCTCGAAACAAGGCTGAGAAGGAGTTCGATCACCAGAAAGGGCTCCAGGACGAAAGAGACCGAGCAAAGCAAAAGATCGCGGAACTTGAGGAGTTAAGCGAAAGGGTCAAGGCTTTGTCCGGAGCTGGAAAAGATCTAACCGCAGCGCAGAACAATCTTCGGAAACGTGAGAAGCAAGTCACAGCGGCCACCAAAGCCCGGGATGACACAGTGGGCTGCTTCGAGAAGAATCAGGAAGCGCTGAAACACGCGGAGAAAGCGGCCTCCAGGATAGAGATACTGAGAAAGAACGAGGAAGATGCCGCAAGATCCCTGAAGCAGCGAAAGGATTTGGAGCAGCTCAAGAAGGATCAAGAGGCTGCCGAGCGAACTCTCGGTGAAGCGGTTGCCAAGACAGAAGCCGCGGAGCGGTCTCTTTCCCGGGAACGGGCCCGGCTGAAATCCCTTGAGAATGCCAGGGTCGAGGGTCAGGCAGCGATACTTGCTCAGGCGCTGTCGTCCGGATCCCCTTGTCCTGTTTGCGGCTCCACGGACCATCCCGCTCCAGCGCATTCGGACCAGGACCTACCCACGGAGCAGCGTCTGAAGAACGCCGGCAAAAAGGTGGACAGACTTGAGAAGGATCGTGAAGACACGGTAGAACAAAAGGCCGAACTGGGCAAGAAAGCCTCGGAAATAGATGCCAAAATGGCTGTGCTGATGGAGACTCTTGGCAAGTTGAGCGAGGAGGCTGTCTCCCAGCTTGAACTTGATTTGGACAAGTTGCGAAAGGAACTGAAGCTTGCCGAACAGGCTGACAAGAAGACTCAATCTCTTGCCGAGGAGGCCGGGAAGCTCAAGCAGGCCATGAATGATGGGGCAGAAGCGGTAAGCCGCGCTCAAGACACTTGGCGAGAGGCCGGAGATGTTCATCAGCGGGCAAACGCGGTTTTCGAGGAAAGAGAGAAGGGCATTCCGGAAGAACTTCGGGAAGAGCGGGCCCTGACCGCTGCCCGCGAGCAGGCCCAGAGACGGATTTCCGAGATGGAACAGGCGCTTGATAAGGCTCAGCAGGCGCTCCTGGCGGCCAAGGAAAACTACTCCGGGTGCGAGAGTAGACAAGAAGGGGCAGAAGACGCTGCCAAGACGGCGAGCATGAGAGCCGATGCACAAGCCGCGGAATTCTCGAAACGGCTGGCAGAGGCCGGGTTCGCTGATCCTGAGGCTTACGCGCGCGTCAAACGGAGCCTGGATGAGATCGATGAGATGGAAAAGGAGATCAAGGACTTTGAAGCCAAACTAAGTGCTGCGGCCGACAGGGCGGCCAGGGCAAAGCGCGTCGCGCAAGATCTCAAGCCCCCTGATCTGGAAGCCCTGAGCACCGCGGCTACGGAGGCCAGGAAAGCGCGGGAGACTGCACTCAAGGAGGAAGCCGGCCTCTCTGCGAAACTCAAGCAGGTTGAGGAATGGCTTGAAGGATACACCAAGGCTGAAACGGAGCGGCAGTCCCTCGAATCGGAATACGAAGTCGTGGGACGAATATCAGAAGCGGCCAACGGGAACAACATGGACGGAATCACATTCCAGCGGTTCGTGTTGGCCGCGCTGTTGGATGACGTGCTCATTGCGGCGTCCAAGCGCCTTGAAATAATGAGCAACAGCCGCTATTTGCTTCAACGGGTCTTGGGGCGGGCCGATCGCCGGTCGGCCGGGGGGCTGGATTTGGAGGTTCACGACCATTACACCGGAACTGCTCGGCCGGTGTCGACCCTATCCGGGGGCGAAAGCTTCCTGGCCTCCATGGCGCTTGCACTGGGGCTTGCTGATGTGGTCCAAGCCTATGCCGGCGGCTTGCGCCTTGATACCATCTTCGTGGATGAAGGGTTCGGCAGCCTCGACCCGGAAGCGCTCGACCTTGCGTACAGGGCCCTGGTAGACCTCCAGCGAACCGGGCGGATGGTCGGCATCATTTCCCATGTGCCTGAACTTCAAGAGAGAATCGACGCGCGTGTGGAGGTAACGGCCGACAGGCGCGGGAGCTCCGCGCGCTTTGTGATCTCCTGAAACCATTTCGCGAATATTTGTTGTAATCCGGGTTTGCCGCGAGAAAGGTTTGTGTGAACGAGCAGTCCGTGGCTTGGCCTGGGACATACGCATCAGGAGCGCTCTTGCACGTCACAGGCCGATTATCTTTACCAGGACTCTCTTGCGCCTCCTTCCGTCGAACTCCCCGTAGAAGATGCGCTCCCAGGTTCCGAGATCAAGCTTGCCTTCGGTGATTGCCACCACAACCTCCCTGCCCATTACCTGCCTTTTCAGGTGAGCGTCACCATTGTCCTCGCCGGTGCGGTTGTGGTAATATTGACTGATGGGTTCATGGGGGGCCAGACGCTCCAGCCAATTCTCGTAATCCTGATGCAACCCGGACTCGTTGTCATTGATGAATACCGATGCAGTGATGTGCATGGCATTCACGAGCACGAGACCCTCCTGAACACCGCTTTCCGCCACGGCATCCTGCACGTCCGGGGTGATGTGAACGAATTCGCGCCGCGTGGGAATGCTAAACCACAACTCCTTGCGATAGCTTTTCATGTTATCCTCCCTATTGAATCATGGAAGCATTATCCTACGGAAACGAGAATCGGCAACTGTAAATCTGTTTTGACCGCAGATTACGCGGATGGGCGCGGATATGGGACAAGAGAATAGGACATGAAGTGATTCACCAAGAGGAGAGTGGCCGTATCATTGGTAAGCGTTCACCACGATGGGCAGAAGTGTCTGAAATCACGAGACACGGCTATCGTGCTCGGGCTTGCCCGTAGTGATTACGCGAGATTGCGGATTTCCGGGTGAACGGCTATTATAAACTTCTCCCATTATCCGCGTAATCCGCGGTGAATATTCTTCTTGTACGCGGACTATTGGAATATAGTGACCCTGTATCAGTAACTTGTAACCGTTCACCGTGAACCGTACGAGCTCCCGGAATTACGTATGGGGGAGGTTTGAAGGGGGAGCTACTTGGCGTAGGGCCAATTCACGAGCCGGTTGGTGTGGGAGCTTCATTTATAGTCCGTAGCGGCCCGCCGGGAGTGGGAGCTTCGAGAAAGGTTTTGGGTTTATGCTTTGCACGGGGACACGGGGATA
>CAZGNL010000246.1:0-5479 GCA_964527475.1 uncultured Syntrophaceae bacterium
GACCAAAGGGGATCACCCGAGGTGCCTCCTTTCCGTTCACTCGTCATCGCTGCCCGGTTTGAAAGCCATTTGGCATGATGAGTCGCGGCGTGGTATTGTAGGGAATGAACTTGACCTCGGCCTGGTTCCCCTGAACGGGGAATTCCTTTGATTGTTACTCTACCGACCAGGATTAAGGCGCATGTCGGAATCCGGACCTGTCAGAATCCTTTGCATGGAAGACGATCTCGAAACGGCTCATCTGTTTCAGGAAACGCTTGAACGCCATGGCTACCAAGTCGATCTCGCGGCAGACGGCGAAAAAGGGCTCGCCATGTGTGAGCAGGTTTCGTACGACGTCCTGGTGCTGGATCAGAACACGCCTGTTCACGATGGTTTGGAAGTGATTCGTATGCTGGCCGATCGGGGCCCTCTCCCCCCCGTGATCTTGATGACGGCCCCGGGGGACGACAATATAGCGGCAAGCGCAGCCCGGGTCGGCGAGATAAAGTGTATTGTCAAGGATGCGGACCGGGGGTACCTTGATTTGCTGCCGGTTGTAATCGAACAGGTTCTGAGTAAGGACCGGTCTGCTCAAGAGAACCGGGCACCGGAGGAAGCCCCTGGAGAAGGCGAAGAACGGTATCGTACGCTTGTTGAGAACTCGCCTGTGGGCGTGATGTCTTGCGATTCAGATGGAAATATTGCTGAAGCCAATC
This sequence comes from uncultured Syntrophaceae bacterium, assembly GCA_964527475.1. Taxonomy (GTDB): domain Bacteria; phylum Desulfobacterota; class Desulfomonilia; order Desulfomonilales; family Desulfomonilaceae; genus CAZGNL01. The sequence goes on from CAZGNL010000246.1 coordinate 699, forward strand.
CTGCTGCACGCCGCATGCTGGCCTCACTTTCTCGGGACGACTCACAGCTTGACAACCTTCTTACCTTTCTTCCTTTTGTTGAGGCCAAGATAGCTGATGCAGTGCGTACCTGCTTGGAATCGGGAAATTCGATTTCGGGTGAGTTTCCTTATCAAACTGAACAGGGCGAGCAGATTCACACGAAGCTGGACGTGGTCCCACTCAGGGACGCTCAAGGCGGAATAACCGGGGCCCAAGCTGTTGTGGAAGACGTTTCGAAGCGAAAGAAGACGGAAGCGCGACGTATTCGGGCCGAACGCCTCAAAGCCATGTTGGACTTGGCCGGGGGGATGGTCCGCAACTTCGGCAACTCACTTCGATTCGTGGAAGCCTGTACCCAGATGGCAATGACCGCTCTTGGATCAAAAGATCTCTCGGAGATAAAGCCGCTTCTTGAACAAATCAGGGACAGCAATAGCCGGGCCGTGCAAATAGTCAGAGGCATTCAGCGTTTTGCCCTCGCCGGATCTGCCAAGGAACGGTCTCCAGGACTCGTGTTCGACCTGACGGATTTGGTCCGGAAGACCGTGGAAGCGAAAGAGCTTTGGTGCGACAAAGGTGTTGAAAGAGATTGGTCGGACATGTCCGTGGACGCGGTCCTTAGAGAAGGTTGCCGCATGGAAGGAGAGGAAGACGAGATTCGAGAGGTGGTGGTAAACCTGCTCAAGAACGCGGTGGAGGCCGTGCCCTCGGGCGGAGCGATAACCATCAAGACTTTCCTTGAGAAAGACAAGGTTGTATTGGAGGTTCAGGACGACGGGGTGGGTATCTCGAAGAAGAATGTGGAAGGAATATTCGATCCTTTCCGGACCTCCAAGGAATCGCATGCCGGCATGGGACTTGCCGCCAGTCTTGGGATAGTACGGCGCCACAGAGGAACTATCCTGGTCACCAGCCAGGGTCGAATCGGAACGACCATCACGGTAAAGGTGCCGCGGGGGGACGAGTCTTTTCGGAAACTTGAGCCGGCGCGGAGCAAAGCCTCGGATCTCAGCTACCGCATTCTTCTTGTGGGTCATGATGAGGCGAATGTAGGCTCAATTGTGAAGCAACTCGAGGAGCATGGTCAAACTGCTTTCGTGGCTTTTTCAGGTCAGCAAGCGGTGAGTATCCTGAAGGAAACGGAATTGGATGTGGTTGTTTGTTCGCTGAAAATGCGCGGGATGAGCGGCTGGGACGTTGCATCGGGTGTCCGTGAGGTTTGTGAGGAGATCGGTGTAGTCAAGCCTGTCTTCATAGTGGTGGCCGACGCGGACGATGGGGTTACGGAAAGCGATGTACACGCACACTCCGAAGTTGACGGACTCCTCCGGAAACCTTTCGATATCTCGGGGCTGCTCGAAATGGTGGCCAGGGAAGGCAGGACGCCCGGGACGTACACGGACTTTTCGGGTCGGGTTCGCCTTGACATCCTGGACTATGTACAGATCATGTTGATTTCGGGTCAACAGGCAATACTGGGAATACGTTCGGGGGAAGGCTTCAGCGGGCGCCTGTTTGTGGACAAAGGGAGGGTTCGGCATGCCGTCTGCGGCGACATCGAGGGAGAAGAAGCCTTCTATGCGTGTATGGCGCTCAAGGGCGGACGCTTCTCTACACGACCTTGGCGTGAGCCGGAACGGGAAACGATCACAAAGGGCGGTGAACTACTGCTCTTTGAGGCTGCGCAAAAGAGGGATGAATCCCGAACATCGGGTGAGTAGACCGCAACGTGATCAGCCGCAGACCGACCCGCTGACGTACCTGACAGCGCTCCACTCCTCAACTTTGAGGAACCCGTAACCGTTCACCGTGAACCGTACAAGCTCCCGGAACTACGTATGGGGGAGGTTTGGAGGGGGAGCTACTGGGCGTAGGGCCAATTTGCGAGCCGGTTGGTGTGGGAGCTTCAATTATAGTCCGTAGCGGCCCGCCGAGCGTGGGTGCTTTGAGAAAGGTCTTGGGTTTATGCTTTGCACGGGGACACGGGGATATCGAGGGATGGGCCTACGTGGTCGAAGGACGGATATATCGTGGAGAACCTGTTGACACCACGTCGAGTGGGCCCTCCATTCTCACCGGGCGCAGAACCGCTTCAAGCCCGGTGAACCATTACAGGAACCGATTCTTGTCGCCTGTGAGGTAGGATGGCAAAACTGATAATACCGGCAGGACTGGCCGTCGAAGACGTTCGTTCAGGCATGGATGACTCGGATCTGATGAGGAAGTACAATGTGTCTCCGAAAGGACTGAGAAGCCTGTTCACCAAGCTGGTACAGGCGGGGCTGATAGAACAGTCCGAAATTGACGAACGTATTCCCGCGTTTGTCGGCACCGTCATCTTGTCCGAGGACCTGCTCGCGCCGACTCGAGACATGCCGGTGCAAACCATAACTATTCCACCAGTCACGCAGACTCCCCCAAAGATAAGCGCGAGAGAGGCGCTCCAGGACATCAAGTCCGAAATGAGCGATCTTGCCCTTATTGAAAAATACAAACTTTCCGCCAAAGGCCTTGAGAGCCTCTTCAGGAAGCTCACGGAGCGCGGACTGGTAGACCAATTCGAGTTGGATCGTAGGCTCGCTTCCTTTGAAGCGACTGTGGACTTGAGCGCGACGATCGATGAGTTGGGATTCGGCGCCCCGTCGGTCGTGACGGAGGTCGTGGCTGTGGCCCCGCCGGCACCGGAGGTAGACCGAGCAGTACAAGGGATGACCCAGGCGGCCCCTACCGTGGACCAGGTGGCGGCCCGGGAGGTTGCCTCCCCTCCGGAAACGGAAAGTCCCCTGGTTTGGCGCCGGTCACGAATCGAGTCTGACGAAGGGCCTGGGGTCGCTCATAAGCCCCCGTGGTATGATAGACCTATTGTCGTGTGGACGCTGCTGATCTTCTTGTTCCCACTGGGGTTGTACGCTCTATACAGAAACACTCGCGTCCCATCCAAAACCAAGGCTTTCATAGCGTTCATTTGGGTGGCGCTGGCGCTCGCCTGTGCCATGTTTGTGGTGGAAGCGGCTCACGGGCAGGCCCCGTTTGCGTGAGATGGTATTAGCCCCCACAGGGGGGCTGCTCATTCCAGCCGACCCACCAATGACTGAAGGATTACCCGCAGCGCAAGATTTTCCTTGATTCCGGAGAGACAAAGCATTAGATGTAATCATGATGTTGACGAAATGAATTCCGAGCGATATGATGGTCTCAATCCAGCCGTAGGTCGGTACAAGAATCACCTGAACTGATGCCCCGGAGCCGATATTCGGCCAGCGAGAACGGGTAATGAAATTCGGGGTGGGGTCTGGACCATGAGGCCGGTCCGAACAGGAAATTGCCGGAACTTGATACTTGGATTGACGTCGCACATCTTTTCGGCCGAACCAAGGTCTCGAATCCGGCCACGGTTCCAGACACCGATCTTCGCCACGTTTCAGATCTGAATAAATCCGCTGTAAAAGAGGATGTGTGAGGCCGGCATCCAGGCCAAGGAGAGAACAATGTCCAGAAAAACGCCCAGAAGAGATCCAATCATCGTGTACAGACGGGAAGACAAAGGGCTCAAGCCCTTCTTGCCCAAGAATAGGGGCATGGGATTCCCGGGAGGCCCCATGCCCGGGCCGAGAAAGAAGACTCGCAAGCCCAAGGAACGGGTGGAAGTCATTCCTGAGAAGGTACGCGAGCACCAGGAGAGTCTCGAATTGCTCGATAAGTTGGCTACCCCGGAGAAGGAGATCGCAAGGGCCTGCTATTACATGTGCTTTCTTGTTCACGAAACAAAGTCCAACGAGAAGGTGTTTCCTTTGAAGCACATTGTGCTGGAGAAAATCTTCTCCAGTGGACACAGTTGCATTACCGTCAATCATGTCCAGCGGGGTGACAGGGAAATTTATCATCTCTCCGGAGACGCCAAGAAGAAATGGGAAAGCGAAACCGACGGAAACAAGCATTACATTAGAATGTACCTGACTCCCAAGTGCAAGGTGGAATATGAGGAAGGCTATTATGATTTGTACCATTTCCACATTGTCATTGATCTGTTTCGGTTCAGCTTCTACCTTCCCATCCATCAGGCCCCGTGGATAGACAAGAGGAGAGTCTCAAAAAGACGATTCCATTACCCCCAGACAGTTGAATTCGGGCTGGTAAAGGGGAAACCGGTCACGACCTCACGCAAGGCATCCATTGTTCCCCTGGAAACCATTCAGGAGGAACTGAAGGCGCTAATGGATATGAAAATTGAGAAGAAAAAGAAGAAATGAACCGGGAGTGAAACAGAATAACTGCCCCGAAGGGGCAGACCACGAACAGCCGTCGGTTTCAACCCACGGAAAAGGGGATCACCATTAACGGGTCCGGACCCTGAAGGGGTCCACCAATAATACAAGGAGGCGTATCATTCATTGAAGCCGGAATGGAATTTGATGAACAGCGCCTGATGCCGAGCGGCTGCTCCGCGCAGGGCGATATGGCCACCTTGAGGTCTGGTTCCATCTGCTCGAAGCACGGATACATCGTACAGGCTCATTGGCCCCACGCCGAGTGGCTGCTCCGCGCAGGGCGATATGGCCACCTTGAGGTCTGGTTCCATCTGCTCGAAGCACGGATACATCGTACAGGCTCATTGGCCCCACGCCGAGTGGCTGCTCCGCGCAGGGCGATATGGCCACCTTGAGGTCTGGTTCCATCTGCTCGAAGCACGGATACATCGTACAGGCTCATTGGCCCCACGCCGAGTGGCTGCTCCGCGCAGGGCGATATGGCCACCTTGA
>CAZGNL010000247.1:0-5446 GCA_964527475.1 uncultured Syntrophaceae bacterium
TTATTATCCATGAAAAACAGCCAGTTCTCCTTAAGTCAACAGCATTGCCCTCCAAGCCACCCCATACGTTGACCCGGAAAGGCGTGGCTTTTTCCACGGGCCTTTCATGCGAATGGTCATAGTCTGTTAGGGTCGGCCTGCACAATCAGCTTTTGCAACTCCCTGAAGTTCTTTTCCGAGCGATCCATTATTTCGAACCCGCAAACCATCTCCTCCGCGCTGTGTTCTTTTCCGTCAACCCATCGACAGGTGGCCACAATAATGATTGATCTGAAAGCACTCGATCCAAAATATGACGGAATCACAAGTGTCTTGACATCATTCACAGCGGCTTTGATGCCTTTCACCTTCAGGCCCTTTTCCGACACGTCGAGCACGGTGCCTTTGACAGAGGGCGTGGTCGGCTCGTGAACGTACAGCGTGAAATTCAAGTCGTACCGGACCGATACTCGCTGATCGTCGATCACACCGGACAAGACCGAGCCGGGCGCTTCCGGCGTGAGCTCGGAGGGGCTTATCACGCCCGCGTCCAGCAGTTGTTTGAAAGCGCTCCCAAGCCCGTGAGCGCTAATCCCGTATTTCTTCATCATATTGGAACGGCTCATTCCGGCGCGGATATCTTTGATGAGCATTGATGCGCTGACATGCACTGTTTCCGGCATGGTTCCTCCTCGATGTGCGGACACCGCGGTCAGGCCTCGTGCGTTTCGCGTTCTTGACTCCGCTATGGGACGTATTCTATTCGCGAATACTACTTATTGGGGTCGGTGTAGTCAAGTGCATACCCCCTTAGTTATATTCTCGTGAAATGTTTGAGAACAGATTTGTGCAGCCCTTTGGGCGCGGCGATCAACGGTTCGTTGATCGCTTTTCCATCAAAGTATTCACCCACATGAAAAGACCGGCCGTCCAGGTAACTGATCTCTCCCCCCGCGGCTTCCAGTATAATGCTGCCCGCGGCCATGTCTTGAACATTCACGTTCTTCAGCAAACATGCGTCAGCCGCGCCCCTTGCCACGTACGCCATATGGCCCGCTGCGGAACCGAAATTTCGGATTTTGCCTGGAAATGTGCTCCTGAAATCGTTGTGAAAACGGGAATATACCAGTGCGAGGCATTCATTGTCCACTATCGAATCCCGTCGAACTTGAATGGGTTGGTCGTTGAGAAGCGCCTCGCGGCCGGCATAAGCTGAATAGAGTTCCCCGGTGACAGGCAAGTATAGAAATCCCAGAACAGGCCAGAACTTCTCAAACAGGGCCGCGCTGACCCCCCAAACGGGCATGCCTGCTTGAAAAGAAGCCGCACCGTCGAGCGTGTCAACAATCCATAGGAACCGAGGGCAGTCCTCGTCATTCATTTCCTCTTGGGTCAGATCTCGAAGAAAGCCGTGCCCCTCGAAACTCCCCTTGATTTTGGCTGAAATGAGATCCCACGCGGTGTTGTCGGCCTCTGTTACCAGATCTTCATCGAATTTCAGATCCGCATTGCCCTTACCGTACATTTCCATCATGAGCGCGCCGCTCTTCCGAAGGGTGTTCTCCACAAATTCCTTGAGAGTCCATAGTTCGCGTTCAGTCAAGGCCCTAGCATCTCCTGCGTCCATTCTCATCTCCATTTGTCCACTTTTCGGTGGTATACCGTCTTGTGCTCAGATATTTGTGTTCCACTTTAGATTCAGTTAAGGCAAAGTGTCAAGCTTTGATAGAGTCGGAGTGTAACCATTCACGCGGGGGCACCGGCAGGATGTCATTGCGACTCCCGGCTTGAACGGGAGGAAGATCCCCAAATTGCCTGGTTAGGAGATTGCTGCGTCGTTTCACTCCTCGCAATGACATGATCGATGAGAATATTTGCCCCGTGAAACTGAAGGATTACAACTCCTGGAAACCTATCACTTACGGGGGGCAACGGGGAGGGCAGACACATAGAGCCTGCCCCGGACTACGATCCGGGGTCTGCCCCTACGTCTGGGCCCAGATTCGTCGTGGGGCAGAGTGTACGGCGCGCACCTGTGTGTGCGCCCTCTTGCCATGCGCCAAACGCAGGAACGTGGTCGTTCCCGTCAGCCGCTCGTAACTGAAGGATTACAACTCCTGCGGCTTTTTGCTTGACAGCATGGTCGTCATTTATTAATATTTTTCGATTACAGAAGGGATTATTATGCACGTGGAGGTCCCCGTGGCAAATGGCCGTTAAAATTCGTCTGGCGCGCTTCGGCGCCAAGAAAAAGCCGTTCTACAGAATAGTAGCCGCCGATTCCCGAGATCCAAGGGACGGTAGATTCCTGGAAATACTAGGAACTTATGATCCCAGAAACAAATCGGACGGACTCAATCTGAAACTGGATTCCATCAAAGGATGGATCTCAAAAGGGGCGGAGGTCTCGGACACCGTTAAAAAGCTCATAAGGCACTCCACCCGCGCAGCGGGCGCCGAGGAACAGGGCTCTTAGGAAACAAGGTTGTTCACAATCCACTGAATCGCTTATGCTGAAAGAAAGGGGCTGATGATGAAAGATCTGGTTGAATACATTGCCAAAGCCCTTGTGGACAATCCTGACGAGGTCTCGGTTTCGGAGGTGCAAGGTGAGATGACATCGGTGCTGGAGCTGAAGGTGGCCAAATCGGACCTTGGCAAGGTGATAGGCAAACAGGGCCGCACCGCTAGGGCCATGCGGACCATTTTGAGCGCTGCTTCGACCAAGATCAAGAAACGGACCGTCCTGGAGATCCTCGAATAGCCCCGGATTTCCGGGATGAGCCTGATGAGCCGCTCCAGAGCCGTCGTGGCCGCGTGCCAGGTTCCAACACACGATGCCCCGAAACAGACTTGTAGTGATTGGACGGATAGGAAGGCCCTTCGGGATCAGGGGAGAAGTCAAGATCTCCCCTTTCACTGAAACCATGGAGGCTTTCGAGCGATCTTGCGTTCTAATCCTGGAAGAGACTCCCTACAATGTGCTGAGAATCCGCGGTCATAAATCCGCGATGATCGTCGCGCTCGAAGGCATCGACACCCCGGAACAGGCACGGGAGCTGACGGGCTGTCTGGTCAAAACGCACGAAGAGAATCTGCCCCCCAAAGAGGAGGACGAGTATTACTGGTCTGAACTGATTGGAATGAAGGTCTCAACCGTGGACGGCCGCGATCTGGGCAGGATTTCGACAATCACCGCGACCGGGGCAAATGACGTGCTCCACGTGGACGGCGACTATGGCGAAGTGCTTCTTCCCATGATAGAAGATGTGGTGATCGAGGTGGACACGGACGTGAAGGAAATGATCGTCGATCCCCTGGAAGGATTGATTCCTGATGCTTGACATCCGGATCCTGACAATTTTCCCAGGGATCTTCGAGTCGTTCCTCGCTTACGGAAATCCGGCGCGTGCCGTTGGAGCAGACCTGCTGAACGTTGAGACCGTAGACCTGAGAGATTTTACCGGCGATCGACATCGAACCACCGACGACTACCCCTATGGTGGCGGAACAGGCATGGTGATGAAGCCTGAACCGATCGTAGCGGGTATTCGCGAAACCTGCGGTCCCCGGGAGAATACCAGAGTCATTCTGATGTGCCCACAGGGCAAACTTTTCGATCAGCGGACGGCAGAGGAGCTTGCCCGACTGGGAAGCATCCTTCTGGTGTGCGGCAGGTACGAGGGGGTTGACGAAAGGATCAGGGCATTCGTCCATGACGAAGTCTCTATGGGTGATTTTATCCTCTCCGGAGGAGAGACCGCGGCCATGGTGCTCATCGACTCGGTGAGCAGACTGATTCCGGGCGTCCTGGGGTCTGACAGCCATATTGAAGGCGAGTCATTTTACGACGGGTTGCTGGAATACCCGCAGTACACCCGACCACGAATTTTCGAGGGGATGGAAGTCCCGGATGTCCTCCTGGAGGGACATCACGAAAAGATTCGACGATGGAGAAAGAAACAAGCTCTGGCCAAGACAGTTGCAAGACGGCCGGATCTTCTGAAACATAGAGCGCTGGAGCCGGAGGAGAGGGAACTCCTCGCGGAACTTCGTACTGAAAGTGATTCGGCGCTTGCGGAGAATAATGATGAACATGTTGGAACAGATTGAAAAGGAACAGATTAGACTGGACTTACCCGAGTTTCGCCCGGGCGACACTGTCAAGGTTTACGTGCGGATAGTGGAGGGGACTCGCGAGAGAATTCAGGTGTTCGAAGGAGTAGTGATCGCCAGGAGCCGGAAAGGGTCCAGGTCGAGCTTCACCGTGCGCAAGATCTCTTACGGAATCGGCGTCGAAAGGGTCTTTCCCCTTCATTCGCCGATGATTAGTAAGGTCGAGGTGGTCAGCCGCGGCCGCGTGCGGCGGTCCAAGATTTACTATCTCAGAAAGCTCAGGGGCAAGGCCGCGCGAATCAAGGAGAAGGCCTATAAGCCGGCCTCGTAGAACCGGTTTCACTGCGCCTACCGACACAGGTTCACAGCCGAAGGGTCAGGTCAATTGAGTCGCAACCCCGGTTTGGAAAGAGACCTCCCTTCATTCAGGTTTGAGCGGGATGCCGCAAGGCTTGGGGCCCGGAGAATAGCCGGAATAGACGAAGCGGGCCGCGGGCCTTTGGCGGGTCCTGTGGTTGCGGCAGCCGTAGTGCTGAGCGCTTCCGACACCATTTCCGGGCTGGACGATTCCAAGAGGCTCACCGCCGCGGCCCGGGAAAGGTTCTTTCTTCAGATAAAGGAATCGGCCGTCGCCTTTGGCATCGGCATGGTTTCGTCTCAAACCATTGACAAAATCAACATACTTCAGGCAACCCGGCTTGCGATGGTTCGCGCGGCGCAGAGTATTACACCCGCGCCCGACTTTCTCCTCATAGACGGCCCCATCAGCCTTGATGTGGACATACCCCAGCGTCCCATTGTCAAGGGGGACCGGCTATCCGTATCCATTGCGGCCGCCGCGATCCTGGCCAAGGTCACGCGGGACCGGATCATGACCAAGATGCACTCAAAATACCCGATTTATGGTTTCGATCGCCACAAAGGATACGGTACCAGGGCCCACAAGGAAGCCCTTGCCGGACACGGACCATGTCCGATTCATCGAATGAGCTTCAGAGGAGTCAAGGGATAATCTTCGCGGAATCGCGCCCGCGATAGTTCAAATCAAGCCAGGACGGCCGGTTGCTCGGGGACGTAACCATTCACTTACGGGGGGCAACGGGGGAGGGCAGACACATAGGTCTGCCCCTACGTCTGGGCCCAACTTCGTCGTGGGGCACGAGTGTAGGGGCGCACCTGTGTGTGCGCCCTCTTGCCATGCGCCAAACGCAGGAACGTGGTCGTTTCCGTCGGCCGCTCGTAAGTGAATGGTTTTTGAGAATGCGCTGCGCGACTCTCAAAAACCTATCACTTACTCGGGGGCAATGGCAGGATGTCATTGCGAGCGCAGCGAAGCAATCTCCTGCGCGCC
>CAZGNL010000248.1:0-5430 GCA_964527475.1 uncultured Syntrophaceae bacterium
GGCCAAGAGGTAGGGGCAGACCTATGTGTCTGCCCTCCCCGTTGCCCCCCCCCGTAAGTGAATGGTTACGATTCAAAGCAAGATTTCGCTTGATCCCTGGTCCAAGAATGGATATAACGTCACGGCAATTCATCCCCCCTTCGAGTTCTTCCGGGACGTGGCTTTCCGAATCAGTTATGCGCGTGCCGGAGTGCATCGCAGAGGCATTGGCGTGACTCTGTCAAGCAAAGAAAGGAAGAGACTAAAGCGCAAACAGGTGAAGAAAACGGCCCGCCAGGAGAAGGAGAAGTCGCTCCAGCGCGACAGACTCGACGAGTATTGCTGGCTGGCCGAGGAAGCATTTTACGTCGAGGACTATGAAGAGTCTCTGCGCTGGTCCTTGAGAAGACTCAAGTATCCCCCGCGCGATTTGACCATTCGAGATTTGGCCTTCCGCAGCGCTCCAAATTTGGAAAGGCAAGACCAGCTTTTTCCGCTCCTCAGCCGGGAGTGGGCCGCTGATGAGATATCCAGTGTCGATGACTTGTACTTGCTGGGGCGCCTCGCACTTGAAAAGAAGGATCTTGCACTGGCCCGAGAGACCTTCGGGGCCTGCCTTGATGAGCTTTATCAGCGCAGAGGTCGAAAGGTCAAGTCCGGCATCAAGAACGCAGAACATTATTTGAGATACGTTGAGATGATGGAACGAACCTCGGAGCCGCGGCGGGCGCGGACCATCAGGGGCCGGTCCGGGGAAGCGCCGGCGATACGGGGGACGTCGACTTCAACTCGGACGCCTGTCGTTGACAGCGTCGACAAGAACGAATCTAAAGGCCCCCCTGAACCTGAAGGCCTGCCGGAACTGACGGTCGAGTTCGAGACGAGCGGAAGTATGGTACTCGAGGCGATGGCAGCGCGAAGAAGATCCGATCTCAAGTCGTTTGAGCTTGCCCTTCAGGCCTACAAGCACTCGTTCCGTGTTTCGTACGACCAGCTTGTCTGCCTACCCACGCTCCGGAACGTGCGGTCACTGTGGTATCAAGAGGAGACCGCTCGTAAGGTAATGAAGACCCTTCGCGGCCGAGCCATACTGGCGGATGAGGTCGGCCTGGGTAAAACTATCGAGGCAGGTATCGTCCTCAAGGAGTACCTGCTCCGAGGATTGATACGGTCCGTCCTGATCCTTACTCCAAGCTCTCTGGTAAATCAGTGGCAGGAGGAACTTCGCGCCAAATTCGATCTGGCTTTCGTGTCTTCCAATGACGCGCTTTTCCGGCAAGATATCGAGCGCTTTTGGGCCGAACAACTCCTCGTAGTCTCGTTGCCCGTGGCCAGGTCCAAGCGTCACTTCCAGGCGGTGACGTCGCGATCTTACGACCTGGTCATAGTGGACGAAGCCCATCACCTGAAGAACCAAAGGACCAAGAGCTGGAAACTGGTAAACTCCATTCAGAACACGTTTCTTCTCCTATTGACAGCGACTCCTGTTCAGAACAACCTGGAAGAACTCTTTAACCTGGTTACCATCCTGAAGCCCGGGCATCTCAAGACCCTCAAGAGCTTCAAAGACCAGTTCGTCACGCGCGGCAACCCCACAGATCCCCGGAATCGTGAAGTCTTGAGACGAATCCTCAAGGAAGTAATGGTCAGGAACACCAGGTCGGCTTCGGAGTTGCGTCTGCCACCGAGATTCGCGTTCACGACCCGAGTCGGCCCGTCGGACACTGAGCACAACTTCTACTCCGGTATCAGCGGGCTTGTTTCTGATTGCTCCTCCGGCGGCATCCCCGGTGTGACGGTAATGGCGCTTCGCAAGTTGCTGGAAGCGGCTGGATCTTCCCATTATGCGGCTTTGCGGTCATTGGAAAAGCTGCACTCCAAGGTCGCTGATGAGACGGGAGATCGTGTCCATGAAATCCTCTGCCTCGGCAAGAATATCGGTGTCGGGAGCAAGACCCGCAAAGTCATACAACTTGCAAAGTCTGTGACGGAGCAAAAGATCATTTTCGTAAACTACTTGGCCACATTGGAACACCTTCAAAAGGTATTGACACAACAACGAATCCCACACGTGGTCTTCCGCGGCGGCATGACCTCAGCCCGGAAGAAGGCGGCAATTGAAGATTTCCGCGGGGGTTGCCCGGTTCTGCTGGCGACTGGGACCGGCGGGGAAGGACACAATCTACAGTTTTGCAACGTAATGATAAATTACGACCTCCCCTGGAATCCAATGGAGATTGAGCAGCGAATCGGGCGTATCCATAGGATCGGACAGAAGAAGGAGGTTCAGGTCTACAATTTCTGCTCGGTCGGGAGCATCGAGGACCACATCCTTGATGTGCTGGATCGAAAGATCAACATGTTCGAACTCGTAGTCGGCGAGGTGGACATGATCCTCGGTCGCCTCCAGGATGATAAGGATTTCGGCGACATGGTGTTTGAAATCTGGCAGCGGCATTCCGATGCAGAACAACGAAAAAAGGCTTTCGACGCTCTGGGCTCTCGACTGAAACGGGCCAGGACAGCATATGATAAGAGCAAAGATCTTGATGAGAAGCTCTTTCAGGAGGATTTCGGCGTATGACCGCTGTATTGGATGCCGGTTTGATTTCCTTTGCGACAGAACTCCTCGAACAACACGGCGCGGTTGTCGAGTCGCACCCCGATCACATACTTTCGCTGTTGCCGAGTGACTTGTCCCGATCCATCGGGCTTCCCGAAGAAGCCAAGCTGGGCGTAGCCGATGCACCCCTGCTCTACGGCAGCCCCTTGCTGGATCGGTTGATCCGGATGGCCACCCACCATGTTCCGTTAGCTTACGGCAGTATCCACGTTCCCTATTTGAAAAAGGAAGGGTTCGAGCAGGTCATTTCCAATGACATCCAACTGGTCGGGATGCAGGCCGAGCTCACAGGCCGGGCCGAAACGATCGGTTCGTACGTGGTGCTCGCCTGTCATTACGTTGCTCTGAGTGACGAGCGCAAGGAGGGGCTGGTTCATGTTGCGGTCAACGAGAGCACCGGCGCGGTGATCGAAGGCTTCGAGGATGAGTGGCGGCATTTCCAATGCACGTACTTCAATGAGACACAGCTACCGCCTCAGTTCAATTCCTCTCCCGAGAACGCAGTATCTCAAGCGATCAAAAGCGCCCGGGCCGCAAGTGAGGTGAGACTTTCTACTTTCGTGTCGGGAATGCGCCGGCGGTTACACCGGGACGTCAAGAACACGCGTGAATACTACGAGGCCCTGGCCAAGGAAATGGAGGGCGGTCTTTCGCACCCGAATCTCACCGAACAACAGAAATCCGACAGGATGTCCAAGATGACTGAACTGCCGCGAGAGATGAACGCAAAGATCGAAGATCTGAAGCAAAAATATCGTGTTACCGTCGACGTCACAGGACGTGCCGCGTTGAGGTTTCTGGTACCGGTCGTCTCTATAATGGTCCGGATCAGGCATGGCAACAGACGCAGATCCTGGAGCCTTGTTTGGAACCCGGTCACACGACGCCTCGATCCCCCCACCTGCGAGCGCTGCGGCACAACTTTTTCCAAGATCTATCCGACGGCGGACAAGTCGGGTATCCAATTGCTCTGCCGGATCTGCAGTGAAACCAAGAATGAACTGGCGGGCACCCCTGAATAGGTGGAGGCAGGAGAATGGATTTCCACCGCCAAAATCAAGAAGGAGTATTACATGGAAAACCTTGTTATGAAAATGCAGGAATGGGTAACATTCTACGGCATCAAAATACTGGTGGCGGTGATCATTTTCTTTGTGGGCCGCTGGGTTGCCAAGATGCTCAAGCGACTCGTGGAAAACATGCTGACCAAAGCCCGTTTGGACGAGACCCTAGTTGCTTTTGTCTGCAATTTGACCTACTTTGGAGCGTTGGCGTTTACCATAGTGGCGGCCCTTGGTCAGCTGGGCATACAAACCACGTCATTCATAGCAGTCCTGGGCGCGGCCGGCCTTGCAGTGGGCTTGGCCTTACAGGGGTCACTGGCGAACTTCGCGGCCGGTCTACTCATGATCGTATTTCGCCCGTTCGAGGCCGGACATTACATTGAAGGCGCCGGGACATCCGGGACCGTTGAAGAGATCCATATTTTCTCTACGCGTCTCAGGACCCCGGACAACAAAGCAGTCATTATCCCCAATGCCAAACTGATGGGTGATAATATTGTCAACTATTCCGCCAATGAAACGAGGCGGGTGGATCTGTTAATCGGTGTGAGCTACGATGATGACATCAAGAAGGTGAGAGAGGTCTTACAAGGCATTATCCAGAACGACAGCCGAATCCTAAAGGATCCGGCGCCGTTGATCGCGGTGAAGGAGCTTGCGGACAACAGCGTGAATTTCGTGGTCCGCGTGTGGGTAAAAGCTCCGGAATACTGGGACGTGCATTTTGATACCACGGAGGCCGTGAAACAGCGTTTCGATGAGGAAGGGATCACCTTCCCGTTTCCGCAGCGCGATGTACACCTGTTCGAAGCCAAGTGATCGGATGTTCACCGCCCAGGCCTGCGTCTACGGAAATGCTCGGACGAGCTCATGACGACTCACATGTCTCAACAAATCGAGGCACGACGAAACATGAACGTCGCGGTAAGGCACCGGGGCCCGTGAATTCCGGAAGGAAAGATCGAGGACTACTATTCCCGGACATCACAGGCAATCGGCTCATTTCTTTTTGGGTGGGCACTTCTTGGCCTTCCCCTTTTCAGCGTTGGCCTTGGTCTTGTACGGCCCTCCTATGGCGGCGGGGGTCTTCTTTTCCGACTGGATCACCTTGCACACTCCGTCTTTCCCCTTGATAAGGTACCACTTCTGTCCCGCGGCTCCAAACGCAAGAGATCCGGTCACACAGAACATCGCTATCGACAGTAATACGACCAGCTTCTTCATTCCAGATCCACCTCCGATGTGCAATAGTTTGGACCAGCGCGTCCCCGCCCCGAAGACGGCGTACCGAGAATCCGATTTCTTGAAATCGGTTCCCAAATACTCTGCGACTCTGCGAGCGTCCCACAGTATATCCAAGAGCCAACCGTAGTTGTGAGAAGATTTTTTGTCAACTGAATAGAAAGCCGAGCAGTAATCATTCAGTCATTCGGGGGGCGACGGGAACGACCACGTTCTTGCGTCTACCGGATGACAAGAGGGCGCACACACAGGTGCGCGCCGTACACTCTGTCCCATGAGGCGCCTGAACCCAGACGTAGGCGCAGACCCCGGATCGTAGTCCGGGGCAGGCTCTATGTGTCTGCCCTCCCCGCCGCCCCAATGCTGGTGACTTAAGAAAAGGCCAACCAGTCCCCGTCGTCACCCCGGCGAAAGCCGGGGTCCAGAAAGTCTTGAAGAAGCCTGATAGGGGTAGGAACCGCCGGTTACCCGGCCGCTCCCCCCTCCGAACCGTACGTGCGGATCTCCCGCATACGGCTCTCC
>CAZGNL010000249.1:0-5410 GCA_964527475.1 uncultured Syntrophaceae bacterium
CTTGGATTTCAGGGCCTCCTCTATGTTGACGTGAATGTCCTCCAGATCGTCGCGGAGCTGAACCTTACCCCCGGCAATGTCGGCCAGGACCTGCTTCAAGCCCTCTTCTATGGTTCGTGCCTCGTTGTGCGGGATAATCCCCTGACGCCCGAGCATCTTCACATGGGCAATGCTTCCGCGAATATCCTCACGAAACAGTCGCCTGTCAAAAGAAATGGACGAGTTGAATTTCTCAAAAAGGGGATCCATGCCGGCCTTGAATCGGCCCTTGCGAATACCCGATGATTTCTTCGACTTGCGGCTGCTCTTTTTTCTTTCTTTGGGGTCCATGGACATTTCCGACCAGCATCGTTTCTTAGGTACCATTCCAATGGCGCCTACGGCAGATCCGCCTGCCCCCTCTCCCTCCTGGAGAGGGTTGAAGCGCCGGTATCTTTAAAACGGTCTACTGGATTTTGTTCCGCTCCGATCTCCGGCGATCCACTATTTCCCGTACATGGCATGCACGGGCCGGACCTGTCAGCCGTTCCTCATCATGGAGCGGATCCTCAAACGCAGAGCATTGAGGCGTATGAAGCCCTCAGCGTCGGCCTGAGAATAGACGGTATCCTCTTCAAAGGTTGCAAAGCGTTCATCATAGAGGGAGTTCTCGGATCGCCTACCGGTGACTATCGCGCCGCCTTTGTACAGCTTCAGCCTGACATCTCCCGATACGGGCCCGGCCGCCTCATCAATGGCCGTCTGGAGCATCCTTCGCTCCGGGGAAAACCAGTACCCGTTGTACACCAGGGAAGCATATCGCGGAATCCATTCATCCTTCAGGTGCATCACTTCCCGGTCCAAGGTAATGGATTCCAGAGCCCGCCTGGCCAAGTGGATGACTGTTCCTCCCGGGGTCTCGTACACGCCTCGACTCTTCATCCCAACGTATCGGTTTTCCACCATGTCGACCCGACCCACGCCGTTTCGCCCGGCAACCGCATTAAGATGACCTAGAAGATTGGCAGGAGACATCTTTGCTCCGTCCACGGCCAGGGGATCGCCGTGCAGGAAGGTGATTACGACCTCTTCCGGCATGTCGGGCGCTTTCCGAGGATCGATTGTGAGCACGTACATATCGTCATCAGGTTCAGCCCACGGGTCCTCCAGAATTCCGCCCTCAAAGCTCAGATGAAACAGATTTCTATCCATGCTGTACGGTTTCTTCACAACTGAATCAATGGGGATCCCGCTCCTCTTGGCGTAGTCCATCAGATCACTTCGAGATCCCATATCCCAAATGCGCCACGGCGCAATCACGGCAATGTGAGGGTCCAGAGTGAGATATGCCAGTTCGAACCGCACCTGATCATTCCCTTTGCCTGTGGCGCCGTGGGATACCGCGTCAGCGCCCACCTCTCGTGCAGTCTTCATCTGGGCCGCGGCTATGCAGGGCCTTGCTATGGACGTTCCAAGCAAGTATTGCCCCTCATACACGGCATTGCCCCGCAGCATGGGAAAAACATAGTCAGCGACGAATTCTTCCTTCAGATCAGCAATGTGGATGGACTCCGCTCCTGTCGCTTTCGCTTTCTCCTCCAGCGGTTCAAGTTCCTCGCCTTGCCCCACGTCTGCCGCGAACGCCACCACAGGGCACTCATAAGTGTCGATCAGCCATCTGAGTATCACCGATGTGTCAAGACCGCCGGAGTACGCCAGAACGATTTTCTCGAATTTCCTGTCCCTCAATGTACCTCCACTACCACACGCATATGAAATGTCTCTTAGGATTGGTCGGCCGCGCCGGGCATCCCGGTCCGATCGGTCCACGACCCATGAGCATGCCATCAGCCGCTGAGCAGCATCTCCAGGATCGCCTTCTGAACATGGAGGCGATTCTCAGCTTGCTTCCATATTAGAGACTGCTCGGATTCCATGACCTGGTCCGTGATCTCTTCCCCCCTATGAGCGGGAAGGCAGTGCAGCACGTACACCGGCCTATTTGCAGCGCTCAACAGTTCGGCATTGACCTGAAATCCCCGGAACGCTTCCTTTCTTGTCTCGGCTTCGGCTTCCTGACCCATGGACGCCCAGACGTCCGTGGAAACCAGATCCGCGTCACGGATCGCCTCACCGGGATCTCTCGTCAGAATAACATTCTTCCCATTCGGAGCGATGTCCGGATCGTACCCATCGGGACACGCCACAATCAACCGGAACCCCATGACCCCGGCGGCATTGATCCAGGAATTGGCCATGTTGTTGCCGTCTCCTATCCATGCCGCGTTCATCGTAGTCACATCGAGTCCCGCTTCCTGCGCGGTAAACAGATCCGCGAGCACCTGGCACGGGTGGAGTAGATCGGTCAGCCCGTTTATCACCGGCGCGGAAGACCATTTGGCCAGTTCCTCAAGTATCTCGTGACCAAATGTCCGAAGAACCACTGCGTCCACGTAACTTGACAAAACCCTGGCCGTGTCGCTCATGGGTTCTCCGCGGCCAAGCTGAATGTCGTTACGGTTGAGGAATATGGGGTACCCACCCAATTGACGAATACCCACCTCGAACGAGACTCGTGTACGGGTGGACGATTTCTCGAACAATATGGCCACACAACGATCCTCCAGGATTCGCTGGAACTCGGGACGATCGCGCGCTTCCTTCATCTCGGCTGCTCGTCCGATCAGCGCGAGTAACTCTTCCCTCGAGTAATCGGCCAGGCTCAAAAAATCCCTCTTGCCCCACAATTTCACTTACCTCCGGCTGCGGCCAGAACCGAATCCAGCATGCCTATCATTTTGTCAATTTCCTGCCCGGTCACTATCAGTGGGGGAAGGAACCTCAGCACGGTGTCCGCGGTACAGTTCACCAGCGCGCCGGCCTCACGCATTGCGGGGGGCAGGTGGCCGCCGGGAACTTTCAAATCAATGGCCTGCATCAATCCAAGCCCACGGACTTCACGAATCACTTCGTGTCGTTCGGCCAGATCCTGGAGCCCCGACCTGAGCCGGCGTCCCTTTTCCTCTACGCTCTCAAGAAAGCCCTCAGACAGGATCTCAGTGAGGACGAACACTCCCGCGCTCGATGCCAAGGGATTACCGCCAAACGTGGCCGCGTGAGTTCCCGGCTTGAATGCCTCGGCCACCCGATCTGTCGCAAGCAGAGCCCCCATAGGGACTCCCCCCGCGATTCCCTTTGCCAGGGTCATGATGTCAGGCTCGATCCCAAAGTGTTCGTAGGCAAAGAGCTTTCCGGTCCGGCCCATCCCAGTCTGAACCTCGTCAAATATGAGCAGACATCCGAGTCTGTCACACAAAGATCTCAGATTCTCCAGGAAGTCGTCAGGAGGCACCTGAACTCCTCCCTCACCTTGAATAGGTTCCACCATGACAGCCGCGGTTTCCTGAGAGACCGCTTTCTCCACCGCAACAATGTCACCGAACGGCACGTGGCCGAATCCAGGCATGGGAGGATCAAAACCGTCTCGATATTTGGTCTGACCCGTGGCGGCCAGCGCGGCAAGGGTCCGGCCGTGAAACGATCCATCCATGGTTACGATGTGATATCGGTCGTGTTCCCCTCGATCATGGAAATACTTGCGGGCCAGCTTTATAGCGCCCTCATTGGCCTCCGCCCCGGAATTGCAGAAAAAGGTCTTGTCGGCGAATGAATTTTCAACGAGCAGCCGAGCCATTTGAATCTGGGGTTCAATGTGAAAGAGATTCGAGACATGAATCAACTTGTTTGCCTGCTCCGCGAGGGCTTCGGCCAGACCGCGGTGACCATGACCGAGGGGACACGCAGCAAGACCGCCGATGAAATCAAGGTACTCTCGGCCGTTACTGTCCCACACTCGTGTCCCATTGCCCCTGACCAACATTATGGGGATTCTGCCATACGTGTTGAACACGTATTGATCGTTCATTGATATGAAATCATCGGATGACATAGTTCAGCCTCTCGATTCCGGAGTTTCCCGGGGCCTCTCAACGTATCACAGCCCGGGCGCGTTTTCACGATAGATCTCGGTCCCGATGCCCTTTTCCGTGAAGATCTCAAGGAGAAGCGCGTGGGGCACACGCCCATCAATGACATGGGCCTTGGGCACTCCTCCACGCACAGCGGCCAAACAGCAGGCTATCTTGGGAATCATGCCTCCTGAAATCACCCCGTCGTCGATAAGATCCTCCGCCTGATCTTCGGAGAGACTCGACATAAGCTTGCCGTCCCGGCCCATGACTCCCGGGACATCGGTCAACACAACAAACTTCTCCGCGTTCAACGCGCACGAAAGCGCCCCTGCAGCGGTGTCCGCGTTGATATTGTAGGGTTCCTGGTCAGGGCCGGCGCCCACAGGGGCCACGATCGGAATGAATCCACGCTCCTCCAGAGAGGATATGAGTTCAGGATTGATTCTGTCCACTTCCCCGACCAGGCCCAGATCTTCATCAGAGTCGGCCAGACTGGCGGGCTGTGCCTTCCTCGCCCTTATCAATCCTCCGTCCCGGCCTGAAATCCCCACCGCATTCCCACCGTGGTAGTTGATGAGTGAAACCACATCCTTGTTCACCTTGGCAACCAGCACCATCTCGACCACATCCATGGTTTCCTCGTCGGTTACCCGCAGCCCTTTGACGAAGCGGGATTCCTTTCCAATCTTGTTCAGCAATTCGCCTATCTGAGGACCTCCTCCATGCACTACGACCGGTCTGATACCGATGAGGCTCAGAAGCGCTATGTCCTCGGCAAAGTCCCTTTTCAGCCGTTCATCCGTCATGGCGCTGCCGCCATATTTGATGACCACACGCTTGGCGCTGAACCTCCTGATGTACGGGAGACTCTCAACCAATATGAGCGCCCGTTTCTCAGGGGCGGTAGTGTTGGGAAAGGACGGCTCCACCATAGTGTATCACCCGAGGCATTGGGACTAACCCACTGATAACAGCCGACATGGTGTTCCTGCACAGTCCAGCCGGCAGACGGCCCGGTGATTTCCGGACCGACCTTCATAAGTTATCACATGTGTAGCTTGCCTCTCCAGAACTATTTTGTGCGTACTCGCCCATCAAACACCGGCAGCACAGGCAAAACAGGAGCGTCCTGACGGAATGGAGGAATCCCGGATCACCCCGAGGCATAGGCGCTAATATGGGAAGTCGATGCCTTGTCTCTTGCTCGTCACCCCGGCCAAACCCGGGGTCCAGTCAAACAATCGTCCAGTACAAATCCTGCCCCCCCTTTGCTAAAGCCGGTCCCCCCCTTTGAAAAACTTACTCTTACCCACACGTAACACCGTGGGTGGTGTAGAAGGGGGAGTCAGTCGTCCCTCCGGGACTTAAGGAATGGAAATTATGGTGGTTTCTTTTACCGGCCATGAATGACCGGGCTACTATCAGATGCCCCGACGGGGCATGAAGAGGTGTCCCGTAGG
>CAZGNL010000250.1:0-5347 GCA_964527475.1 uncultured Syntrophaceae bacterium
AGCGCGGATCATACCACCGTTCTAACGCGCAAAAAAACTCGCCCGTCAGAGCTGGCCATCGAAGGCCCCGAGATTTCACTTGTTAAATGGCGAAGCGGTATCAATGGTGACCAAGGGCGAGGCCTTCAGTTGACTGAACGACCACTCGGATCTCTGTTGGAACCGGCCACTCTCTCAAAAGGAATCATGATATGCAGCTCAATCCTTCGAGCCCGGGACTCTCTCCACAGTGCCGGCCGAGGAGGAATCTCCATCCTCCTCTTCGGGTGGGCTCGCTGATTCTGTGGACGATGTTGACGACCCGGGCCTGAAAAAGCCCATAATTTTATACCACAACCCCCTGAAGAAAAAGAGTCCTGCAACACGTCAGACCTCAGTGATGTGTGAGCTGACATATGCGGCTGTCATGCAACGATCATTCTATGACTCTGGTCCCCGCTGAAGAGGCCCATCTCCTGGAATACGGACTGCAACCGACCCAGGTAACCCTTGATATCCGTCCAGACTCCAGCCGTCAATCCGACCTGACCCGGGTAGAACTCGCATTGGGCGTCAAGGGCGAAAGGAGGGTGTGGCGCGGATATGTGAGCGAACACGAACTTGGGTCCGGGAATTTGCGACACCTCGGCGAGAACGCGAAAACGGTCCTGTGTCTGTGACAGATAGTGCTCCTGAATCAGATTCAGGATGGTATAGTTCACGTGGCCCTCTTCCAGGAACAAACTCAGTGGAGTGGTCAGCATAAGATTCAGCCGGAATTCGTTTAAGGTCTTCCCGTACAGCTGGATGTTTTCATCGGCAACGGCCATCCTGTTCGTGCCGGAACAGCCGGACGAAAGCTTATACATCCTGTACCCCTAGTGTTCAGACAGACGACTCATGACCTTATTGTTCCTTATCATTCCGTAAGTCATGGTCCGATCCTTTGATTCCTTGCCGACCATCTCCGTAAGGTGGGTCATGTGTTGCATGTTCAGGGATGATGCCAGGGATACGTGGGTTTGGAAGTAGTTGCACCTGGCTCCCTTCACCACCACGAAGCCTCTCTCGATCAAAGAGGCCGGGAACGGTCCATTGTCAAAGTCGAAAGTGTTCCTCAGACTCGCTGCCCCGGCGTAACCATCCAGGATCAGATAGTATATGTCTCTGAACTCCTTTGCCCGACCGGTCTGCAAATGCTCCTCGGATTCCATCGGCAGTTGGAAACTCGTCCGGGTCGACTCGCAAACCGCTATCCTCATAGTCGGGACGAGGACTAACACGACTCCTACAAGGTTCAAAAAGAAGTTCAGGGGCGCCAAGCTTGCTTTCGTCCTAACAATCGCCCAGACAAATATGAGATAGAGCCCCCCGCGCCTGCCGGCATGTAGTAGTGCCGCGCATATCCTGGATCAAAACTGTCCCTCAAGGAAGAGCCGATGTGCCCGTAAGAGAAGAAAATGATAATGAATCCGGTGGTAGTCAGAGCGCCTTTGAGCCGGCTTTTCTGCACCAGCGCCAACAGGCCGGTCAATACGCAAGTCACTGCAAGCGTCAATCCGCACAGAAGGAGAACGTTAGCCGGTTCCTGCTCCTCAATGTTATGGGCGTACAGGTGAATGACCGGGAACAGAGTGAAAAGTAGCGGATGCACAGGTATGCTCTTAAAGCGATTCATTTTGATAACTTCCTTCATGAAAGGGCATTGTTGCTCCATCGCATTCTTCCATACGGTCCTTTAGGCCATTGGTCGTGCATGACGTGGATTTCCGCAAACAAATAAGGTAATGGTTCACCGGGCTTGAAGCGGTTCTGCGCCCGGTGAGAATGGAGGGGGCGACTCATCTCCCCCTCCAAACCTCCCCCATACGCAATTCCGGGAGCTTGTACGGTTCACGGTGAACGGTTACCAAATAAGGGTGCCATGTAATGGTATTATGTCCCCGGAAATCTGTCCCCAATGCCGTCGCTGAGTGCAAAGGGAGCCGCATTTTCGGTTGGCGAGAAGGCACGGTTGACTGGGCGGGCCGATCGGCGAGAAGCCTATTATTTGGTCTTCTTCCGCTTGTCACGGATGTAGATTACTGTGGACTGACCGTCACTCTGAAGTCTTTTGTCGAACTCGAAGAGGTTGGTCGCGGCAGCGAGTGCCCCAAGCTTGCCATATCCGTAGTTGCGAGGATCAAACTCTGGGGCCTGCTTGACAATATTGTGGCCCACAAGACCCAAATTAGCCCACCCACTTTCGTCAGAAGCTGCCTCCAGGGCACTTCGGAGAAGATTGACCAGTTTGGTGTATCCTTTCAGTTCCTTTCCGGTTTTCGGTTTGGAGGCCGGCTCGGAATCCCTCTCGAACCGAAGCACTTCAGTGAAGATGAACTTGTCGCACGCAGACACGAAAGGCTTTGGAGTCTTTTTCTCCCCGAATCCGTACACGAGCAGTCCCTCTTCTCTAATTCGGCACGCCAGGCGAGTGAAGTCGCTGTCGCTGGACACAAGACAGAATCCGTCAAAACGTCCGGTGCTAAGCAGGTCCATAGCATCGATTATCATTGCGCTATCCGTTGCATTCTTTCCCACGGTGTAACGGAACTGCTGAATCGGCTGGATTGAGTGCTCCAACAGGAACGACTTCCATCCGCTCAGGCTGGGGGTAGTCCAGTCACCATAGATACGCTTTACGCTTGCCACACCGTACTTGGCGACTTCTGCAAGTAGCCCCTCCGTGATTGAAGGCTGGGCGTTATCTGCGTCAATGAGCACCGCGAGTCTGTCTTGTGACTGTTTATCCATATTCATGTTGTCTTCCTTGAGCCCGTCTGACTGTCGATTATCGAGGCCGTTTCCGAGATCCTCTTGATCTGGGGCATCTTGGACGGCTGATTTTAACATACTTCGGGAGTGGGTCCATGGTCAACCTCGGACGCGAGTCTCCGAATTCGGTGAATTCGAGGGACACGATACTGATTTAGTGGTCACATGCCAAGCTCCTTTTCAAAGCATCTCTCTATGGCTCGCTCCTGTCGCTTGGTCGTCCCCGACTATTCGCGCCTTTTGACGCAAAGTGGTGGTTGCTCTGGGGATGCTCCCCGGCCGGCAGGGAAGCCGGCGTTTGTGGCATTGGATGAAAATCTTAGCGGCCCGGACCTGAGTAAGGGCAGACCCCACAGTCGACGAGAGCGGTCACCGTGAAAAACGGTATTGTGTCCCTGGAAATCCTTGGTCCAGGCCTGGTGCGAATCACTACCGGACTTCGAGTTCAGATTCTTGGTTTCTTAAGGCCATAATCGCGCATCAAAAAAAGTGACAAACCTCGTTGACCCTGAGGTGTCAGGCAGTTAGAATCAAATTTGCAAACAAGTTCTATCACCAACGAGGTGCGGTCATTCTGGCACAAGGTGTTTTTCCATTCCAGTACGAAGTTGAGAAAAAGGTTGGGGGGCATGATCATCGGGGCATTGTGGGTCCGACGACCCACGAAATCACGTACGGGAAAATCGGGTGGTGGATTTTGGATGTAACCATTCACTTACGAGCGGCCGACGGAAACGACCACGTTCCTGCGTTTCGCGCATGGCAAGAGGGCGCACACACAGGTGCGCCCCTACACTCGTGCCCCACGACGAATCTGGGCCCAGACGTAGGGGCAGACCTATGTGTCTGCCCTCCCCCTTGCCCCCCGTAAGTGAAT
The DNA here is from genome assembly GCA_964527475.1 of uncultured Syntrophaceae bacterium. Classification (GTDB taxonomy): domain Bacteria; phylum Desulfobacterota; class Desulfomonilia; order Desulfomonilales; family Desulfomonilaceae; genus CAZGNL01. The sequence goes on from CAZGNL010000250.1 coordinate 3,671, forward strand.
GGTTACTTTTGGATCACTATTGAGCTTGACCAGGGGGAGCAGGACGAGGTATAGTCAATAATACAGAGCAGAGCCTAGAACCCAGCACAGATATGCGAATTCGGGTCGTCGGGTCATAATACGGGACGAGTCGACGGCAGTTCGGAGTTTCAGAGACCGTCGGCGGGCTAATCAGAGTTTCACCCCCCCAAAGATAAGGGGGTGGCCGCGGAACAATTACCGCCTGGATGATTTGTCCACTGGCCGTCGTTCCTGTGTCAAGCCCGCTGAGGTGCATCAGTGCAGTGTCAACGATTCCGGGATGCTGCGTCAACACCTTTCGGCGAATGGCTATGACGGGGTTTTCATTTTCTCGCAAGCTGCGTCCTCGGGGAATCGGTATCTAACCCGGAGAAATATTACTTCAACATGTAGTAGCCGCGTTCAACATGTTGCGGGCAATGGGATCTACAGATCATGACCGGCTCACATTGGACGATTTGATGAAAACGGCATTTTGAACACCAGGCGTCGCAACGACTGGCGCGGCGCAAGCCAATTCGGGAGCTGGAAATGGCAACCATTCTCGTTACGGGGAGTGCAGGCTTTATCGGATTCTACGTCTCCAACGCGCTGTTAGCCAGGGGCCACAGAGTCATCGGCGTAGACAACTTCAACCCATATTATGATCCTGCATTGAAACGGGAGCGTGCCGTGATTCTCAACGATGAGCACGGCTTCGTGCAGGAGGAAGTTGACATTGCAGATAGGTCATCGGTCCAACGGGTGTTCCAGGAGTATCGCCCGGAACTGGTTTTCCATTCAGCGGCCCAGGCAGGCGTGAGGTACTCCCTCATTAATCCGCACATTTATCAGCAGTCCAACCTGGCGGGGTTCCTGAATGTGATTGAGGAGGCCCGACGCCTCCCTGTTCAAAGGTTTGTATACGCCTCCTCGTCGAGTGTTTACGGTGGAAATACGAAGATGCCCTTCGCCGAAGACGATCCGGTTGACACCCCTATCAGCTTGTACGCTGCGACCAAGAGGGCAAATGAGCTGTTGGCATATACGTACACACACCTCAGTGGATTGCAGACCATCGGGCTCAGGTTTTTCACCGTATACGGCCCGTGGGGCAGACCGGATATGGCCTATTGGTCTTTCCTGGAGAATATCCTCTCCGGTACGCCTATACGCGTGTTCAATCACGGTAAGAACCGGCGTGATTTCACCTACATCGATGACATCGTGACAGGCGTCCTGGCGTCATTGACTTCCGACCGCCTAGACTCATACGAGATCATCAATCTTGGGAACAACATGCCGGAAGGACTTATGGACTTCATCGGGATCCTGGAGGATCTGTCCGGAAGAAAATCGATCAAGGAAATGGTTTCCGCGCAGCCGGGCGATGTGGTGGCCACCTATGCGGATGTTGCCAGAGCCAAGGAGAAGCTCGGGTTCGCTCCCAGTACGTCCCTAAGAGACGGGTTGGAACGCTTTGTAACTTGGTATTATGAACACGCTGAACTGACAAAGTCCGTGAGTGACTTCAGAGCTTCACAAGCCTACTGAAACCGCGGAGTGAAAACGCTTTGGGATCTTAGGGCTTGTCAGAAACTAAACGTCTCAATTCCCACAGTGTCGTCACCCCGGCGAAAGCCGGGGTCCAGAAAATCTTGAAGAAGCCTGGATTCC
>CAZGNL010000251.1:0-5320 GCA_964527475.1 uncultured Syntrophaceae bacterium
GACCAAAGGGGATCACCCGAGGTGCCTCCTTTCCGTTCACTCGTCATCGCTGCCCTCTTGGATAGTTGGTGCAAGGTGGAGCGTCAGGGTCATCCCGGGTCATCTATTTTCAGGTAAACTTTCATGCCGTCAAAGAGAGGCACAACAAAACTTCCCCCATACGTAATTCCGGGAGCTTGTACGGTTCACGGTTACACGAAACAGAACAATGCCCGTTGGCATGGTGGGCTACGCCCTCTTGAACTGTTGAGCGGCTCCAGCAGCGAGGCGTGCGCCATTTTGGAGTACGGCCATTTTTATGGCGGTTGCCAAAAGTTCTGGCTGACTGGAAAGTGAACCCCGCACAGAGGCACAATCCCCAACTAAATGCTCCTTGACTATTTGGTGAAAATATATTAATAAATACATATATTTGATCGCCAAAGCCAGAGGATCACCATGGCCGACACCCACGAAAAGGATACATGGAAACAATTCTTCTGTCCGTTTTCAGCCGGAATGGAATTTGAGGTGGCTCTGGGACAAGCAGAGAGCCTGTTTCTCGAAAAGGACCTTGAAGGGTCTCTGGAACTTCTCAGGAAGTTGGAGAGGCGGTATGTTGAAGCCGCGAAAGTCTTCGACCTGATAGGGGATGTTCTGCTTCGCCAGAACCAACTTGAGGCAGGAGTAAGGTACAAGACTTTTCACGAAGTGTTGACCGGGACGCTCCGTGCCGCGCTGGGCGAAGACACGGTTTCGGATGCGAATATCGGGGCTGTGACGGCTGAAGTTGAGCCAAAGGGGACGATCCCAGAGGCCTCGGTACCGGCGGTGCGGGCCGAGGTGGAGGCAGCGGGGCCGCCGCGGGGCGCCGAAGAGCCCGGAAGACCGATCGAGATACCGTACGAACCGGTTGAGGCCGGTCCTGACACGGTGAAGGAGACCCCAAGAGCCGAGCAGGTGGAACCGGCACGGGAAGACGATTTGAAGGGCCCCGGGCAGGGTCTCTATCCTGTAACCGCGGCCATGGGTCTCGAGTTCATGCGACAAGGGCATTTTGAGCGGGCGGAGGAGCTCTTCGAGGAACTGGTCAGGAAACACCCGGAAGATGAATCACTGCGGGAGGCCAGAGATCGGGCTCGCAAGAGGGGCCGTGAGAAAAGGGTGGTGGAAACGCTAAACGGCTGGCTTGGCAATGTGAAACTGATGAAATTGAGTCGGCCTTCGGAATCATGACTTTTCCAATACTATCTCTTCATGGGCGTGTCGGGAGAATCGGGGTAGATGCCCTCCTGTTCAATACGTCGGAAAACCTTGTTTCTGTCAACCTGCTTCGTATCAGCGGCTTCACCGGGTCGGACGCGTCTGTTCTCATAACCCGGAATGAACGCCACCTGTTCACCGACGGCAGGTACAAGACTCAAGCCAAGGAGCAGGCAAAGGGATTCCGTGTCCATGTGGTGAAACGGAAGCTGGATTCCCTGGCCCATACGATCAAGACGGCCGGAATCAAACGGCTCGGAATCGAATCAGCGCGTGTAAGTCACGAGTTTGTGACCACGCTGGGCGCTCGTATCCCGGGAATCGAGGTGGCCCCGCTGGGTCGGGCTTTTCTGGAGGGCCTGAGAATCCGCAAGGAGCCTGATGAGAAAGACAAGGTGAAGATTGCCGCTCGGATAGCGTCTGACGCTTGTCGGGAGATTCTGGAAAAGGGTCTCAGCGGCCGACGAGAGATAGACGTGGCGGCTGATCTGGAAGATCGTTTCAGGCGGTTGGGCGCTCTGGGGATCGCTTTCGAGACAATAGTCGCGTCAGGCCTTCGCAGCGCGCTGCCTCATGGAACGGCCTCGGAAAAAACTATCGCAGCCAATGATCTGGTCATCATAGACTTTGGTTGCCGGTACGAGGGGTACAACAGTGACGAGACCGTCACGTGCTCGGTCGGGCCCCCGTCGGCCAGGCAAAAGAGCGTTCACAAGGCTGTGTACGAGGCCCACATGCGAGCTTTGGACGCGGTGAGGGAAGGCATGCGGGTCCGCGATGTGGACCGCGTCGCCAGAAACAGCATTGCCGAGGCCGGTTACGGCGCGTATTTTCTGCACAGCCTCGGTCATGGTGTAGGCCTGGAGGTCCATGAACCCCCTTATCTGTCTCTAAAGGGGCGGGGAGTTCTCAGAGAGGGGATGATCTTCACCATAGAGCCCGGTGTCTACATTGAAGGGTTCGGAGGCGTTCGACTGGAGAGCCTCGTATATCTGGACCGGGAAGGACCCGAGGTTCTTTCGACCATGTCCAAAAACTTGATCCAGGTCCACTGAGGAATCCAAGGACAGAAGGTTGACAGGGGTTTTGCTGCGCGGGTTTCGCGAGCAGAGAAGACTTTCATGGATATGGCCATCATTTTCTTGTCTGGGAGGAACTAATGTATTCAACTCCTGATTTTAGAAGAGGGCTCAAGATAGAGTTGAACGGAGAGCCCTTTGTCATGGTGGAGTTCCAGCATGTCAAGCCCGGTAAGGGAGGGGCTTTCGTAAGGACTACCTTGAAGAGTCTTGTCACCGGAAACGTTATTGACAAGACTTTCCGATCCGGTGAAAAAGTGGGGAAGCCGGACCTTGAAGAAAAGGACATGCAGTATCTTTACGAAAGCGACGGTGATTTCCATTTTATGGAAAACGAGTCGTACGAGCAGTCCTTCTTGACCGAGGACCAACTTGGCGGCGCGAGGAACTATCTACAGGAAAACGTCAAGGTGACTGTACTGTTCCACAACGGCAAACCAATAGGCGTGGATGTCCCCATTTTTGTCGAGCTCACCGTGGCCGTTGCTGAACCGGGTGTCAAGGGAGACACCGCTTCGGGCGCCACGAAACCGGCCACCTTGGAGACCGGGATGGTGGTACAAGTTCCGCTCTTTGTTGATGAAGGAGACGTGCTCAAGATCGACACGCGGACCGGCAAATACATTGAGCGCGTCCGTTAACCAGGGCACATGCTCCAACATACCTGCCGTAGGCGGCAATGGGGTTTCTCTATAGTAATGATTTGAGATTCGGCGTCGCGATCACCCTCCCCCTACCCCTCCCGTCAAGGGAGGGGGGAGGAGTCCCCTCTCCCCCGGCGGGAGAGGGTTAGGGTGAGGGGGTCCCAGCCGTAGGACCCGTTTTCAGTGCGTGACACCATAGTGCCCTGGCTCCTCCCTCAACGTTGACCTCAAGGGGAATTTCGCCGATGGACTCATTAGGTCTGGTGGTTCACGATGATCAGGGCTTCCTGATGAGGGTCGTGAACGGGGGAATGGAACAAGGGATTTTCACTCGGGACAGGGCCGACGAGATCATACGGATCTCAGTGGCCATGGCGAACAAGTACGTCTTGCACAAGGAAGTAGACTTCCGTTCCACGGATGAACTGGCCAAGGTCCAGGAAACGATCCTGAAGCTCATAGGCGTGGGCCTTGAGATAAGGAGTGAGGGGGATGTGGATCAGGGAATGCGCTACCTCATGGAAGGCTCCCCTGTGAATCTGTTCCGCCTTGCCAACACCCGTGTGGAGAAGCTCCGGCACAGATGGAGTCTGCTGCTGGAGGATCATTTCGTGGAAGTGCTGGTGAGTCCGGAGGAATATCAATATCTATCGGGCCTTACACTCCAACGGCTTTCTGAAGCGAGCATATTTTCAGAGACGGAAACTCGCACGATCAACGATCTCACCCTCCAGGACGAACTCTTCTCATCACTGTCGACGTTGGAGTATTACGAGTCGGAGCTCGAACGTTACGGATTCATCCTCAGACTCAGAGATATACTGCCGTTCAGCCTCCTGAACCAATCTCCATCCGTGCAGGCCGCGAACCTTGCGGACGTGGACAGCCTAAGGGAGGCGTTGGTAAACACACTCATCATTTCCGGGTGCGTTCAAGCGCCTGACCCGGTGGCTGTGAGCATGAATGAAGTCCGCGAGTTTCTAGCGACCCTCGATTTCGATGATGTCGCTGACGTTTTCCCCGAGACATTGGAGACAGCGGTCATCGATCTGATCCAGGAATTGGGAGAAGAGCTTGACGAATCGGAAGGCGCGCTCCTGACAAAGGAGATCATCCATCTGTCCCAGAAGCTGATGGAGACAATCGTGAGCGAAGCGGACACCATAATGTCCCCCTCGGACAACACTTTCTTCAAAAGGTGGTGCAGGCTTGCCATACTCACCGACTCCCCGGATCCGATGGCCCGAATATTGGAATCAGACGACATGCTGGACGACTTTGATTTCGAGGTCCTTATGGAGCAACTTCTCCATAGTCCTGAAGAACGTTTCGCAGACTTGGCGGACAAGGTTCCTTGGGATCGCATGTCAGCAGACCAGATCATCCGCCTGATGCACGGACTCCCTCCCTCCGATCAGAGCGCGCCGGCAGGCAAGGCATCCTTGGAGGGGTTCAACGGCCCGGAACTGATAGATCTTCTGGAAGGGATCAACTCGCAGATCGTGCTAAAGCTCATGCCGGCCCTGAGAAAGGCCGTCCCCAGGGCCGAATTCACCCTGGAAGATCTGGAGCTTCTTGCAGGCCTGCCCCACGATTCCTCAGATGCTCTTTTGAGGATGGCAAATCAGCCGGTGGATCTTGAACCGGACCAAATCCTAACGGAATTTTCAGAGGCCTCGGACAGAATCCGCAAAATAATCTTCCATTCATGTCAGCGGTCCGACTGCTTCCCTGAACTATTCGTAGAAGCCTGGTCCTCTGACCCGGAATTCGTGAAGAAGCGCGTCAAGACCCTGACACCCGGGGAGGTGGGTCCTTTTTTCTACTGCGCGGCCGGCCGCGTCAAACCAAAGATTGAGGAATCCAAGAAAAAGGATATTAAGGTCCGTTTCGCTTCCAAGGGGTTGAACGCTCTTTTCAAAGCGCTCCCAAAAACCAAAAGAGAGGCCGCTGTCAAATATCTCAAACGACAACCCTGATACGGACCCATACCAACCATCCCCCCTAATAAGGGACAACGAACTACGAAAATCTTGGGGCAGCTTGTCCGTGGCTTCGCCCCGGATGAGGTAAGGGCTCGTCCCGAAACAAGTACTACAACCCCGGATTCTAATGTGCGCTTGTTGCCCGATCAAGCACATTCCTTGGGAAGAGGTAACCATTCAGTTTCAAGGGGCAAGTCTCAGTAGGGGCTACGTATGCGTCGCCCTCTTGGATGCTGGAAGGTGACAGCATTCGGTGGACTTTCAGTGCATCCATCTTTATACAAAAATGCCGTGTCTTCCCTTCGGGTGCAAAACCAGGCGGACTGGAAAGTCCGCCCCACGTTTGAACCTGTGGCGCAGGATTTCCCAG
>CAZGNL010000252.1:0-5040 GCA_964527475.1 uncultured Syntrophaceae bacterium
AGGGGCTACGCATGCGTAGCCCCTACGGCCGGAACCTGGCGCTGTACGGGCATTTTCATGCTTTGCTGTGCCTTATCTTTGGGCATGGGAGTTTGTAGAGACGGACTTGAGTCCATGACTCCACGGGATCAGATACTCTCCCGTCGAACGAGGTTGAAATATGTCGGCAATATGGCAAACGGCCGTTGAAGAGTTGGAACAGGGCCGGGATTTCGTTCTGGCCACGATGATCGATGTCAGAGGATCGTCACCAAGGCATGTGGGGACACGTTTCCTCATTCGAAAGGATGGAAAAATAGTCGGCACCATCGGTGGAGGCCTCCTCGAAGCCAATGTTCAGAAGATCGCAGCCGACGCGCTTGAAAACGGCACATCTCATCGAGTCAGTTCCTCGTTCAAGGGCGAGAGCGCCGAATCCACCGACATGATTTGCGGTGGGGACGCGGAAATCCTGGTGGAGTTCGTTGATTCGAGAGATGAGATCAATGCGGAGATTTTCCGACGCCTGCTGACAATGGTGAAGGGCCGGAAATCGGGTTTTTTCTTCTCCCATGCCGCGATGTCCCCAGGAGAGCAAGGCCGCGTGAGTCACCTGCTCGTGAGTGACCGGGGCGCCCGCGTAGGCGGTTTCCCCGGAGACGATCTCGCCCGCGGCATGATCCCTGAATCCAGGCTTCTGAAGCCCGCTCAGCTAATTCACGTTCCCGGGTCGGATCACCCTGTGTTCCTGGAATGGATCCACCCCACGGGGACCGTGCTCATTTACGGCGCGGGCCATGTGGGGGAATGCGTGGCCCATCTGGCCGCGTACGTGGATTTCAAAGTGGTTGTGATCGACGATCGCTCGGATTTTGCCAACCGTGAGCGGCTCCCGGACGCGGACGATATTGTCGTGCTGGAATCTTTTGATGACGCGATGTCCCGGTCAAACGTTGATTCAGACAGCTATCTGGTAATAGTCACCAGAGGGCATGCCCATGACAAGAATGTCCTGAAGCAGGCCCTGGAAACAGATGCCGTGTACATCGGCATGATCGGATCGCGGCGCAAGAATAGACTCATCTTTGAGGCGCTGCTGCAAGAAGGCGTGGACAGGAATGCTCTGGAGCGGGTTCACGCTCCCATCGGTCTTCCCATCGGTGGGGAGACTCCACAGGAAATCGGAATTTCCATAGTCGCCGAGATGATCCAGGTCAGAAACAGGAAGGACGAACTCCAACAACTCGGGTGATGAAATCAGTCCAGTGAGATGAACCAACCAACTTACATGCCTGAAAACACAGGCACAACGAAACATGAAAGGTAAGCGTTCACCGTGACAAGTACAACTCCTTGAAAATACGTATGGGGGAGGTTTGGAGGGGGAGATGAGTCTCCCCCTCCATCCTCACCGGGCGCAGAACCGCTTCAAGCCCGGTGAACTATTGCCATGAAAGTCTTTTCCACTATTCGGTAGTCCGTGGCTTCGCCTCGGACAGGCGCGTGAAGAGCGCGCACGATGCGCAATAATTTGGAGGGGAGACTCATCTCCCCTCCAAACCACCCCATATGTAGACCCGAAAAGGGGTGGCTTTTTCCACGGGACTTTCATGCGAATAGCCGTCACGGCGTCGGAACAGATCCTGGGGAAATGGGCCCGGTCCCGGGAGCGCCCGCGGGCAAAGCCGCTGCAGGGTCAATTGGATCGCAATATGCTTGAAGGAAAACGAGTAACCGTAGTGCTGCCCGCGTACAACGCGGCGGAAACCCTACAAAAAACCATATCCGAACTGGATAGGAACGTGGTGGACGACATTCTGCTGGTCGACGACGACAGCGCGGACAACACCGTGCAACTGGCCCGTGAACTGAACATCCGCTGCTTTTTGCACAAGAAAAACTATGGGTACGGCCGAAATCAGAAGACCTGCTACGCGGAAGCGCTTAAATCAGGGGCTGACGTCATTGTGATGCTGCATCCGGACTATCAGTATTCCCCAAGACTCGCCACCGCGATGGCTGCTATGATCGTCTCCGGGGAGTATGATGTGGTGCTGGGGTCTCGCATTATCGGGGGGAAAACCCGGAGCGGAGGTATGCCGTTTTACAAATATGTGGCCAACCGATTTCTCACTTTTAGTGAAAATCTGCTGCTCGGCTCAAAACTCTCCGAGTTTCACACAGGCTACCGAGCCTTCTCCAGCAAGGTGCTCCAGGAATTGCCGATCCACCAGAACTCCGATGACTTTGTGTTTGACAACGAAATGCTGGCCCAGGTCATATTTTTTGACTTCAAGCTGGGAGAAATCTCCTGTCCTACTCGGTATTTCGCGGAAGCTTCTTCCATCAACTTCAGGAGATCGGTGGTTTATGGGCTCGGAGTCCTGTGGACTGCTCTACGATTCAGACTTGAAAAGATGGGGATTCTCCACTCTCGGATATTCCAGCGTTCCGCCCCCTCGCAGACCGACCCATATTACTCGGAAGTCAAGTGACCGGAAGACCACGGCAAGACCCCATTGGCGTTAAAATGAGGGTAGGATGGTTCTTCAGTTCTTGGCAGGGGCAGCCGAATTCGCTTGGGTACGGCATATGATGAAGTCTTTGGGAAGGAGTCTGCGGGAACCCTTTCATTCCAACTACCACCTCTGATAAGGGACAACGAAGCATGAAAATGTCCGCAAAGTCGTGGGTCCCGCGCAGAATTCGGAATTCGGAATGCGGAATGCGGCAGCATTTCGCCGGGTCCTGCATGTACGGCGCGCCGCATGCTGCGCCCTCTTGGATAGTTGGTGCAAGGTAAAGCGTCAGGGTCATCCCGGCTCATCCATTTTCAGGGAAATGCGCAATCAAGAGGGTGAGATCGGTTTCTAGGGTGCCACTGCCGGCTTGCCCAGCAGTGCTCCTTATCACTTGTTTGAACGCGCATTCCTATAGAAGCTTTCCTTGTTCGCGGAGGCGTCGGTCCCAAGTAGGGGAGGCGAATCCGTACGAGATACTTTCATCCCATAGCAGTTCTCGAAAGTTTTCACGGATTCGCAGACTGGAAAGTCTGCGCTACAGTAGAAGTTTCGGAGGAATCCGAAATTAATTTGGAGAACCGCCATAGTGCCCCGTTGATTCTTTCCCCGACGCCCACTTTTTCATAGGTTCCCAGCGCGGTGGAGTCCTTCTTCAACCCTTGGGTCGCGTCAATGACCGGACAGCGTTTTTCGCACGCCTTGCAGGCTTGATTGTGGGCCTTCCCAACGCCCGGCCCGTCGTCAAGTAACCAAAACACCTGCAATTAGGCCACCTTAAAAGGAAAACCTCAACCAACAGATCCGCTTTTGCCCCCAGGCCTGTGTCCGATGTGGGCTTTTTTTGGTGATGCCTGTAACTGCAAGCAGCCCCCTCTATCCGGGGGGGCTGGCCATTTCCCGGTGATATCGGGAACTAAGGGCCAAAATGGCCGTTTTCGAGGCCATTTGCAGAGGATTGAGCAGGCATTGTGGCTCTGACGGGGTCGAATTATTCCTGGGGAGGCACTCCCCTGTTTTTTAAACTAATTTCTAGCTTTTGGGATTAATTTATTGATTAACAAAGCTTTTTTGGCTTGACAAAAAATCAAAACTGAATAAGCTCCCAATTCAGACGAATTAGAACCCTGAGGGAGGGTGATATGTTAGGAAACACGTTTAAAGTCTTGTTTGCATTGATATTATGTGTGTCAATGCTCGCCAGCGCCGCATGGGCAGGTTCCACGTTCCACGACCCAAAAAGCGGCGCACCACTCGATTGTCCGCCCAGCAGCTACAAGGGCATCTCAAAGGTCAAGCCCGATGGAGCCAAGCCCGTAAAGGTCAAACCCTATTCGGGACTGACTTCCAGGTTTGGCAGCCTATCCGGACTCAATCCCATGAGCTGGGGAAACGCTTGCTGCCTCCCCGGACCGGCCAGGGGTCAGTTTCGGTTGGGCACAACGGTCTTCTTTGCCAGGCTCAATGCTGAAGCGAAGAAAGGCGTCACCACCACCGGGATCCAGCCGTCTGTGGTCCGTTTTGAGGACGACCTGGGATTCAAAAAGAACGGCAACGTGATCTGGTCCATTGACGCTCATTATCAGTTCCGGCCGCGTTGGGGTATCAGGTACTCTTTTGAGCCGGTGAGCATGGAGACCTCCACCAGGTCGACCACTACTTTCACCTTTATGAACCGGCAATTCACGGGCAATTCCCAGATCCGATCCAAGTGGGAGAGGTACACGCACAGAGCCGGGCTTGTATTCAACCTGAGCCGTAAGATGGGCAGCAACACCAATTTCTTTGTCGATTGGATGGTCATTCAGGACGCCCTTTCCATCGGAGGCGTCCAAGCCGGCCAGAGCTCGGTCACGTGGGACGACACCAAGAACCTTGCCGTACTGGGCGTGGAGTTTGAAAGATGCCTGAAGAACTATCGAGGCAACACGCTGGCCATTGGGTGCAAGGGCGGGATCGCATTCCTGGACGACAATGTCGGATATGAGGCTGAAGCGGCTCTGAGCTATCTGATCCCCATCAAACGCGGCCGATTCGGATTCGTGAAAGGCGGGTATCGGTACGCGAATCTGAAAAAGGACACAGACAACGAGATGTTTTCCTCAACCATGGATGGAGCCTTCGTCCAGGTCGGCTTCATCTTCTGACCATCGGCAAGCCGGTTAAGGTTCATTACTCCCCCGTTTTTCGTATAATCATCGCACTGAGTGTGCTCTGGAACGCCCGACCATCCGGTCGGGCTTTTTTTTTCTCTCCACGGCCCCAGGATCACGACACCACGGAGGCCCCGTAATCCGGGCGACTCAGGCCAACTTCCATGCCTAGAAACAAAGGCACAACGAAGTATGAAAATCTTGGGGTAGCTTGTCCGTGACTCCGCCCAGGATGTGGTAAGCGGTTCTGTAAATTCCTTAAGAATCCAGTCATCTTTGGAGGGGAGGCCCTAGCCGGGCCGGCATTTCAACGTCGCGCTACCGACATCTGTCGTGTCACGTAAGCTGTCCGGGGCCCGCTCAATCGCCCCACGCGCAGTGGCTCCCCT
>CAZGNL010000253.1:0-4925 GCA_964527475.1 uncultured Syntrophaceae bacterium
CAACGGCAAGGACTTTCATGCTTCGTTGTCGCTCTCTTGCGATGTAAGTTGGTATCAGAGGAGCGTCGGTGGCAATTCGGGGTTCGAGAGCCATCGGACGACCGGTCAATGGTCGAAAGAACCCGATTGAGGATATCGCGGAATAATTCCCGATCATACTACTTCTTGATTGCGATGATGGACTTGACCATCCCGAACCCAAGAGCCTTTCAGGTCGATCTTGCGAGTCTACCCCACGGTAGGGTCGGGGGTCAACGTCCATGTCTGCGGTGACCTCCTGTTCGAGCGCCCAGTGGACAAATACGATAGAATTGGAGATACTGAAGGAAGGAAGGGGATACACCGGTGGCCGGCCCCTGGAGGTTCAAGTCGTGAGAGATCTCGTTGTTGACAACCAGGTCGTGAGCAGCCTTTCCAAAGTTGCTTTCAAGACATGGCAAGGCCTTGCCCGGGTGCCGGGCCTGAGTAATAGGATCGGCACGGAACAATTGTTGGAGTCGAACTTCACCGCCCGTGCGGAGATTGAGTTTTCAACTCGATGCAACCTCAGATGTGTGTACTGTCGCAGCTCCGCGAACGTGGGATCAGACTTGGACTTCCAATATCTTGATTCGATCGCGGACGTGTTGCAGCGCCGCAACGCTCTCTCCGTGGGGGTCAGTGGGAACGGAGAGACCACTGTAGTCAAGGACTGGCACTCCCACTGCGACCGTATGCTCGACCGGGGATTGGGTCTCGCCATTACCACCAATCTCGCGCGTGAATTGTCTGATGCGGAAGCCGCCACTCTATCCGGATTTCCCATTGTCCGGGTGAGCTGCGACACAGTGCGGCCGCGGCTTTTCAAGAAGCTGCGAAGGGGCGGGAATCTCGGTACGCTACTCTACAACATGGCCAAGATTCGTAGCTTCGCGGCCGATCGGGGTGCTCGCGAGCCCTTTTTCTGGTGGAATGCCGTGGTTTCCGCGCAGACAGTGCGTTACCTTGAAGAATATGTGGGTTTTGGCCTTGCGGTCGGCGTAAAGCACTTCTGCTTCTTGAATCTCTGTGATCCCCCGCCGGCTGAAGACGGCGACGAGTCGGTCGACCATGTGACGGACATGCCCTTGGAACAGCTTCGCGAGCTTCCGGGGCTCTTTGATAGGGTTTTCGCAAGGATAAGAAAGAATGGCGGAAGCTTCATTTGCAGCACCTTGATCGATCTCATAAACGACAAACTCAGAGAAGCGGGCCCGGACGAGTCCACGAACAATGGATCGCTGTACGATGATCCCGGGAAAAGCGGCATGACCAGGAATTGTCTGGATCCCTGGATCTACGCAAGGATCAATGTGGACACCGGCGTCAAGCCCTGCTGCATAACCGATGAGGTCATGGGATTCTTGAACAAGGGCCAAGGACTCGAAGACATTCTCAATAATTCCAAGATCAAGGCTTATCGCTCCGGCATACTAACCGGCAAACTCCGCCCCGCGTGTAGGACCTGTCCTAACAGGGGATGGACCGAAATCGAAAAGATGCACATAAAGGTTCTGGCCCTTGTAGGAGCGAGAAGAGTGCTTCCTGCCCTCCAGAGGCACGGAATCCTCGTGCCGCTGCTTCACAGATGGAGACGATGACCGGGGCCCGCCGGCGATAAATTGGGGGAATTGCGCTGCTCCAGCCACATAGGAAAGGAACCGGGGGCGCTTTCTCGTGAGAAACTGCCCCCAGACCCCTGCAAAGAGCTTTCAATTCTCGCGTGTACGCATGCACTCGCATCTAGCATAGACCGGCGAAGGTGCTGCGCGACTCATCTCCCCCTCCAAACCTCCCCCATACGTAATTCCGGGAGCTTGTACGGTTCGCGGTGAACGGTTAGCGCAAGAACATCTGACGGCCTTGCGTTTCTTGACTGCTATTCGATCGTCAGCAAAGGGACACTTTGCAGTTTCATTCCCGGAGGTCCACCGCGGTCTGACCTCTCACGATGAGCACGGAGGGTAGTCGGTCCACCGCGGCGGCCAGTTGATCCAGGACAGGGAGCATCTGGTCCGCGTCGGATCCGTCGTAGGGAAAGGGGACTATGAGGAGGTCCGGATCGGTTGATCGGCGGGTGATCTCATCAGCCTGGGAATGTATGTCAGCGGCCTCAAGATCCGTGTGGAAGGTGACATCCATTGGGATGCGGGATTCCCTGAGAGATGCCTCCGCGTCCGAGCATTCTTGTTCATCTGCTTCGTTGCAGCCGATAATGTGGACGTGGATATGGGAACCGGGCCAGTCTTCACCCTGTGATATCAGGTAGCCCAGTAGGAGCATCATGGAATGATGAGGAGACTTGAGATCCATCCAGATGTGGATATTCTTGCGGTCGCCGAACCTGCGATCCGAGTCCACGTGAAGAATCAAAAGGGTTTTGTCGGCAACGAGGATTCCCTCGCATAGCTTTTCAAACTCGCCCCTGTTCAGCTGAGATCTTTCATCCCAGTCGAGTATCACGGTGTTTGCGCTAAACGCGCCAAAGCCCTGGCTGTCCAGAATCTTGCGGAGATCGGTGGCTCTATCTTCCACCACATCCACAGCGGTGAGGGCCGTGAGCCCCTCGTCCCGGACAAACTTGGTCAAGTTGTTGTACGCCAAACGCTTACGGGCAAGCATCTTCCGAAAAGGTCCGGTCATAACGTGACGTATGGTAACCAGCCCTCGACGACTGCCGAACCAGTCGGCCAACTCCACAATATTGAGGCGACCCTGCGGGACACCCGTGATCACAACAATGTGGGGCCGCCAGTTTTTGGGATGATCCGGAAGTCGCTCCACCTGAAGAAGCGACCGCCGAATTATGGACAGCCAGAACCCGCGACGCAAATCCCCCCAGGTCGATTTAAGATGCCGATGCTTCAAGAAGAGGTACGTCACCGCGACAAACGCTATTGAAAGTAATGTGGCCCGCACGTCTATGACGAACATGACATAGAAACAGCAGCCGGCCCCGAGCAGCGAAATCCACCACGGAGTCCTTATGGTCGGTCGGTAGCTTGGATTTCCTATGAGGGTCTCGAGACCGGAGATCAGATTGAGCATCCCATAGGCTACCAGGAAGAACATGGACAGGACCGGGGCCACAATGTCGAGGTTGCCCAAGAGGATCGCTCCCTCCGCTATGATCAGGGCTACGATCATTGCAATCATGGGTTCCCGGTTCTTGCCGACGGTTCGTCCAAGAAATCGTGGCAAAACCCCGTCATTGGCAAGCGCTTGAATAGTCCGGGGAGCGGCCAGAATCATGCCGAGCCCGGAAGAGATGGTTGCAGCCCAGATTCCGCCGATCACCGGCTCCGGACGCCAGGCTACCTTGAAAAGAATGAAATTGTCCCCGGTGAGCTGCTCAGGGGACGCGGAAAAGCAGAGAAACACTGCCAGAACAAGATATACCGCCAGGCCCACAAAGACTGAAGCCATTGTACCCCTGGGAATGGACACGCGGGGCGTTTTGAGATCCCCGCTGAGGCTCACTCCCGCGGTGATCCCCGTCGCGGCCGGAAAGAACAGGGCAAAGCCTTGCCAGAAATTCAGGTCGGAAAACTTGCCGAATAGATGAGGATTCGGCGTTGTCAATGGGGTTGCATACAGTATGGCCCCCAGCGACAATACCACGAGGCCTAGAACGAGATACTGAGTCCTGAGCACAATTCCGGAACCCATAAGGGACAGCAGCGCCATCCCGGCCAGAGCCGCGGATCCCACCATCCACATCGGATACGCGCCCAGGTGTCTAAGAAATGCGAAAGAATCCAGGCTCGACAGCATCTTGACCGATTCAGCAAATCCCAACGTGTAAAGCGCAATTGACAGCGTCTGGGACAGGGCCAACGGGATTCCAATGCATCCTCCCCACTCAACTCCCAGGCTGCGACTGATAACATAGTATGCGCCCCCGGCTCTCATCCGCATGTTCGTTGCAATCGCGCTCAGAGAAAGAGCGGTCGTGATCGTCACCAGATGTGCCAGGAGTATGATGAGTATTCCGTAGACCAGCCCGGACTCACCCATGATCTTGCCCAGGCGCAGGTACAGGATCACGCCCAATATGGTGAGCAAGTTGGGGAGGAAGACCCCTTCAAAGGTCCCGAACTTCTTTCCCGATGCCTTCAAGGCGGGGCCTGGCTGAGTGTTGCTTTCTGCCTCCATGTCCTCCATTTTCCAGACGCTGGATTCTACCAGACATCTTCCAGTATAGTCTCAAGCGCCTCGACGGTCACCGGTTTTGGGATGAACGCATCCGCGCCGGAATTTAGAGCGTCATCTCTCCGCTTAATTCGACCCAGGCTTGACATCACCACAATGGGCAGGAAACAGAAGTCGTCCATGGAGCGCACATTGCGGATAAACTCCACACCGTCCATCCCGGGCATCTCTATGTCGGCTACTATCAGATTGAGGTCCGGTTCACTGCCGAGCTTTTCCAGGCCCTCAAGACCATTAACCGCTTCCACAACTTCCGCGCGGAAATGCTCCCGCAGAAGATCACCCACCTCCATGCGGGTCAGAACACTGTCCTCTATCAAGAGCACCTTGCGTTTCATCAGATGATTTCCTTAGCCACTCCTCGACGGAGCCATAGGCCGGCCCTCGCGAGAGCTTACTCATCGACTCTATTTAATACCATTTCCTTTGCAAATGAGGAATATAATATTGAGCCGTGTTGAGGAAGCTCGCGGTGTAAGACATCAGCTTCAAGGGACAGATCTTCTCATCGAGCGTGTCATTGCGAGGAGTGACACGACAGAGCAATCCCCATATCCTCTGCGCCGGAGATTGATTCCCTGCGCTCGCAATCACATCTTGCGAGTCAACACATAATGATTGAGGGGCTATGCCGCTGTGATCAGCTCTGACGGGCGAGTTTTTTTGCGCGTTAGAACGGTGGTATGATCCGCGCT
>CAZGNL010000254.1:0-4842 GCA_964527475.1 uncultured Syntrophaceae bacterium
GCATATGACCGGCAATCAGTAAGGAGTCAAAGGATGAATTCGGAAAACAAAGACGGCAACGGTGACGTGAAACAGCTTCTTTCAGCACTGATCGAGAAATCCGGGGCTTTGACAGCCATGCTCATCACAAAGGAAGGGATTTCAATCACGGAAGCGGGCGACACCTCGTATTTGAATACCACGGCAATGGCCGCTCTGGTGGCCGCGATGTTCTCGGCAACCCGTGAGGTGGCCAGAATGGTTGGGGAGAAACACTTCTCAATACTGCTCCAGCAGGGAGAGAACCGTCACATCCACATCAGCCTGGTACACGATTCGAAGATGATGGTGATCGTCTTCGAGGATTACCAGCGTATCGGAATGGTGCGGCTTGAGGCTCGCAGAACCGGCGAGGCCCTTAACAGGGCGCTTGCCCGCCATGAGACACCGAAAAATGCCGGAGAAATAGCTACACCGGAATTCAAGGAGTATGCCCTCAATCTGATCGACCGAATCTTTGAGACCAAGTAAAGGAGCGGATTATGCCGCATATCAATTATCAGGACAAGGAAATAGCCTTCAAGATTGTCTACTATGGTCCGGGAATGAGCGGCAAGACCACCAATCTAATGTATATCCATAATGTCCTGGACAACGACCGCAAGGGAGACATAGTCGTCCTGGATACGGAGGAGGAGAGAACCCTCTTTTTTGACTTTTTCCCGCTGGAACTCGGCCGGATAGAGGGCTACACAGTCCGCTTCAATATGTACACCGTGCCTGGGCAAGTCTTCTACGAGGCAAGCCGCCGCCTGATCCTGGAAGGGGCGGATGGAATCGTGTTTGTGGCAGACTCAGAGAAGGACAGGCTTCAGGACAACCTTGAGAGCTTCGGCATGCTCCGGAACAGCCTGTCGGACTTTGGGGTCGAGTACAAGGGCTTTCCGTTGGTACTGCAATACAACAAAAGGGACCTGCCGGATCTTCTGCCTATAGGCACACTGGAGGGTCAACTGGGCCTAAACGGTATCCCGACCTTTGAGGCGGTGGCAACGGAGGGCCGGGGTGTTATGGAGACCATACGCATGGCGAGCCGACAGGTGATCCAGAAGTTCCAGCTCTGAGAAAGAGCTTTGTCGGGAGGCCGGCAGGATGCCGATGAAGAACGCACTAAGGGCCCGTCACGAAATAGACCTTGCACAGGTTGCTGTGGCAATTGTAGGGGCGTAGCATGCTACGCCGAAATAGTCGGTTTGAGGCAAAACTCGCGGGATTCTCACCGCATCCATTTTCAGGTAAAGAACCGTATCAGGTAGGGAGAAGAAAAAGATGGCGCTGAAGGGAACATTGGCAGACCTGGGAATCATCGATCTTGTTCAGATTCCCCACGGTGGGCGCAAAACCGGGCATCTGGTCATCAGCGGAAACAAGGGGGAAGCCAAACTCTTCTATGAGGACGGCGCCCTGGTTCATGCCTCCCTCGGTGATGTCTCCGGCATGGATGCCCTGGTCCGCATCGTGGACTGGAGCGAGGGTGAGTTCGAGTTCCTCCCGGATGTGGAACCGGAGGCGAGGAGCATCAATCTGGATCTTCACCGCGCGGTTATGCAGGCGCTGAAAATTCATGACGAGCTCAAATTGGAAGAAGAAAAAAGGCGAGGCCGAACGGATTCAGAGCAAGGCAAAGACGACGAAACGCTTGCAGCGGCGCTGTCGGAGTTCCTCGGCTCCAACGACTTCGCATTGCACGCCGGCGTCCTCGATTCTGATGGGAACATCAGAGCTTCGGTCGACGTTCCCGATGGATTCCCGGAAGGGATCGAGGATCTTCGTTCCAACCTGCACGCCCTGATGCAGTCCCATCCAAGAGGCGGTCTCAACCGCATTTTGATCGACGACAACCAGGGTACTGTGGTGTTGGTAAGGCTTCGCGGTGGGCGCAGCCTCATTGTGGTGGCGACCAAGGACGCCTCACTCGGCGCGGTTACCATGAGTGTAGGCAGGTTGGCCGCAGGTCTCGAATAATCTGGTGAGAGCAATGGGCGACAAACCAAGAAAATCCGGCCTGAGTCCCCTGCCCGACTTCCTGCAAGTCAGCATCCGCAAGGGAATTGTGGACGAACGCGCAGCGCAGCGCATAGAGCTGTACCGAAGGAGCAGAGGTCTCGGAAAGTATGAAACCGGGTCAGCGCTGATGAATGACCCACCCGATCCGAACTTGACCTTTGACAACTACGTGATCTGCAAGGGCAACTCTTTTGCAGTGGAGCTTGCCCGGACGGTGGCTCTCAAGTCCCCTTCCCAGCTCCCTTACAATCCTCTCTACCTCTACGGCGCGGTCGGGCTCGGCAAGACTCACCTGCTCTCGGCAATTGCCAACTCCGCGGACGACAAGGAAGTTCTGTTGGTCAACACCGCGGACCTGGAAACGGAACTCGAACGGGCCGAACGCCTGAAAACCAGGGCCGAACTGAGAGAGTGGCTGGCATCAGTAGATGTTCTGATGGTAGACGACATTCAACTCTGCGAGGGACGGGAGAACCTTCAACGAGATATCTTTTCCGTTCTTAACTACATGACAAAGACGCACCGCTGGGTGGTCATAAGCTCGGATGTGCCTCCAACTCGTCTGGCCGAGATGGAGTCTCGGCTGCTCTCCCGGCTCGGGGGAGGTGTCATAGTAAGCCTGCAAATGGGTGATAGGACGGAGCGCCGAGATCTGGTCAGACATTTCCTGGATGAGCGTTCCATGTCGGAAGATGTTGTCGATTATCTTGCCGAGAACATAACCGATAACGTTCGTCGGCTCAAGGCAGCGGTGGCCCAATTGCTCACCTTTGGCGATGGGACGGAAAACCCGTTGGACATTGATATGGCCCGAGCCGTGGTGCCGGTACCGGAAGGCTCCCCGCACTCTGAGAAGGCATTAGTGACGCCGGCTGTCAACAACGGCTCTACTGAACCGCAATCCCCCGTCAAACCACAATCAAGGGCCAATCGCTTCAAAGAGATGCTTGCGACCGCGGATAGCGAGGAAGAGCAAGCTTTGGCTCTTCAGATAGCCCTGGGAGAACGGATCCGAGAGCTTCGCAACGAAGAGGGTGATCCGGAAGCGATCCGGCAATTTGAACGGGCCTTGGAACTGCTGAGAGATGGAAATATGGAGGAGGCGATCAAATGCATAAGTACTTGACGACACACTCAGGCCCGGGACCACCCGTCGTGGTTCCGCAGCAGGTAACCGTTCACCGGGAGATGTGCAACCCGCTGGAATCACGATGGGGGAGGTTTGGAGGGGGAGATGAGTCTCCCCCTCCATCCTCACCGGGCGCAGAACCGCTTCAAGCCCGGTGAACTAATCCCGCAGGAAAAACGAGCACCCGGATGAGGTTCGTAGACGGACTTCAACAACAATGACATGGGGAAAGGAGCACAAAATGGTTGACAAGATTGATACGAGAGCAGTGTCAGGAATTCTTTACGGTGTCTACAAAGCCCTTTACGGTCTCGTGGGCGAGAATGCAGCGGCTGTCATGCGCAAGGCCGCGCCCGACATCCTCGATGAACTTGGCAAACTGGGAGTAGATTTCTCGTGCGTCGATGATGTGGACAAGCTCTCCGCCAAGCTTGGAGAAACCATGGTGGAGACGGGGCTGTGCGACAAAATGGAGTTCTCGCTCAATGGGAACGAACTCACTGCAAACATCACGCAGTGTTCCCTCTACGGCCTGACCAGCAGACTCAAGGAGGAGGGAATACCGCCTTTCGGGTGTCCGTTCGCGGCGTTGACCATTGCGGTCTCCGAGAAGAACCTGGGCAAGAAGGCCAGGCTCAAGACGCTCGAACCCGCCGGCGCGCCCGGTGACACGGTCATGGTCGTGGAACTCATGGACAAATGACCGGAGTCCTACCAATGGGAGATCAAGGATCATGGATAGTAAGGACATAATCATAGGGGAAATCCAGAACGCGGTAAGCAAGCTGCTGGGAACCGGAGCCGCCGCGGTGATGCGTCAGGCGGGAATATCCGCCTCCACGAAGATCTGGCCTGACCTGCCCTCGGGCAAGACACCGGAAGACGCGGGAGCGATCATGGCGCAAGGCGTCAAGGATCTGGGTGGCTTCGGGGAATTCTCCGTTGTGGGAGTCGAAGATGGGGTGGCAAAGATCCAGTTCAAGCAATGCTTCTTTGCCGGCCTGTCCAAGGAATCGGGACAGCCTGTCGGTCAACAGCCGATCTGTCACTTTGGCTTCGGTCTGGTGGAGGAGACGTTCAAGCGTCTTACCGGTATAACAGCCAAAGTCGAGTTGGCCCGGAGAGACGATGGGACCGAGACATGTTTCGAGACAGCGACTCCTCGTTAGGAGTCTCAAAGGTAAAAGGATCAAGGAGGGACTGAAATGGCTAGTCTGAAGAATCAACTTAACGACATCCTCAAAGTGGACGGGATCACCGCGGCCGTTGTCGTTGGTCGAGACGGATTCGTGATCGAAGGAATGAGCACCGACGGACGGGATACGGAGACAGTGG
The DNA here is from genome assembly GCA_964527475.1 of uncultured Syntrophaceae bacterium. GTDB lineage: Bacteria > Desulfobacterota > Desulfomonilia > Desulfomonilales > Desulfomonilaceae > CAZGNL01. Next base: position 4,511 of record CAZGNL010000254.1, read on the forward strand.
GCGCGGTGATCTCCACCGGTCTCGGAACCTCCGAGGTCATGGGAAAGGAACTCAACGTCGGGGCGCTCACCCAATCCATGGTGGAATTCGACAAGGGGATACTCCTCATGGGGACCCTCGGAAGGGATGCCCTGCTCTGCCTCGTGTGCGAACTGGGAGCGAATCTTGGTAATGTGCGCTTGCAGATGAAGAAACGTACCCCCGACCTGGCCGCGGAACTTTAGGGGGAAACTGGATGCCTGTCCCGCATAGCCGGGAAGAGGAGGCGGGAGTCCGCAGATGGAGACCGTTCGATCTGTCTCACTCCGGTCTCTCGCCCAATCTTACTACTG
>CAZGNL010000255.1:0-4796 GCA_964527475.1 uncultured Syntrophaceae bacterium
CCATACGTTGACCCGGAAATGGGTGGTTTTTTCACGAGACTTTCATAGAAACTTTTCACCATCCTGTTGATTCCTTGGATCCGGGATGATTCGCGAATCAGGACGCGCCTGCGCTATCATTCCTGTTCTTATGCGCCTCAATGAACATGTCGAACGTTTACCTGAGCAATAGGCGTCCCGCTTTATCGACTGTCTCGGTCCGGTCCCACGAACCCGACCGTTGACTCTCGGGCTCACGTCTTGACCGCGCGCCACGGTACTGCTAATCTCCGGTGATTACTTGACGGTATCGCAACGTGCAGTGCTCATCGGTTTGGAACGGGGATCTGCTGAAAACTGAACAGTTCACGTGGAGATCAGCGCCTATCTGCATCTCATGGAATTCGAGTATGCATAGCTGATGAACAGGGCAATGTCAACCGCCAAGTCCGCGAGCAAGAACAGGGCCGGGCTGGAAGGCGAATCGCAGACTGGAAAGTCTGCGCCACAGGAGGAGAATTGGGGCCGATCGGTTTGAAATGTAGGGCGGACTTTCCAGTCCGCCTGACCTTCAGAGAGCAGTCGGATTAGTACCCTTATGATACGCAGAGGTCTTATTCCAACAGAATCGGGTGAATACGCGGCGAGCATCTCGATAACGCGCGCGCCGCGCCTGCCGGCGCGTTTGTGTTTCGCTGCTGTGCTGGCGTGCGCGTTCGTTGTGTGTGGCATTTCAGGACACGCCTCGCCGGCTGAATCGTTCGATAAATCTCCTCCGATCTGGGAGCCCTTGCTGTGGGGAGGAAAGATCACTGTTCCTGATGATCGCGCAGAGCCCCGATACCACCGAGCGCCAGAGAAAGACGGTGAAAAGGAACCGAAATCGGTTCCGTCCCTCTCCGTTACTGTTGGGAGCATCGTGGAGATTGGGCTGCCTCCCACAGAGCAAGACGGTCCGCCTGCCGGCCCCATTACTGAAGTCAACGGATGGCTCAGTCCGAATCACTTGGCAGCCCCGGGTCCGCCTGTTCTTGTGCCGTCGGACATGGGATTCCCACGTCGTCATTGCATGGAGCCTTTGAGGAAGCTGTCCCTGAAGAGCATACCTCCGCTCTATCTGGATCCTCCAATGAAGGAGGAAGGAATGTGGGACTGGAAGCATATGCCTGTGGCCGCGGACGGCTGGCCGACCATATACAAGACCACGTATCGCCCGAGTGTTGAATACCCCAATGCAGTGGTTCATATGCTGCTGTTCGACATGGAATACCTAAAGATGCGCCTCTACATAGGTTCTGCGGAACGTTTCGCCCCCAGTGGCACGTCGATGATAGAACCGGAGAACAAGGCCACCCTCCTGGCGATCACCAACGGTCTGTGGAAACAGAGGCACGCCAAGGAGGGTGGAGCAATCTTTCGGGGCGAGGTATTGGAGAAGATGGTTCCGGGCCTGGCCACCATCGTCAACTATAAGGATGATTCGGTAGACGTGCTGGAATGGAAGGATGGGCTTTCCTTGTCCTCCATAAGGGACGCGCGACAACTCAAGCACTTGATAGTCAAGGATGGCAAGGTGGTGGAGAGGGTCGTGCGCGACGGCAAAAGAGTAGATTCCGAGATCGGTCTCGGGCTTCTACTGAGCGACGAGAGTCCATCGCCATACTATTATTGGTATGGCGGGTATCCGTACTCGGCATCGGGCGCCGGAGCGTACGGGGGACACCAGTGGTTTATCGCGACCCGCAGCGCGTTCGGTATCAGAAAGGACGGAAACCTGGTCTTTGCCCTGGGACACCATATCAGCACCAAGGATCTGGCTAAGGCTCTGGTATTGGCAGGGTGCGTGAGAGCCATACACGGGGACGCGAATCCGCACAATGTGGTCGGCAACCTGTATTACACCGATGGTGATGGAATCATTGTGAAAAAGGCCAGGCTGTCTCCGGACCAGAAAACATATACGCTCAATCGATACGTTGATCGAAGCTATACCAGTGACTTTTTCGCGTTTTACAGCAGATTTCATCCAAGAGCATTCTGATTGTTCGCGGACATGCCGGCGTAGAGGCGCCGTGCTTCTCCGGTTTTGTTCAGGTCGTGCTCCGGGATACGGGATCAGGTGAATCAGGCCATCTTCGCGTTGTCGCTTATGCGTGGGCATGGTCGTAGCAGCGTCTTTTACGCGGGATGAGATGGCTGTTCAGGAGAATTGGTGGTAAGCCTTCAGTTTCGCGGGGCCGATCCTCTCATCGCGTGTGTCATTGCGAGGAGTGAAACGACGAAGCAATCCCCATACCCGGCGCGCAGGAGATTGCTTCGCTGCGTTCGCAATGACATCCTGCTATTGCCCCCGCGTAAGTGATAGGTTTTAATTAGTATGCGAATTCTCTTGACAAAAGCGTCCCTGACAGTTAACCATAAGTGTTCTCGCATACAGTCTTCAGCGTATCTTGAAACCCTTCGGTCATAGAACCGGAAAACTGACCGACACGGACGGGAAGGTCCGCTGGACAATATTTTTTGATTTTTCTTGCAGGAGAGACCCATGAACAAGTCCGATTTGGTAAAATCCTTGGCCAAGGAGATGGACCTGCCGATGCGCAAGGCGGAAGAGATCGTTGACATGGTCTTTAAGACTATGACGGACGCTCTGGTGGCCGGCGACAGGATCGAAATCCGTGGGTTCGGCTCCTTTGTGGTGAAGGATTACGAGGGATATACAGGCAGGAATCCCAAGACCGGGGAGAAGATCATGGTCAGTAGCAAACATCTCCCATTCTTCAAGACCGGCAAGGAACTCAAGGAAAGAGCCAACGAGATCTGACGAGACCTGTGATTGGCCGGGGGATCGAGTCGGTTCCCCGCGGATGGCTATAGTCAAGGAGTCCCCCCCATTTTTCCCCTCTCAATGAACCAAGGAACATTCCGGAGTAAACTACCCCCCCTGATTTGGGCCTTGTTGATTCTCGCCGTGGTAGGAGTATTTGCCTCCGGCGCTGGGAATCGTCCAGCCCTTGCGGCAACCGAGGCCGGCTATACTCGGGCCGGATATGTCCTTCCTCCGGACATAGTCAAAAGCGGAGTTACTTTCGCGGGGATCAAGATACGCCTGGACCGAAAGGGAGTAGCTGTACGAGTTGTCGACCAGATAAACTATCTGCTCATGGACCGGCGGGCCGTGATGATCAAATGGTTCGATCGGATGTCGCAGCGGGGCCCGCTGATCCGCAAGATATTAGCTGCGGAGAAGGTTCCCGCGGACCTGAGGTTTCTTCCTGTGCTCCTCAGCGGCATGCTTCCCAACTTCCGCACTCGTTCCGGAGGCGTCGGCCTATGGGCGTTGGGATCCAAACGCGAGAACCACCGCCGCCGGCTGCCCGCGCAATGGATATCCACCAATGACTGGGATGACCGGAGGGATCCCGCGGTTTCCACGAGAATTGCCTGCACCATGTTGCAGTCCCTATGCCGCAAGAAGTATGCCGGGGATTGGCTGATAGCGGTGTGCGCCTTTGTGGACGGCGCCGAGCCCATAGACAGGGCAGTCAAGAAGGCGAAGGGTTTTTCCTACTGGGAGTTGGTCTTGCCCCACTATTCCGAAGTGATAATCCCCCGCTTGATTGCGCTCAAGATCATCGATTCACACAGGGAGTACTATGGCATGGATTTCGCCCGCCCGGGGCCGCTGAAGTATGATTTCCTGGGTCGGCTGAAACTCCGGAAGGACCTCCCTTTGCACATGGTCGCGAAATGGTGCGGCGCCAGCCCCCGACACATGTGGGAACTCAACCCGGGAATCGACCCTTCCACAGGGCTTTTACCCAAACCCGAGAAAAGGAACCCCTCCGGCTTCCCCCTGAGAGTGCCCAAGGGCATGGGCCGAAAAGTGAAAAAGCTCCTTGTCCAACACGGCTATCTGAGCAACTGAGCAAGCCTCCACTGACGAGAGGGATCTTCAAGCACATTCAATGATGTCGAAGCTGTCAGGAGCAAGTCCTCGTACGGCGCGTAGCATGCTACGCCCTCTTAGCGTCGGGTACCACGCAGACCCGACCTCCGATACCTACCGTAGAGGCAGGCCCCAGAATATTGTACGCATAGTCTAAAGGGCCTTGCAGCGTTCAACCGGGGCCTTTAGAATAGACCTATGATAGCCCACGTCAAACTGCCCGACAAAGACAAGGGCGATGATAACAAGAATTTCTATTGCTCCCGTTGCGGGGCATTGATATCCGATTCCGCGGCCCTCGTCCCCCTGAACGGTTCCGATAGGCACTCATTTGTGAATCCCGCGGGAGTGCGCTGTAATTTCAGGACATTCCGGGACTGTCGGAACGTCATGGTAGATGATGAGCTTTTTCTGGAATATTCCTGGTTTCCAGGATACGGATGGCGATTCGTGGTGTGCGGATCCTGTCTTCAGCATCTGGGATGGAAGTACGACCCCGCGCACGAAGCAGACACCCTTGACCCTTTCTTCGGAGTGCTGGTCGATTCAGTGACGGAAGCCCGCGAGGAGTCGTAAAGCTCTCGAACCCCGGAACCGGGCCACCGTAAGCGTACACCGTGACAAGTACAACTCCTTGAAAATACGTATGGGGGAGGTTTGGAGGGGGAGCTACTGGGCGTAGGGCCAATTTGCGAGCCGGTTGGTGTAGGGCTTCATTTATGGTCCGTAGCGCCCCCGGGAGTGGGAGCTTCGAGAAAGGTTTGGGCTTATGCTTTGCACGGGGACACGGGGATATCGGGGGATGGGCCCACGTGGTCGAAGAACGGATATATCGTGGAGAACCTATTGACACCACGTCGAGTGGGCC
>CAZGNL010000256.1:0-4781 GCA_964527475.1 uncultured Syntrophaceae bacterium
AAACCTCCCCCATACGTAATTCCGGGAGCTTGTACGGTTCACGGTGAACGGTTACTCCAAGTTTCTGATTCGTGTTATCACCTGCTCTTCAATCGCGCAACAGGATTGATCCAAGGATCTCGACAAAGTCTTGACAAAGCGGGTGTTCGTTATATGATCCAGGCGCCACTGTCGCCCCATAGAGGATGAGGAACGCACCCGCGCACCCGCTCGACCGGGTGCTGTTTCGCGGTCAGCCCCGAGCGGCGACCTGTGGACGAATTGCTGAGTATCACGGGAGTGAGATCATGAAGCCTGTATTCATTGAAGCCACCACTATTCCTGACGCCTGGTTCCAATGCCTGTACACGCTTGTTGAGGAATCGCGCAAACCCAACGGCGCGGCCAGACGCTATACCGTAGACACCGGTTCCAACCCGGGGGCGGACCGAATCGAATTCGACATGATCACCATACACATAGAGCATCCTTCTGTTCGCCCGTTGCTACCGCAGATTCCGGAACATCTGAACCTGCCACCGGTCGCGGATGAAAAATATCTGAGCGAATACATGCCCTATTTGCTATCGCCTGAAAAGCAGCCCGGTGAACACTACACATACGGAGAACGCCTCCAGGTGTCTTGGCAGTACGTCATAGATTATTACAAGAAGCACGGGGGCCGTACAAACAGGATGTGCATGGAGGTGGGACGGCCTGAGGACGTGTTCTTCTATGATGATGATGAGGGTTCTTCACCCTGCATGAGGCTCGTGGACACCCGAATCATGGACAATAAGCTGCACTGGATCGTTTACTTCAGGTCCTGGAACCTTTGGTCCGGATTTCCCGTTAACCTGGCGGGACTCCAACAGGCCAAGGAGATTATGGCAATGGAAGTGGGCGTAGAAGACGGCGAGATTGTAGCAGTTTCCAAAGGCCTAAACATCCGGGACTACAACATAGAAGTGGCCCTTTCCAGGCTTCAGAGGGACCCCTCCATCCATCTGGGCGCCAGAGTGGAATGACGCCCGGGGTTGAAGCCCGAGCACGGCTCGTGCCTTCAAGATGTACGCGCCTAGCGCCCGCCCCACTTGAACTTTGATTTCGATTCACCGGGCTTCGTATCAACTTTTCCCCACGCGGGAAGCTTCTTTTTTTCCGGCGGAGCGGTCGGCCCCCTGGTGGTCTGTTTTTCGGTGGAAGTCCTTTTGGAGGTTCCCGGAGCAGCCTCAGTCACTTGTGGAGTCGATCCAACACTCCGCGGCTTGGGCAGCCGCCGTGGTGTCTCGATGGAGCGCCGCGTAGCGGGAGTGGTTCGCGCGCGCAGTTGCGGGACGGTCGGAGCCGCGGGCTCTATTTCAGCGCTTGGAGGCAGCCTGTCATCGTAGACCCCACGCTGTTCCAACGTTTTGGGCCTCTTTTCAATCTCAAAGTTCATATCAAAGTCTTTGTCGGCGATCCCTTCACTCACCGCGGCGCTGCGATCCCAATATATGCCCGCTCCATAGCTCATCCCGAGGGGAGCGAAGACGAGTAACACCACCAACGACAAAAACAACAGCCTTGCCATGGTACACTCCTTTGCTTGCCGGCCAGTATTCGGCTCCCGCACGCGGGAACCATCCCCACTCCCCGGTCAAAAACCCACTTCAAATGTCATTCTAGCATGTGTGCCTGCAATTAGTCAATATTATTAGGCATAAACCCCGAAACCGTTCGGTAGCGGGCGTCTCGATCAGGAAAGAGTCTGAAATCGTGGTACAAATCCCGCAGCGGCCGTTGCAGATCGGCCCAGCGTGATACCGCCCATGAAGAGGGCGTAGCATGCTACGCGCCGTACGCAGACCTGCCCCCGACAACTGCTGAAATGATTGGTCTGGTCGGATTCCTCGGAAACTTCTTCCTATGGGGCAGGCTTTCCAGCCTGCCAATCCGTGAGAACTTTCGAGATCTATTATAAACCCGCAAGACCGGCGGCTGCTTCCGTTTCATCAGCCGGCTCAGAATTCCTGTTGACGGTTGGTCACTAATCGCGGCCTCGAATCTTCATGAGAAGTCTGAGAATTTCTATGTAGAGCCAGATCAACGTGACCATCAGACCGAAAGCGCCGTACCACTCCATGTACTTGGGCGCTCCCTGGTCCGCACCGCTCTCGATGAAATCAAAATCGAGCACCAGGTTCAGGGCTGCAATTATCACCACAAACACGCTGAATCCGATACCTATGAGCCCGTTGCCGTGAATGTAAGGCACTGATACGCCAAAGAAACCCAGAACTATCGTGGCCATATAGACAAGGAAGATTCCACCGGTGGCCGCAACTATGCCGAGCTTGAAATTCTCCGTGGCCTTCACCAGACGCGACGTGTACGCTATCAGCAAAGCCAGGAGCGTGCCAAAGGTCAAACCCACCGCCTGGAGCACAATGCCCGGGAACTGAGCTTCGGCTATGGCGGACAGTCCGCCGATTACGAAGCCCTCCAGCAGAGCATAAATCGGCGCGGTTATCGGGGCCCATTCCATCTTGAATATGGTGATGAGCGCAAAGATAAGACCGCCCACGACCCCCACGATCATCCAGGGTGTTACCACGGCCGGATCGGGATCGGGCGCCTGATAGTACAAATGCCAGGTCCAACCCGAGGTAATGAGCACGAGAAACAGTAGAATCGCTGATTTGTTCACTGTTCCCTGGAGGGTCATCACGTGGTCGGTGTCGTCGAAAGCCCGAACCTTCTGAAACGTGTCAGCGGTCAGAGCTGGATTGCCGGATCTCATTGCAGCGTCTCCTTTGCCGGTGATCAGGTCCTTTACAGTCTTCCCTTTATTGTGTTGAAAAATCTGTCACAGTGCGGAGCGGCAGCGCGCACTTTGGAAGCATCCAATTTTAGCACAATCAAATGCGCAGGTCACGGACGGAGCTTGTGGACCGGTAACCGCTCAGTAACGTACAGGTCTATGAGAATGGCAGCTAAAATCGTGGGACTAGTCCCGCAATCCCGTTTGCAGGTCTGCTCCGGGTGATACCCGGCAAAAGAGGGCGACGCATGCGTCGCCCCTACAAAGACCTGCGCCACCGGCTATGGAACTTGTTGGATCTGCTCTTTTCTCTATGTTTAGCTGATGGCCCGCCTAGACACCCAGGCTAGGATCATCGAAACCGGCCGTCAACCTTTCACCACGCCCATAGGTCTGATCTTGGCCACTTTTCGGGCCAGGCCGGCTTGCTGGACAACGTCCACCACCAGGTTTACGTCTTTGTAAGCTTCGGGCATTTCTTCTCGCAGGGTCTTTCTTCCTTTCCACCTGGGGTACACGTTGAGGTCCAGCAGTTCCCTCTCAACGGCTCGTCCCTTGGTCATTCTGATGGCCTGGCCGCGGGACATCCGCCGTCCTGCCCCGTGGCAGGCAGATCCAAAAGTCTCTTCCATTGCCCCCGGGGCGCCGACAAGCACGTACGAGGCCCGACCCATGTCTCCAGGGATCAGCACTGGTTGTCCTGTGGAGCGGAACTGCGCGGGCAGGGCTGGATGATTGGGAGGGAAAGCTCGTGTCGCGCCTTTTCGGTGGACACAGACCTTTTTCTTTTCTCCGTCGATGATGTGCGATTCCATCTTGGCAATGTTGTGACACACATCGTACAGGAGCCGAAACTTGAGGTCCCTGGGGGAAATTCCCAGATCTTCCTCCAACGCAGTGCGGATCATGTGCATGAGCGCTTGCCGATTCGCGAACGCGAAGTTCGCGGCCGCGGCCATAGCTGCAAGGTATTCTCCACCCAGGGCGGACTTTATGCGCGTGCACGCGAGTTGTCTGTCCGGCAGTTCGAACCCTTCCTTTTGCACGCTCTTCACCATTCTGGCAAGAAACTCGTCGCACACCTGGTATCCGAACCCGCGGGAGCCCGTATGGATCATCACGGTCACCTGGTCCACCTCCAGGCCCCACTGCTGAGCCACAGCCTCATCCAGGATCTCTTCCACAAAGCCGATCTCCAGGAAATGGTTGCCCGATCCGAGCGTGCCGATCTGGTTCTTGCCCCGTTCGTACGCTCGATCGCTGATTGCAGCAGGGTCCGCTCCTTCAAGCCTGCCCCGATCTTCGATTCTCTCAAGATCCGCAGAGTCTCCCATTCCCTGACCGACCGCCCACTGGGCGCCTTTTCTCAATACCGACGAGAATTCCTTCCTGTTCAAGCGGATATTGCTCTTTGAACCCAGACCGCACGGCACACTATAGAAGAGCGTGTCGATCAATTCCTTGATCCTCTCCTGAACCGAATCCCTGTCCAGGCCGGTTAAGGCAAGACGCACACCGCAATTGATATCGTATCCAACCCCACCGGGAGAAACAACGCCCTCATCAAGATCAAAAGCGGCCACTCCGCCGATGGGAAAGCCGTACCCCCAGTGCATGTCGGGCATGGCCATGGAATGCCCCACAATTCCAGGCAAATGAGCGACATTGAACACCTGATCCACTGAATCATCCTTCTCAATGTCAGGCATTGTCCGGGAATCGGTGAACATGAGCCCGGGGACTCTCATCCCGCCGGTCCTGGGGATTTTCCATCGGACATCGTCAATTTTCACAAGCTTGTAAGGCTTTGGCTTTGTCATTGTCTTTCCTCACTCTCCACGGACTATTCGTGAAAGACAGCGGAACAATAAGAATTGTTTCGCGGATTCCGGTGAACTGTCACAACTTTGGAGAACTACTGTGGACGATAGTCCTAGGAGCTTCTCACGAAATAACGTTGGCATTCTCCTGTAGGGGCGGACCTATGTGTCCGCCCTTT
>CAZGNL010000257.1:0-4729 GCA_964527475.1 uncultured Syntrophaceae bacterium
TTTTATCCGCGCCCATCCGCGTAATCCGCGGTCAAAACATATTAACCGCGGATTACGCAGATCACGCGGATAAATAGGACGAGGCCTCGACTCATTGAAACACGCTGCCAAGCGCCTTGGCTGTGATGCCGGTGAAAGGGGAAGAAACTGCTTTCGGCTCGCATTGCTCGGGGATTGTCCGCCTGAGTGCTCTGCCCGCGGCCTGGCGCTCATGGATTCACGGGCTGAACGATTCACTGTTGATCGCCTGATCCCGGATAAGGCTTCTTGTATACCGCGATCCTAATTCCTCCCGCCACCTCCTCCATCTCTTCATCAGACAATTCTGCTGATTCGGGCTCAGTGACGTCGGTTACTTTCGAAACTTTTTCGTCTGCCTGCCGTTTCTCTTCGTCCGTCATGCGCCCTTCCTCCTTCGGTGCTCTTCGCTCACTACTCAATATGCCCACGACCGCGAAGGGAGGCAAGTAACATTAACAGGGTCAAACAGGCGTCAAATATGATTTTGACTCATATTGATCGGGAATCATGGACCAAAGTGCCCTGCCGGCGGACCGCCTCACCGGACTGCTCCAAGAAATCGAGGAAGATCCGGTAACTGCTCTTGCCGAAGATCGGACTTCCAGCATGTTTTGCGCCCTTGATCAATTGCCACGCGGCCGAAAGACTCGTGCTGAAACTCTGGAACACTGACAACAGGCCCTAGTATGAGTCAAGAGCAGACGTGAGCCACCCCCAGGAAGGGGTTAACCAAATACACATATGCCAAGCCTGACCCCATGCCCGCATTGAGATGTCGTGACTACTGAAAGGACCGGTTATGATAATTTCCGGCTTCCCGAACGCTGGGAATAGGGCTGGGGGGTAACTCTCTGAGGCGAAATGTCAATCTAATCTGAAAGAATCACCCATTTCTGTCCATTCAATCTGAAATGCCACAAGGTGAGAGCTATGCTCAATCTTGCCGGGACGTGTTCCAGCGCAGCCTAGATGTCGTCGTCTACGTTCATTTCATATTCGCCCGGTTCCACGTATGTCTTGCCCGACTCCACTTCAGCGAACCGTTTCTTCAGCCTGCCGGCAAATTCCGAGTTTCCTGTTTCCACTAGAAAGGCCGCGTAGTGTCTGCATGTGTACGGGTGATTTTCCTCGACCTTCAGAGATTGCCGGAAAAGAAACTCTGCGGTTTTCCGATCCTCAGTTAACCAATGGGTTCGAGCAAGTGATGTGAGCACTCTGGCATCCTCCCATGGTTTCTCCCGTTGCTCACTGATATAGTGTGGGTAGCATGTCCGAGCTTGCTCCAATTTTTTTTCTGCATTATCATAGGATTGGTCTCCGATCAAGAGATGACCCCAATCGCGATAGACCCACCACGCGGACCGACCCGCGGCCTCTGCAAGTTTCACCGTATCTTCCAGTATCCGGTCGGCTTCCTCACGACTTTTCAGCCTATACAGGCATCTTCCAATGAAAATGGAGATCTCAGGATCGTCAGGCGCAAATGATGTGAGTTGTTCATAGAGTCCCAAGGCCCGCTCGAAAAATCGTTTTCTGTAGAGTGACCGAATGGCCATTTTCGCTTCTTCCACTATCATCACCTTGCCGCTTTCGCCGTGGTCAAACCTACCACTCAGGGTTCTGTGGTAGATCAGCTCAACTAGGAGTTCAGGATCTAATCTTTTTGCGTGTCTCGACGAACCGTATAGACGATCGTAGTAGTTGGCGGCAAATGTGTGGAGGCTGAGTAACTCTTCGGCATCGCGCAGCTTTTCGTAGAAATAAATCCGAACTGCTTCATGCATCTGAAGGAATTGCCCATCATGGCCAACGATACATCTTCTTATGAAGTCGTCAATCTTATCCCTTCGAAAATGCTTGGCTTGCTGCATGAGCTTGTCTGCATTTACCGGTTTTCGAAAAACACTGAGGCGTTTGAGCATTTCTTCATCGTCTTCTCTGATTTCCATACGCTCAAGCAATCGTTCCGCGAGCCTCAGAACTTCTTTCTGAGGAAGCTGGATTTCAGGGTGATTATGTGGAAATTCTTTGTTGCTCAAGGCGTCATCCACTGCCAACACGGCCAGTAGGGGAAAGCCCCCAATGAAGTCGATGAGAGCTCTGGCGAATTTCGGCCTGTGTTCACCTTTCACGCGTCCGGTCTTCCTCAATCGCTGGTCCAGGAGCCTTTCAATGTGTTTGTCTTCCAGTTTCCCCAGTTCGACCTTTGCCAAGCCTTTCCCCGGAATCCATCTCGGTGGTAGAGTCCTGCTCGTAACCAAGACTATGCGGCCTCCTTGAAAACCGTGTGGATTCGAGGCCCCGTCCAGGAATATGCGAATTTGCTTGTGCTCGCGCCGGCAGGCCTCTCGCAAAAGATGGTGAAAATCGTCAAGAACCAGTATCCTTTTTGGTTCACTGTAGAAAGCCTCCAGAACAATTTGAGCAATATCGGTAAAATCACGGCGATTCAAACGCGCCAACGGATCAATTTCGAGATCAAGCCCGATTGTATCTGCCATCTTTGCCAGGACAGCGGCAAAAGTGCTTTCCGCATCAATGGAAACGTAGAGGAAGGTCCAGTCTCCAAGCTTTTTCCTGTGCATGGCTTTGACAAAGGCTGTCTTGCCGACGCCGATCATACCGCTCAGCTCGATCAACGGGGCGCTCTTCGTGTCAATTATGGCCAGAAGCTTGTTGAATGCGTCACCTCTATCCTGAAAACCTTCCAGCAGTTCCCCGTAATCATCGTGATCAGAACTCTCCTCAGTTCGAGTCTTCTCTTGGATGGTACGGTCCGCCACCACCTCTTCCTGCGGGCGATCCTCACGAGCACGGGGGAGATTCCGCTTGCATTCCGCGAGTGCCGTTGCACATTCCGACAAATGGGCCATCTCTTCCGGCGGCAGTGTTCTAAGGCAGACACCCAAGACTTCAAGAGCCCGGTCCACGTGATCAGCCCACAACTGCTCCGTGGAATCACAATCTTCGCCAACGAGCACGAATTCCAGTCCCGCTTGAACCGCGTCAATCTCACCGTGGTAATGTGGGAGCACGCGTCTATTCACCTTGTCAATTTTGTTGCGTACCAGATCAGGGAGAGCCGTTGCTTCGGTCACAAGATACATGTTGACTATGTCTTTCGCCTTCTCTATTCCCATGTTGTCATTCGTCAATTGATCCACGAGTCGGGATCTCATGCCCAAGAACTTTGGAATCCATGACGCTTCCCTCGCGTACACGATGGGAAAACAGACCGGGTGATAGCCCTCCGGGGCGGAATTTGTGGAACCGCGGTTCCTAAAATATCGGGCAGGATTAATATCCCACTCCAGGATGGCTTCCCACCCTTTTAGGAGGGGATAGTCGTCCCACACTGTACCCTGCCAATATGGGTGCCATTCTTTCGGCAAATTAAATGTCGTTCCACCCGTGGAAGAGCAGTTCAAAAAGGCCAGAAGCGCCTCTTTGCCCAATGCCGGACCGCCCATCTCTTCAAAGTTCGCCGTGGTCGGGGTGCGTGCAGGACATACCACAACGAGGCCGTGACGGCCCACGTTACTTACGGCTTGACCTAGAATCGCAGGGTCCAGGCAATCAATGCAAGGAATTACGGCTAGTCCAAACTTTTTTCCGCGACAAGACGCCATGGTGGTGTAAGTCTCCGTATAAGGAAGTACTAGGTCCGGTTCCAACAGCGATCTCGTCTGTTTACCAGCTACCGCCACGGTTCCGTCGGGCATCATCACAGGAGAAAAAGCGGATCCCTGCGGAGCATCGGTCGGCGTGATCCCCAACTCCTCGTAAGTCTTTGGCGCCCGTCCTGTGAGCGATACTCTATGGGTTCCCGCAACGATGATCATTTCTTGCTCAATCGCAATCTCCCTGAGCATGCCCAGCGCATGGTGGGGAACTGAATACTCTGGGAAAACCAGCAAATGGGGCTTTCGTGTGGCGCTCCAAGCGGCAATGCCGGCCAGCTTGGTATGGATGTGATCAAGATACCTGTTCTTGGTATCCGATAGAAAAGCGTTCATTTGATCGCATGAATCAAGGGTTCCCAGGGGAAAGGAAAGGTCAGCCCGGCCGCACGGTTCTTTCAGATAGTCTATGTGGCCATGGAAGTAGGCCGGATTAGACAGGATCTGTGCTAGATGAATACGAATCATACTTCGCCTCCCACCGTGATATACACTCGCAACAACCTTTACCCCTCCCGTTACTCTGGGGACTCTGAATGTCTCTTGTGCGAAAGGGGTCCAAAATGGTCTTGGCTCAAATTTGCTCGCTAGAGGGCTGAATCACTGTTCATGTCCCGAAAACACAACTCATTCCAGCGCTCCCGCGGGAATCAAGCCCAACGGATGACAGCCTGGTAACAGATTTCAGATGTGCTTGGTCCATGTCTTTGGCCCACTGTCGCCAATGGGATTCAGAAGCATCCAAGGCAACACGGCCTCAGACAGTGTCTTTCTAAACCGCAGGGCGACAACAGAGTCTTGTGATTACAGCACTCCATGAGTCCGTTGTCAAGGTGTAGTTTATGGGTATATGAATCCCACGAACCTCGAAACATTGGAATTCTCCAACCTACGGCGAAGAGTCGGTAATCATTGAGTGTTTCTGGGGGCGACGGAAACGAAAACGTTCTCGAGTTTAACGGGTGGTAAGAGGGCGCACACACAGGTGCGCCCCTACACTCGGTCCCACAACTGGTCTGGGCCCAGAC
>CAZGNL010000258.1:0-4634 GCA_964527475.1 uncultured Syntrophaceae bacterium
CTCAATCCGTGGCGGATGACCGCTGTCTCACCGTCGAGGTTTTGCAACAGCTTCTTTATCCCTGGGTCTGAAATGCATTCCCCACCGGGAGTCCCGAAGGGACGACACATAGCGAGTGCGTAATGGTTCTGTCGTCCCTTCGGGACTCAGGTGTTCTGCAATGGCCCTTACCCGGCGATGAATCGCCGGGCTATTTTCTGACGCCCTTTCAGGGCTACGGTCTTTCGAGAAAGAAGCGAGAAAGAAGCGAGAAAGAAGGGGCCGCCAATGAGTCAAGCCGTGATTACTTTTGAGAACCCCTATAGGTTAACCCTGCCGCGAGCGCTCCTTTGCGATCAAGGCCGCGCCCAGTGCGCCTACTGTGTCGGGCTGGGGGGGCACAGTGACGTCGGTCTGCATGGCAGCGCTCAGTGCCCTGATAACTCCCGCGTTGTGCGCCACCCCACCGGACATGGCAACCGAATTGCCGTTGATGGAAGGGCTGATCCGCTTGACCAACGCAACTATTCGAGTGGCTATAGCGCGGTTAAGCGCGCTCACTATCTCATTCACCTCAACGCCTTCAGCTATGAGTGAGACAACCTCACTCTCCGCGAACACGGTACACATGCTGCTGATGGTGAGATCGCCGGACGCGCCCTTGTCGAGATCGCTGAGCTCTGAGATATCGACTTCCAGCGCACGGGCCATTGCCTCAAGGAACCGACCGGTCCCGGCCGCGCACTTGTCGTTCATGGCAAAGTCGGTCACCTGGCCTGCCCCATCCAGCTTCACCGCCTTGCTGTCCTGTCCGCCAATGTCGATCAGGACCTGGGTTCCTTTGAGCAGGGCCGTCACACCACGGGCATGACAGGTTATCTCAGTTACCGCGGCTGTACGGCGCTCCACCCGATCCCGACCGTATCCAGTGGAAACTGTGGCCGCGACATCTTTCTCGTCTATCCCTGCCGCGCTGAGCACATCCGCTGTGGCGCCGGCTATGGCCTCTCGATTCCGCGCGCCCGTTAGAACCACCGACGAGGCTAAGATCGACTCATTTTCATCTATGAGTACAGCGTCGCACGACAGGCTTCCTAGATCCACGCCAAGGTAGTACATGGCAATCTCCTCTTGTAAGAGTTTACCGGGGAGGGCGCTATTGCAAAAACTCCCTCCCCGGCCCCTGCGTCCGGCTTTGAAAACGAATTACGCCTAAGCGCTTTGCCTCAATGGCGAGGCTCGGGTTTCCAGCATCTCCACGAAAGCCTCCAGTCGGGTTCTCAATTGCCCCTCTGCGAAGTTCCTTGAATCGACGCAATCCACCTCAAGGTTGGCCACCGGTACTCCGATCTCACCGAGGCCGGCCTGGACCAGCCCCCTGGACCCGGTCCCCTGCCTGCATCCCCAGTGGCACGGGTTCACAGCGCCGTCGATCTTGTAGTCCCGGGCAAGCTCCTGCAGGTGATTGACCCTGCGAGAAACGGATCCGTTCAACGAGACCGAGATAGCGCGGCGGGCCAGGCTCGTAAAGGGGTCATCGAGATTGATGGGCCCCCATTCGATGTCGTTCAGTTCATCAATGACGATCGAAGCCTTGTACTCTTTCTCGAGCATATCAACCAACGGGTTCTTGAACTGAATCCTGTTCTGAATCCACATGAGCCTCAGACGCTCATCCGGAACGCCGCTCGCGCCGCGCTCCACGGTCTCCTTGAATTCATCGCGGTATGCCTGGACCACATCCACCCCTGCTCTTGTGCCGAGAAAGAGAGCCGCCACGATCCCGAAGTTGCCCATGAGGCGACCGTTTGCAGGCGACGGGACCTTCTTGGCCAGATCGTATACCTCCACGAGCAGATCCCGGGTTTGGTTTGAGTACTGCATCGCCTCCCTGAGCTTATCCTCATCCAAAGCCTCACCCGTGTGAGCGGACACAAAAGCTGTCATCTCCTTTAGTTGCCCGGCGAGGAACCGCACGCTGTGCTCATTCTCCTCCTGAGGAATGTGAAGCACGAACAGGTCCCGGTCCATCATTCGAGCCAAGTTCTCCATGACCGCCACACCTCCCGAGCACGGACAGGTAGATGCGATCATGAATTCCGGTGTCGGCATCATCCCCTTCATAGCGGCCCCGATGACAGCGCGATGGTACCCGCATGTCTCGGCCGCCTGACCCGCGTGCTCCGATTCCTCCAGGTACGACCCCACGAGGCCTGAATTCGCAAGCGTTGCGCCTATGAATTCAGTGAAACAGGAGGTTACGCCCATTGCGGCCAGCACATCGTACGGGACCGTCACTCCGCACCATGCCACCTTATCGGTACCGGAGTACAGCCTCTGTCCGAGCCGGACAGTTTCCAGCGTGTACTTCTTCCTTGCGTTGGTACCGTCGGGATTCTCCTTAATCTTGGCTTCCAGGCCGGACACAATATTCTCGAAGTATTGAAGCATCATGGCTATCACCCCAGCATCTCGATAAAGGCCTCAATCCGGGTCCTTTGTTGACCCATTGAGCGCATTGTACAATCCCCTTCAAGCGCCAGCATCGGAATTCCCGCTTCCCTGAGCGTTTCCCGCACCCGAGGAAGCCGTGCGTTGTATGGATCGCAGAACTTCATGGTATGGCAAATCACACCCTTGGCATTGCACGCCTGAGCCCGAGCAAGGATCTCATCTCCAAGGTTTCCGGGAAGAGATGGGTCGAATGTTCGCGCGCACTTGGGCCTACGCAACAAACCCCGGGCCAATCTCATCATCACATCCTCGCCCTCAAGGGCTTCAATGCGACAGAAGGCCCGTGATCCAGTGCAAAGATCGTCGCCCACAATAGCCGCGCCCGATTTCTCAAAGAGTTGGAATGCTTCAGCATTCGCCAGCACATTCCCGAACAGGAATACAGGCGTTGCGTGGTTCTTTGACACGGATTCCGGTTCACCCACAGCCTTCTCCAAGACAGACAAGGCGTCTCCCGATGCAGTAGTCGCGGCTGTGTTGAAAAGATCCTGCATCGCTGCAGCGCCGCCCTCCAACACGCCCCTGGAGAGCCGTTCCTTCAGAGTATTGAGAGAATCAGCGATCCCATTGAATCTCTCGATACTCTTCTCAATGGTCTCAGGAGACACCTGCGTTCCGCGCCATTCGGAAAGAGTCCCGGCCAAGCTATTGATCTCCTCTGAAAAGTACAGTATTGAAGCCTCCTCATCCGTTGCCGGCAGATCCAGAAGAGTCACCTTGTGCTCCGGCCGCGCCTTTCTCCAAGCGTCTGCGAGGCGTCGCATCGCGTCGCAGCAATTGACAAAGACCACTCCCGCGAGTTCGGGTAGGTCATTGTCCAGGGCCCTGTCCAGCACGCGCTTCACGTGCGGACAAAGGTTGTCGTGAAGCATCTCCCCCGCCCTGTCTGGGGAATCACCCAGCGGAAGTATCCGATACGGACTGTACCCGGCCGCGTCTATCAACGGCACGGGTGTGTACGCGCACGCGTACCCGATCATTTGCTTCTTCTCATGGCTCATCACTGCCCTCCTTCCCCGCGCTCACCAGCACTCGTTTAAGTACCTCGCCTACCTTCTCCAGATCGTCCTCGGGGATATCCGCGAACACCTCCGCGAGCGATTCATCCAGGATTTCAAAGACCTTGCCCTTCACGGATCTCCCCAGATCCGTCAGAACTATCCGTTGCGCTCGCCTGTCCTGAGGATCCGAGCGTCTTTCCACAAGACCGTCCCGCTCCATCCGATCGATTAGTCCGGTCATGGTTGAGGTCTCGAGACCGGCCCTGCGTCCCAGTTCCACTACCTTAAGACCTTCGTCTCTCCAAAGACTCACAAGGGCCCAGAGGTACGCGGGTTTGACCAAACTCAGGCCCTCGCCGGCCAGCCTCTTCTTCACCACAGATGTGATGATCAGGGCTGCACGGGATACCTGGTAATACGGACAATCCCACGAATCCATGAATTCTATTTTCTTGAGGGCCAAAGAACACCTCATTCGTTTATCACTGTATCGGATTAATCCGATCAGTATATCATTTATGGGGACAGACCGTATCCGGAATGTCCTGATACCAATCTTACGTATACGAACTATTATGTCAAGGAAAAAGTTCAGCGCGGCGATCAGTGCCTGGATCTGTTTTGTAACACTCTGAAATCAGTGAAGTAGTTCCGTAGTTCCGTAGTTCAGGGTACACCATACTTAATTCTTGAAGAATGAGAATGATCTTCTGTGATGTGCTCATGGGGCAAGTAGCATGAGTGTATGAATACGTGGGTTGTTTGGTCGGACTCGAACTCGGGCTGAAACGCACCATGCTATAGTGCGACGCATTGAAAAAGGGTTTTCCAGATGGGAACCCCCTCACCCTAACCCTCTCCCGCCAGGGGAGAGGGGACTCCTCCCCCCTCCCTTGACGCTTACTTTTACCCACACGTGACACCGTGGGTGGTGTAGAAGGGAGAGTCAGTCGTCCCTCCGGGACTTAAAGAAGGGAAATTATGGTGGTTTCTTTTACCCGGCCATAAATGACCGGGCTACTATCAGATGCCCCGACGGGGCATGAAGAGGTGTCCCGTAGGGACACTAGAAAGTAGCCCGGTGCTTCAGAAGCTGTTGCAAAACCTCGACGGTGAGACAGCGGTCATCCGCCACGGATT
>CAZGNL010000259.1:0-4566 GCA_964527475.1 uncultured Syntrophaceae bacterium
ATCGCCGGGCTATTTTCTGACGCCCCTTCAGGGCTACGGTCTTTCGAGAAAGAAGGGGCACGCCAATGAGTCAATCCGTGATTACATTTGAGAACCGCTATAACCCCGAATGAGTGAAGGATTACACTCCAGCGAATTTCTGTCTTGACGCGGGATATAAAAGGCTGTTAACATCCAAAGTTTGATTTAAGCTGATTAGTCGTGTGATGCGAAAGGAGACACCGATGGGGACCCAACGGTACATGTTTTCATCCGAGTCAGTGACGGAAGGACATCCTGACAAAATTGCGGACAGAATCTCTGACTCGGTGCTTGACGCCATGCTCAAAGATGATCCCAAATCCAGAGTGGCGTGCGAAACCCTCGTGACCACCGGTATGGTGATGGTCGCCGGGGAAATTACCTCCAAGGCCGTCGTCGACGTTCCGGATATTGTTCGAGAAACTGTCCGTTCCATTGGATACACAGACGCGTCCATGGGTTTCGATTCCGAGACCTGCGCAGTCATTGTCAGCCTGGACAAGCAATCACCGGATATCTCCATGGGCGTCACAGAAGGAGAGGGCCTGTTCAAGGAGCAAGGCGCAGGAGACCAGGGGCTGATGTTCGGCTACGCGAGCAACGAGACCCCGGAGCTGATGCCAATGGCTATCCGATTTGCCCACCAACTGACGGACCGGCTGACAAAGGCTCGCAATGAGGGCGCGGTATCATTTCTCAGACCGGACGGAAAATCACAGGTCACCGTGGAGTATGAGAACGGAATCCCGTCAAGAGTGCATACCGTGGTCATAGCGGCTCAGCATACACCTGATGTTACCAACGAGGAGATCAGGGAAGGCATCACCGAGGAGGTCATCAAGAAGGTCATCCCCGCAAACCTCCGCGACGACAACACTCGATTCTTGATCAACTCCACCGGACGCTTCGTTGTCGGGGGCCCCCTGGGCGACTGTGGTTTGACCGGTCGAAAGATCATTGTTGACACTTACGGCGGGTACGGCGCTCACGGGGGCGGGGCATTTTCGGGCAAGGATCCGTCCAAGGTTGATCGTTCCGCGTCTTACATGGCGCGGCACGCGGCGAAAAACATAGTGGCAGCCGGTCTGGCGGACAAATGCCTTGTTCAGGTTGCCTATGCCATCGGTTATCCGGAGCCTGTATCACTCATGGCCAACACCAATGGAACCGGCAAGGTGTCCGATGAAAAGATAAGTGAAATCATACACAAGGTTTTCAATTTCAAGCCTGGAGCAATCGTAGAATACCTGGACCTGCTGCGACCGATTTACGCAAAGACCTCGGCCAACGGGCATTTCGGGCGTGAAGACCCCGACTTCACATGGGAAAAAACGGATAGGGTCGAGGAAATCAAGGATCTCGCCGGGATCTGATCTTCCCTTGGGGCTTGTCACAAAATAAACGTCTCAATTCCGGACCGCCTGCCATGGCGGGACCGTCTCAACGACTGAACCATAAGGAGCTTAGATGGATCACCATATTAAAGATCCGGGCCTTGCGGAAGCGGGCAAACTGAGAATCGAATGGGCTGAACGCACCATGCCCGTCCTACGCAAGATACGGGAAAGGTTTGAGTCCGAAAAACCCCTGACGGGAACAGTGTTGGCCGCGTGCCTCCACGTCACCACAGAGACCGCGTGCCTGACCCGCACTCTTGCCGCGGGCGGGGCCGAGGTTTATCTGTGCGCGTCCAATCCCCTTTCCACACAGGACGACGTGGCAGCCGCTCTTGTCGATGAGGGCTTCCATGTTTTCTGCATAAAGGGGGAGGACACCGAGACCTACTACAAGCACATCAATGCATGTCTGGACCCTGCTCCGACAATTACTATGGATGACGGAGCGGACCTTGTCGGGACCATTCATGCGGAGCGGCCGAACCTGGTGGAAAACCTCCTCGGCGGCACTGAAGAGACCACCACAGGGGTTATCAGACTCAGGAGCATGGCCGAGAAGGGCGTGCTGCTCTTTCCGGTCATAGCGGTCAATGACGCCAAGACCAAGCATCTGTTCGACAATCGGTACGGAACCGGACAGAGCACCATTGACGGAATGCTCAGGGCCACAAACCGGCTTATTGCCGGGAGCGTCTTCGTAATCGGAGGATACGGATGGTGCGGCAGAGGCGTTGCCATGAGGGCCACGGGAATGGGGGCCCGTGTGGTGATCGTTGAAGTCGATCCTCTCCGTGCGCTTGAAGCCGCGCTGGATGGATATGCTGTGATGCCCATTGCGGAAGCCGCGAAAATCGGAGACTTCTTCTTGACTGTCACCGGTGATATCTCCGTTATCCGCAAAGAACACTTCGAGGTCATGAAAGACGGGGCCATCGTCGCGAACTCGGGTCACTTCAATGTTGAAATCGATATCCCCGCGCTGGAAGAAATCTCCGTATCGCGCCGTACCATAAGACCTTTCCTCGAGGAGTTCGTCCTGAAGGACGGCCGTCGCATCGTCCTGTTGGGAGAAGGTCGTCTCATCAACCTTGCGGCAGCCGAGGGCCATCCTTCGTCGGTAATGGACATGAGCTTCGCCAATCAGGCCCTGGCCGCGGAATTCCTGGTCAATAACGGCAAGGGCATGTCCAAGGCCGTTCACGGGGTTCCTCCAGAGGTGGATCAAGAGATCGCTCAGCTTAAACTTGAAGCAATGGGTATCAACATCGATACGCTCACCCCTCAGCAGGAGGAGTATCTGAAGTCGTGGGAGATGGGGACCTGAGATACTAGCTTACATGCCTGGAAACAAAGGCACAACGAAGTATGAAAGCCTTTTCCGTTGTTCAGTAGTCCGTGGCTTCGCCTCGGACAGTACTCCAAGAGCGCGCACGCTGCGCATTGACTTGGAGGGGAGACTCATCTCCCCTCCAAACCACCCCATACGTTGACCCGAATAGGGGTCGTGTTTCCACGGGACTTTTGTATGAAAATGTTCTTTTCATGGAATGCTGTGGCTTCCCTTCGGGCGACCGGCGGTCGCCCCTACAAGCGGCGCCCGTGATTCCACCGGCTATTTTCCTCTCGTTCCCAGGCTCTGCCTGGGAATGCATGCCGGGAGGCTCCGCCTCCCCCCTACTGGAGTCCCGGCGCATTCTCCGACAAAGAGAATTCTTGTAGAAAATGGATGCGTCGCCCTCTTGGATCCTTTGGACCAACTCTCCTTGTCAGAATCGAAACTCGGAGACTAGTGCGCCCCAGCTCATTTGTTATCCGACTTTTCTAACCCCACGTACCTTCCTCAAATCAATATGATAGAATCTTCTGAGCCGGCATCTCCAAACCGTTGAAAATGAGGCGCCGGGTGCTCAGCCACGGATTGTCATGGGAGTAATGTCTTGGAGAACCCCGGGAAAGAACGGACGGTCCTCTTACAGGAGGTCGGGCCGAGGGATGGTCTGCAAAACGAACCAATGACCCTCCGGGCGGAAGTCCGCGCGGAACTGATAGATCAACTGGCCGAAACTGGTCTACCGCGGATACAGATCGGGTCTTTTGTGAATCCGGTAAAGGTCCCCCAGATGGCCGGGACCGACCGGATTTGGGGCCTGATCAACGAGAGTGATCAAATCAGGTATAGCGTTCTTGTGCTCAATGAAAGGGGACTTCTCGATGCTGCGGCGGCAGGCGTGGGGCACGTTGAGGTTTACGTGTCCGCGTCGGAAACCCACAGTATGAAGAATTCAAACGCGTCTGTTGAAAGGTCCACGGCTGCTGCCGGCCGGATGGTGCAAAGGGCTCACGAACAGGGATTAACAGTCACAGCAGGCGTAATGTGCGCTTTTGGATGCTTCTACGAAGGGCCTGTTCCCACGGAACGTGTTCTAGAGATTCTTGACAGGTTTGCAGAACAGAGACCCGTGGAATTCGGCCTTGCCGACACCACGGGAATGGCAGATCCGGAGGGTGTCCGAAGGATGATCCGGATCTTGAGCAAACGGATTGATTTGGATCAAATGGCGCTCCATTTGCACGACACTCGTGGAATGGGGCTTGCCAATTTGAGCGCAGCCCTGCAAATGGGTGTCCGACGATTTGACTCATCAGTGGGCGCGTTGGGCGGTTGTCCGTTTATTCCAGGGGCCAAGGGGAATGTCTCGACTGAACGAGCGGTTGAGATCATTGAGTCAATGGGATTCGAGACAGGAGTCGATTTGGATGCGGTGCTCCGCATCAGGAAGAAACTCGGAGACCTACTGGGCAAAGATCTCCCGATTGAGACGGTTGACCCGGAAAGACCCCACCGCCCGTAGGAGGCGGTCTCAAAACTTCGAACACCAGGCAGACCCCGCGTAAAACGCAGCGTAGGCAGCCCGGGCAGTTGAGCCTGTTGCGAAAAGACTCAGCTTAGCTGCGCTCACAATGACATCCTGCCGGAGACCCCTGTGTGACTGAAGGGTTGGGCCTGAGCTTCCCTTGACAACAGGCGGCGTGCAGCGTAGATTTGCAGATCGCTCGCACCTTTTGTATGAAAATGGATGTCGCGCAAAGTCCACCGAATGCCGTCGTTGAGCGAGGATCCAAGAGGGGCTACGCATGCGTAGCCCCT
>CAZGNL010000260.1:0-4077 GCA_964527475.1 uncultured Syntrophaceae bacterium
CGAGATGTTCCGGAGGAACACTGGATTCCAGCGATAAGTTAAATGCCCCCCGGCAGAGCCGGGGGCTTACCTGTTTGCTGGTTAAGATTCAATTGATTCTGTGGGGGTTTTGTTCACCGATAGATCCATAGGTTCACCATTGTGTAAATAGGGAGGTTCCAGTCAGACGCCTTGCAAACCAGGTTTGTGCAGACTGAAGGCTTATTCAGCCTTTTCTTACATCATTCATTCCTCTTCGATACCGGCCATGATCTTTGCATCCTGTTTGAACCGTTCGAGCCGCGCTAGGAGGCTTTGCTGGATAACCATGCGCTGAGCCTGGGGTGAGCCGCCCCCGTGGGTCGATTCGATGGGAACGACGGAACCCTGCCCCGTAAGGTACTCGACTAGACGCATCATCCTGATGCGGCTTTCCGTCGGGACGTCAGCCTTGCCTTTCAAATACTTGTCGAGGAGGGGGCCGATCTTTTCGTGCTGAAAGTCGTCCGCAGCGGGCGGGGTGCAGACGAGTCCCCCGGCGATGTCCGCGGTGATGTAATTGCCCTGCCAGATGGCATTGACGCCCTGGAGTTTGGCGATATTGGTATAGAGGGAGTCCGGCATGAAGACACCCGAAGGGGTCTGCTTCCCCATGTAGACGGCGGCGAGGCCACAGCCGAATGACTTCTCACTCTCGAAGTAGAGATCCGTCAGTTTCTCGCGAATGTGCCGGGTCGTGTCCACACCGTTGTACTCCGCAACCGTGGCCGCGGCTCCCATGAGGAGATCGCGGTGGCCCATCTTGCAACCTGTGGAGTTGAGCCGCTGGAGCGTGGCGAAGTGGTTGACCAGCCGTCCGGCGAACCGGTATTCTCCGAACAAAAAGACTCGCTCCCAGGGGACAAAGACATCGTCAAAGATTACGTGGGTCGATCCGTGTACGCCGTACCGGGCGTTGCCGTAGTCCATCTCTTGGCCGACGAGGCGCCGCATGTTGGGGGCGGGCGCTTCGGCCACGTGGATTATTCCCGGTGCGTCGCTCGGAACAGCAAAGCTCACCGCGTATTGCTCGTCCTCGGCCCTGAGGGTCGTGCAGGGGGTGACGACGATCTCGTGAGAAATGGCCGCGCCGGAGATACTGGCCTTGGCCCCCCGGACGACGATGCCGTCAGTTCGCTTCTCTACCACTCGGAGATAGAGGTCGCGATCTGCCTGCTGGTGGGGGGCGAGGCTCCGGTCGCCCCTGACGTCCATCATGGCCCCCGAGACCGCGAGATCGTTTTCCTGGACATATCTGATGAAGTCGCAAACACGGCCGTGGTAGTCCGTCCCCAGTTCTTGATCTATGTCGTAGGTGCCCGCGTAGAGCGAGTTCAGTCCGCTCGTGCTAACGCACCGGGCACCGATGCAGGCGCCATGTTTGCGGACCATGAAGCGGGCCAGCTAGAAGCGCCTCTGCAGATCCTCCTGGGTCTGATGTATGTGGAGAAAACGGTTAACCCTGCCGCTGGTGAAGGGTGAGGGAGCAGTGAACAATTCCTCGTTATCCGGCTCCGTCGCCAGGTCGTGAATTAGGCAGATCGCGTCCATGGCCGGTTTGAAGCAGGGGTGGTCATACATGTCGGTCACCCGGCTGCCGTAGGCGTAGAGCTCGGTGTCGAGCCGGCCGATACTGTCGAGATAGTCTTGTTTTGTCCTGAGTATCATTGGCAATTCTCTTTTATTGAAACTCACATGTGCACCATCGCACCCGGTCGGCGGGGCTGTCAATGGAATTATAGGGGAATTGGGGTCTTTCATGCTTCGTCGGCGCCTATGTTTCTAGGCATGTAAGTTGGTATAAGAACCCGAATGCCGTTGCCCGCTCAATAAACTCTTCTCCTAACCGTTTGAAAACATGCGGAATAGTGATACCTCCCAGGTACCGAGTGAGAATCTAGGGTCCATACAAGACAATATTACGTAGTTCACTGGATTTACCAGTATTGCATTCAGAGGTAGGATTCTTCACAAATGGAAATCAGGATCATCACCAGCCCACTGATACGGACGACAAATGCGAGTTCAATGTAGATTGCCGGTGGTTACGTGTCCTGAAGTGAAAGGAGGTTCTGCCTATGCCGAACATTGACGACTTTATCCGGCCCAAAGATTGGGTGTCGGACTTTGTCAATGAGATGGGAAAAACTCTCAGAAGGTGGGGCGAAGAGAGATACGTGCCCATAAGACAGCAAGTGGACGAGGACTGGCGGGAACACAAGCTTGTGGAGCCCCTCCTCAAGGAAGTCCTCGTAGACTTGGGCATTAACGCGGCATTCTTTCCCGCTGAGGCCGGTGGGACCGACATGCCACAACCGATGACGCTCTGCACCGTGATGGCTGAAGAACTGGCCAGAATAGACTCGGGCCTTGCTACCGCGACCTTGTGCTCAATCTGGGGGTTGGTCCCCATGCTCCTGCCTCCACACAGGAACATGGAACTCTGCATGGAGTTTGGTCCGAAATTCTGCGGGGACGATCTGTACGTAGGGTGCCATGCCATGACCGAACCGGCCGGCGGGGCCGATATTGAGAATTTCGGTCGTCTCGGCGGCAAGACGATCCAGACCAGCGCCAGATCGGATGGCGCGGAATGGGTCATCAACGGCCACAAACTTTGGCCCACCAATTCCGGCAAGGTCGGCGATCTGTACGCTGTGGTATGCACCACGAACAAGGGTTCCACCGACCCTAACGATTTTGCTCTGATTCTGGTCCCTGCCGACGCCAAAGGTGTCTCGGTCGGGAATCCGTACCAGAAAGCCGGCATGAACGCGGACATGAACACCGACATCTGGTTCGAAGACGTACGAGTTCCCAAAAGATACAGGTTCCACGGGCCCGGCGACGACCTCAAGTACTGGAAACGAGCCATTACCATGGGAAACATCGGTTCCGCGGCCATGTGCGTGGGCATCATGAAGAACGTGTACGAGATCATCAAAAGGTTCACCTCAGAGAGAATCGTCGCGGGAAA
The DNA here is from genome assembly GCA_964527475.1 of uncultured Syntrophaceae bacterium. Taxonomy (GTDB): domain Bacteria; phylum Desulfobacterota; class Desulfomonilia; order Desulfomonilales; family Desulfomonilaceae; genus CAZGNL01. The sequence continues at coordinate 2,996 of CAZGNL010000260.1, forward strand.
GCCTCTGAAGGAACACAGCATGGTCGCGGATATGCTGTGTGAGGTGGCGATTCTCATAGAGTCCGTGTCCGCATGGATGTGGCAATACACCAGGGAGGTGGACTACCCCGATATCTATGGGTGGGACCCCTGGGATGAGCGATACGTCCTCAAGACAAGAGGCCTGGCTCTGTACGCCGGCAACTCTGTCGAGCGGGCGTGCAGTCGAGCCATGGATTTCATGGGATCATACGGCTATGCGAGGGAGTTTGACATTGAAAAGCACTGGCGTGACCAGAAAGTCATAGGTATCTGGATGGGCGGCAAAGGACTCAAGACTCTGGAAAACGCACGTTACTGGTTCGAGCTCGAAACCCTCTAGTACGAAACAGCCTGCAAATCACAAAAGAGAAGGAGACGAGACAATGGCGGTTCTGTATCCATCCCAGGAATGGTGCGAAGCGTGGCAAAAGGCGATTAACGAAAGCCCTGCCGTACATGAAACAGGGCAGAACTGGGGAGCGGATTTCAACGGCAACCTGGTGTTTGAGATACTACCCGGCGCAGGACTCGAAACCACCACTTATGTTTACGTTGAAGCTGAAGCCGGAGCATGCAGTGATGCCAGAATAGTCGAAGATCCGTCCACCACGGATTATGGCTTCTATGTCATCGGCAACTACGCGGATTTCAAGGAAGTGGTCAAGGGCGAGGAGGACTTCATCGGGGGTGTTGTCAAAGGGATTTTCAAACTCAAGGGCGACATGTCGAAGATCATGCGCAATGCCAAGTTCGTGAGGGCGGTGGCCGATTCCATGACCAGCTTTGAAGCTCGATACTTTGGCGAATAAGGCGATTCCGGGACAGTTGACAAACGTCCACGAGTTGGCGAGACAGTGGGCAGTAATACCAATATGCTTTCAAAGAGGGAGCATACGGCTCAAAGCCGGAAGGGAGAAAATCCCACCATTCCCCCCTTTGACAAAGGGGTTTAGGGGAGATTTTGAGGCTCGGTCGCTCAAGTGCGCGCTCTTCGAGTACCCTGTCCGAGGCGAAGCCCCGGACAAGTCAACAACGGAAAGGACTTTCGTAGTTCGTTGTCC
>CAZGNL010000261.1:0-3897 GCA_964527475.1 uncultured Syntrophaceae bacterium
CGGTCCTGGAAGTGGGATGCTCGAAGGGGGAGACGGTCTCCCCCTTCGAGCATCCAGGCGCAGCAAGCGCGCTCCTAATGCGTATGTCCGAGGCGAAGCCACGGACTGCTTCCTGACACAGACCTCTCTCGCGGCAAACCCGGATTACAATAATATTCGCGACATGGTATGAGATGGGTGTGGAGACTTTGATCGGTCTGTTGCCCCATGCTTGGCGTCCTTCCCCGTGTTCACAGTTCCGGCCAAGTCACGATACCGGCCTCACGGGACGCGTCCCGTTTGTGAGGATTGACAGAACTTCGGTGTATCGGATAGTGTATGTGATCGAAAAGACTACGGAGCAGATCCCGATGAAAACGATCATTGTAACGGGGGGCGCCGGATTCATTGGCAGTCATCTGGTGGAAGCCTTGCTGGCACGAGGCGCCGCGGTTGTTTGTCTGGATAATTTTTTCACCGGTGTGAAGAAGAATTTGCTTCCCTTCTTGGAGAATCCCAATTTTGAGTTCATAAGGCACGACGTGGTGGCCCCGATTTTGCTCGAGGCGGACCAGATATATCATCTTGCGTGTCCTGCATCTCCGGTGCACTATCAGGACAATCCCATCAAGACCCTTAAGACTTCGGTCCTGGGAACCCTGAATATGTGTGGGCTCGCCAAGCGGATACGGGCCCGGATTCTCTTGGCCTCCACGTCGGAGGTCTACGGAGACCCGGAAGTTCATCCCCAACCGGAGTCGTACTATGGCAACGTCAGCCCTGTAGGTCCTAGAGCTTGCTACGATGAAGGGAAACGCGCTGCGGAAACCCTCATGGTGGGGTACCGGGAATACAATGGGGTGGATGTGGGAATTGCCCGCATCTTCAACACTTACGGGCCTCGCATGCTGCCCAATGACGGCCGAGTGGTCAGCAATTTCATATGTCAGGCGCTTCGTAACGAAGATCTGACCGTCTATGGAGATGGATCTCAGACCAGATCTTTTTGCTACGTCAGCGACATGGTACAAGGATTGATTACGCTTATGGAAAGCGGTGAGTCGGGCCCCATCAACCTTGGCAACCCTGAAGAAGTAACCATAGAGGAACTGGCAAGGACGATTCCGGGGATGATGTCGGAGGTCGACTCGGGAGTGGTTTACAAAGCTCTTCCGCAGGACGACCCGGTCAGACGCAGACCCGATATAACTCTGGCTCGCGAGCTTCTCAACTGGCAGCCCACGGTTCCTCTTCACGAGGGCCTGACCGCGACCATAGCCTACTTCCGCGAGGAACTGAAAGCGAACTGATGAACAACGTCGGCAAATCAAGTAACTTCAAGCAATGGCTATTGGTCGGGTTTGGGACCCTGTTGGGGCTTTTCTTTCTGTACCTGGCATTTCGAGGCGTCTCCTGGGCCGAGTTCAGGAGCGGTTTGGCCGAGATGCGCCCTGTGTACCTCTTGCCGTCAGCAGTACTGTTGCTGGCCGTTCAACTGGTGAGGGCCCTGCGATTCGGCTTGATCGTGAGCCCCTTTTCCCCGCTGAACCTGAAAGATTCATGGGATTTGATGAACATATGGGGGGCCCTGAACCTCATCATTCCCGCCCGCTTGGGCGAACTGGCGAGACCTTATCTTCTGCAACGCCGTGGGGCCTCTTTCTCAAGTGTGTTCGGCGCTGTATTGGTCGAAAGGTTCTTTGATCTCCTCGGATTGTTGCTGTTGCTCGGAGTGGTGCTCTGGACAACGCCCCAGCAGATACCCTGGGTCTACGTACGGCTCGGACAGGCCCTCCTGCTGGCGCTTGCCGGTGGATACGCAGTGGTGTTGTTGGTTCTCATTCGGAGGGAACAGGTCCAGGCCGTTGTGGACCGGCTCGTTTCATGGCTGCCCTCCCGGGCCGGCGCCTTTCTTGGCGGGGTTTTTCAGCGCATCGTCGCGGGTCTGGGAATAATGGCGAGCTGGAAGCAGGCCGTAGTGATTTTCATCTATTCCGTCACGATCTGGACCTTGTTTTCCACCATAACTTACTTGTTCCTACGGGCATTCTCAATAGACGCGCCGTTCTTGGTGGCTGTCACGACTCAGGTTCTTTTGTGTATAGGAGTGGCGCTTCCGTCTGCGCCGGGTTTCATAGGCACATTCCATGCCGCGTGCCGTTACGCGCTGGCGCTGTTCGGGATAACCGCGGCTATTGCTGTGCCATTTGCCACGGTTTATCATCTGTTCAACGTGGTCTTATCCCTATCGCTCGGAATGATCTCCTATTGGACCGGCGCTTTTCGGGTAAACCGTGAAACGCTCTATGACGACATTCCCCGGGAAATCCCGCTTGCCGACACCCCAGGCGCCGGCAAGGGAGCAGGATGAGGCCGTTCAGTCAGCACATTGGGTTCTCCGCATTTTTCCGGGCTCGGTTCAGGCCCTGACAAAAATCGCAGCAGACGTTCTCGCGGAATAGCCGGATTCACATGGGACGGACAAATGGCCCCCAATTGGTCGGAACTCGACAGAAAACACATTTGGCACCCATTCACCCAGATGGAGCAATGGACAAGTTCCGATCCTGTCGTGATAGAACGGGGTGAAGGGAATTGGTTGATCGACACCGAAGGTCGCCGTTACCTGGACGGCGTGTCCTCCTTGTGGGTCAATGTACACGGGCATCGCAGGACCGAAATCGACAACGCTGTTTCTGAGCAGATGGGAAAGATCGCCCATTCAACGCTGTTGGGGCTGGCCGGGCTTCCATCTATTGAGCTTGCCGAAAAACTAGTCCGCATAACTCCCAAGGGCCTTAACCGGGTTTTCTATTCCGATTCCGGATCCACAGCTGTGGAAGTGGCGCTGAAAATCGCGTTCCAATACTGGAGAAATCTGGGATACGAGCGAAAGAACCTCTTTGTGACTCTGGAGGAGGCCTATCACGGTGACACCATCGGGTCTGTCAGCGCAGGTAACATAGACCTTTTCCATAGTGTTTTTCATCCACTTCTGTTCCGTACGTTGACCATTCCCACTCCGTTTCCTTACAGGAACCCGGGACTCACCCCCCAAGAATCTTGTGACAAATCCCTGGACCGACTGCGGGCCCTTGCGGAAAACCGGTCGGACGAGATCGTGGCCGTGGTTTTGGAACCGTTGGTTCAGGGCGCCGCGGGCATGATCGTTCACCCGAAGGGATTTCTCAGGGGAGTTGAGAAGATCTGTAGAGATCACGGCTTACTCCTTATTTGCGATGAAGTGGCCACCGGTTTCGGCAGGACAGGGAAGATGTTCGCGTGTGAGCACGAAGGGGTCAGGCCGGACATCATGGCTTTGGCAAAAGGCCTCTCGGGAGGTTATCTCCCATTGGCCGCGACACTCGCCACAGACCGGATCTACGAGGGTTTTCTCGGCGAATACACCGAGTACAGGCAGTTTTTCCACGGTCACAGCTATACTGGAAACGCGCTCGCCTGCGCCGCTGCCTGTGCCAGCCTGGACATCTTTGAAAACGACGCGGTTTTGCAGGCTTTGGAGCCCAAGATAGCCCTTCTGGCGGATAGACTGGAACAAAAGGTCGGGTCTTTGCCTTATGTGGGAGAAATTCGACAATGCGGGTTTATGGTCGGCATAGAGCTGGTGGAGGATCGGACTTCCCGAAAGCCTTATTCCCCTGAACTGACAATAGGCGCCCGCGTGTGCCAAAATGTGCAAAAATACGGCGTAATCTTACGGCCTCTGGGGGACGTGGTGGTACTGATGCCCCCTCTTTCAATACTGCCTCAAGAGATCGAGAAGCTCGTATCGGCCACAGTTCAATCAATCCAGGATGTCTGCGGCAAGTATAGCGCCACGCATTGAAGATGGGTTCCACGGCCGGCCCCCCCCCTCACCCTAACCCTCTCCCGCCAGGGGAGAGGGGACTACTCCCC
>CAZGNL010000262.1:0-3819 GCA_964527475.1 uncultured Syntrophaceae bacterium
CGCCGTCATCGGCTTTCCCTGCCCTCACCCCGGCCCTCTCCCTCTGGGAGAGGGAGCCAAGCATCGTCCCCTCTCCCTCTGGGAGAGGGATAGGGTGAGGGTTGCGAGGGATGCCGTGGCTTCTCCGGGGTGAGGCAAAGTCACTCATTTGACCGCGCATTGGTATCAGATCTGGTGCGCTCTGTGTGTGTATCTGGTGGTGGTCTATTTGAAATTCCTGTCCAAGTCCGGCTTCTCCCTGTCAAAGCTTCTCGTCCGGATCAGGGTCAACTTGCTGGACGGAATCAGCCTCGGCCTGGTTCGCCATCAAGAACGGAACCCAACACAGTACGAAACGTTACAACATCAACTGGAGCTGACATTCGACGGATAACCCGCGGGAATCACTGACCGTCAATAAGTGGTCCCCCTCACAATGGCAAAGCCGCCGGACTAACCACTTGGTATTACTGCCAAGTAAACCGGACAGTCGTGTGTCCTCCGAAATCATTTGCTCGGCTTGTGAAGAACCAGGCGGTACTGCGTCCCCCGCAATTCCGGAATTCCCGCAATCTGGTCGGCTCTAGAATGAAATCGTGCAGTTGAATTCCATACCCCAAATGGAATCAATGGTCCGATCGGGCGAGATACCGAAGGTCCGCACCGCGTTGTCGGCGAGGCCCCATCCCGGGATGCCTCGATGGATGCACGCATACTTGAACCATTGACCCGGTTGCCAGAACCCGAAGGTCGCGTCAAACGTCAGTCCTTCGAGGAGCTTCCAGTTGAAACCAACATCCACCTCATACCCGAGGTCCGGGTCCGGGATCGTGGGGACCGGATTGTTGATGTAGTCACCGTTGTTTGGAGCCCGCTGACTCCGATCAATGGACCCGTCCATCTTCAGTGACGGCCTCAAATAGCCCCAGGTGTAGCCCGATGTCGTGGTGCGTCGCGCGTGAAAGAACGAGCCGAAGAGATTCAGGTTCGCGGCGAAAGCGTAATCGATCCGTGCGCCGATACACGACGCGTCCTGAACCCATCCTTGCTTGCTGTCATCGCTGACGTCTGTGCCCAGACCGTAGTTGTAAACCATAATCAGGCTATACGGCCGAAAAACACTGGTATTGGTGAGACGTGAGACCGGCAGGATACGGTATTTGCCGATCGGGTCGAGCCACTCGAAGTCGTCGTACAGGTCCTCGGCCCCCACATTGCGCAACGCGCGAATAGGCAACGCGCCGCTGCGATCGATGGGGATGCCGTGCCGGACCTCCGGTCCCGTAACCCAGGCATAGAGCAGGCTGAGCTTTCCAGGACCAACCACCGCGCCCAGTTCGGTCATGAAACGCCACTGATCCACATAGAGCGGCCACGTGGGGAGGAAATACTCTTCATCAGTAGTGTCGATACCTCGCGGGATATTGCGCGTGGTCCGTTGTGAATACCAGGCGACCTCCGAGTTGAAGAAGAACCGGCCATTGAAATACTTGAGATAGACCGCCCCGTAATGGATGCCGGTATCTTCAAGGTTTGTCCATTCCCTGGTTACCAGATCCGCGCCGACCGCGCTACGGTCTAACGCTGATTCAACCCCGGCCGCCTCAGGTCCGATGTGTGACTGCATGTAGTGGCCGAGCACGCCGACGGACAATGGTCCGGACTCGTATACAAAAAACGCGCCGATGTCGGCCGCGTTCCTTCCATTGTCATCGAACGGATTGTAGTACGTCTTGGAGGCACGGCGAAACGGGTACCACAGAATGCCGAATCGCATGGGCCCGTACGGGACGGCAAACGAGAGCGCTTCCGTGCTCGTATTGCTCTCTCCGTCGAGCATCATCCCGGTTCCGAAAGAGAAGGGCCGTTTGCCGAAACGCATCGTGCCCCAGGGAAGCTGGATCGTTGCCCACAAAGTGTTCCAGTACCCGGGGGAGAACGCCCGTTGCACACCGGCATAATCACCGGCCAGGTACTGTGATCTCACGGTACCCGGAAGGGTAAAGGTCCGCCCAAGGAAGCCTCCGAAATAATCGTCTAGGTCGGAAACGACCTTGTCCTCGTACGATCCGACGTAGTACTGGCCCTGAACAGCAATGGCCCGATTGACACGGACCTGCATATTCATACGCATGAACATGCTCTGCCGCGACGCCTGATTGCCGGAGGCCAGGTCACCAACCTGGCTGCCCAACCAACCGTTGAACGAGGCGAAGTCCCCGGGAATCGCGGTGTAGTCGTCCTGGAGAATCATTTGGGGAAACAGGTTGACTCGAAATCCGTTCGCATTGAAGCGACCGGCGCCCGTGTCAACATCATAGGGCCCGAAAAAACCTTTGTCCCCGCCCTGATGGAACGTCTGGTACCGCCAGACGAGCTCTCCGCTCATAGAGAATTCCCAGGCGCTCGCCGGCGCCCCTGTGAGAACAATTGCACATGCAGTAAACCCAAAAACTACCGTTGCGATGACCTTGCGCATCCCGCACCTCCCCATTCAACGCCCGGATTCAACCGGTATCACATATTACAACGCGGCTCATGCTGCGAGTTTGCCGGGTCCTTATCGGTCGTTGGCCGGCTCCTCCGACGCCAAAATGTACCCGCGTTGTCTCTCTTTGTCCGTCGCCCCTAGAACGGAAGCAGGCCGGCAATGTTGAAATCCAGTGTGGCCTTTGCGCCTAACGTAAAAAGGTTTCGCTTGAAGGCCAGATCGTACGGCGCCGGTGTACGGGGAAAAGAGCCAACAATCCGTTCAAGGTTCAGGGTAGTCTCAGCCCTGAGCGTGGAATATTTGACCAAGAGTCCGATTGACAGTTCTGAGTCGCCGACAGCATTCGTCATCGAGACATCATATCCGATAAAGGCCTCCAGGAAGTAGCCACCACCAAACTCACCCGAGAATCTGAACAGATCGCCAGGCTCATCGACCCATGTGCTCTCGATGGCGCCGAAGACAGCGGGAAACCCGATTGCCCCGGTAGAAAGACCTCCCATATCTATCATCACCCCAACAAACGGCACATAGGTGTTAACGGTCACGTCCCCTGTGTCCCTGTCATCGTACCTGGTTGGCTGAACAAAGTTCCTCGAATTCTTGTAGCTGGTTTGCCAGTTACACCATCTGAAGCCTCCGAGTGCGGTAAAGCCTCCATAAACCGGGTATGAGCACAATCCCTCCAGATACGCAAAAAAGGTGTCCGCGTCCCAGTCGCGTCCGGCCTGCGGCCTCGTGCCCGGGCTATGTCTGGTAAACTGTTCGCGTCCTGTGCCTGTAGATGGTAAGGCCAGAGCTCCACTCAACGTCAAGAGCCCCATGTCTCCCATAGTCACTGGTGCTGAGGCGCCCAGCTGAATCGCATCGTAGTCGTAATCGAAGGTGATAATCCCTAGCGCACTCCCCAAAGGATGGCCCGTTGGGGATTCTACGGCGTCAAGAGCGTATTCGGTCATGCCGAAATTGGTCACCCATGCGGCGAACAAGTTGAATTCTGATGGAAGGGCTTGTGCGGAAGCCGGCAAAGGGGCGGCAAGCAGGGCCACCAGCAATGAGAGGCAAACAATAATGTTTTTCACGGGTTATTCCTCCTTGAACCAACCTGACACATTCCCTCGATCCGACTCCAGAAGGCCGAAAGGAAATAACCATCACTGCTCCGGGTCGGAACAAGGCCGCTCTGAAAAACGATTTTCTGGTTCCCCCGGAAAACTTAGCCGACAAATTAAACCTTTAAGTTCGATGTTATTGGTCGCGCAAAACCAGCCGCGAGTCAAGGAACTTCCAGGACTGGCAGCGATGACGAGTGAACGGAAAGGAGGCACCTCGGGTGATCCCCTTTGGTC
>CAZGNL010000263.1:0-3667 GCA_964527475.1 uncultured Syntrophaceae bacterium
TCTAAGTTATTATCCATGAAAAACAGCCAGTTCTCCTTAAGTCAACAGCATTGGGTTTGGAGGGGAGCCACTGCGCGTGGGGCGATTGAGCGGGCCTCGGACAGCTTACGTGACATGACAACTGTCGGTAGCATGACGTTCAAATGCTTGCCCGGCTAGGGCCTCCCCTCCAAGTCCATGCGCAGCGTGCGCGCTCTTCGAGTACCCTGTCCGAGGCGCAGCCACGGACCACTGAACAACGGAAAGGACTTTCATGCTTCGTTGTCGCTTTCTTGCGATGATAGTTGGTATAAATCCCTGGGCTATTATCTTTCGTCCCTTCGGGACTCCGAACCGGCTTGCGCCCTACTCTCTTCCAAGAGGGAATCGAGGCGCGCTCCGGGGGAAGAGGTCGGCAATGTGCGGGTGACAGGTGAAGAACAGTACCTGGATTTCAGTTGCCTTGGAAAACTCTGCAAGCTCCTCAGCCGTCAACCTTGCCCGTTCCGGATCGAAGTTTACCAGAACATCATCCATAACCACAGGGTACGAGGAATCACGTACATGGTATGTGTCGAGATGGGCCAGTCTCAGGGCAAGGTAGAGCTGTTCCACGGTTCCACGGCTTAAATGGCTCTCGGGCACCGGCACGCCGTTGGAGCGTTCCACTTTGAGGTTTTCACCACCGAGGGGCGCCAATACCTTGGTGAACTCACCGCCCGTAACAGCGCTGAAGATCCGGGAGCCCTTTTTTAGGACTTTGGGCTGCTTTTCAGACTCGAAAATTCTAAGAGTCTTTGTGAGCATTGCCGAGGCCAGCTTCAGTTTGACCCACTGTCGGACGCGGGCGCTCAGAAGGGCTGTGCAGCGTTCTCGCTCGCTCATGAGCCTTTCGGTCTCGTCATCGGCTTCCAGGGCCTCGATTTCCCGCGCCAGTCGGCCGCTGCGGCCGGCAAGGTCCTCCGATTCTTCTCTAAGCCTTCGAAGTTCCGATTGCAGAGTGGCAGCCGCGGCCCCGTTTTTCTCCCAGTCCTGTTGTTCCATTGTCGCTCGCATCGCGGCTTGGTCCTGAAAGCCAAGGCCGGAGACCAGATTTGACACCAGGATACTCCGCTGCTGGTCCACAAATCGTATGTCGTCGCTCATTCGGGAGAGCTCCCGAAACGATTCTTCGTCATCAGCCGCGGCCAACTCCAGAAGCGCCTCAATCTGTTCGTCGGCCTCTTCGAGTTGCTGTTGTTCGGCCTTCAGGCGTATCTCTTTCTCAGAAATTCTTTCCTGAAGCGACCTCTGCTCCGCAATCGCCTCAGCAGCTTGCCGTTCAAGTCTGCTCCATTGCTCCGCCTGCTCCACCGGAGAGATTTCGTCCGGCATGGGGCGACTCATCTTGTCTCCCAGGGTCACAACATCCCCGACGAATTCATCCCATTGATCCTTGAGAGCCTTCAGTGTCGCCTCTTGTTCCGAAAACAGAAGCAGACTCTTCTTGATTTCGCGCACGCGTCTCAGCAGTCCCAGCGCGATCTCGGGTTCAATACCTTCATCCAATCTTCGTTCTCTGAGGAAACCGTCCCATCTGTCCTTCAATTCTTGGAACTCAGCGCGGGCGTCATGGAGATTGCGAGAAATCTCCTTTTTCGTTGTTTGAACTGCGCTCAGTTCCGCTTGTACCGATTCGATCGCGTGCACCAGACTCTCTCGTTTGCGAACGGCTTCTTCAGCGGACGAGGAACGCCTTTCCAGATCGAGCACGTCTTTGAGGTCTGCCCGGGAACTTCCGGACACGTCTTCGGCTATCTGTTCCAAACGGGCTTTCAGATGGTTGATTTGCACGGCAAGCTTTTTTCTTTCACGTCTTATGACGCTGACCTCCCCGAGCGTCGCGCGGCTTTTTCGGTTCAGAGCGCGTTGCTCCCCGCGTATGGTTTCCCGGTTGCGTCGCTCCCGCTTGAGCTTCCCCACAGTGAGCAAGGGCACGGCCAGAATCATGGCCGAACCCACAACAAGGTGGACCCAATTGAAGGCCCCTGAACCGGTGGCAAAACTGAAGATTGTGCCCACCCCGGCCAAAGCCGTCAACGTCATCAGTAATCCGAACTGCCGCGAGGGTATTCCAGCGCGGTCGCGACTTGTTATCCGTTTGAGTTGTTCTTCCAGATCCCGCTTTTCCGCATACAGCCTGCGCAGCGCAGTGTTTCTGTCCGCCAGTCTCTCCCTGACGTGCCTGACACGATTGTGACCTTCCTTCCATTCCAGGAGAAGGTTTCGGCTCAACGATGACAGAAAGCCTTTGCACTCAGGGATCAGACGCTGCATTGCATCCCTATCGGCAGCGATCTTTTTTTGCAGGGACTTCGACCTCTCTTCAATGTCCCGCTCTTTTTCGGCTAGATCCCGGACTTTTCGGACGAGGATTCGCCAGGCTTCCAGGGACCCCAAGATCTCCTTTTCCGCAACCAGAGACGGATCGACAGCGGACACGCGTTCTCGGGTCCATTGCGCGCCCAGGCCCGCAATCTCTTCCGCCAGAGCGCTGTTGGTCCGGTCCAGTTGAGCTTCCAGCTTCCCCATTTCCCCGGGCAATGAAGCCAGGGTCCGGCCGGATTGGGCCAAACTGTGGATCGCGTCCGCGTTCCGGATGAAAACAGGATCAAAGTCCAGTTTCTCAAGCCGCGCTCGCAGACTCGCCACACCATCCTCACGTTCCGCAATCTTGCTTGAGGCTTCCCTCCGCCGTTCAAAAACCTGCTCCAGTCTTGAGACTCCTTCCGCGGGAAAATTTCGCGCCTCTTCCAGGGATCGGGCTCTTCTGTCCAGTGAGACCAGGTTTTTCCATTGCTCCTGGCTACGGAGGAACTTACGGGCGTGCTCGTGAGATCTCTCCGCGGTCTCGATAGACGTCCCCACTTCCTTGCGTCTATCCTCCGCTTCACCGGACTGTTCCTTGAGGACAGCGTATTCATGAGGTTTTTCGCTCAGGGTTTTGAGTTTTTCATCCACTTCCCTTAGCCGCGTTTGGACCGCCCACAGGGATTGGTCATCTTTGGAGGATCTCTTTTCCAGTGCCCTAATCCGGTCCTCAACTCTCCTCAGGACCTCCACCGGGTTAACCCGACCCGCGCCCAACGCGGCGGCAACGATCTTCCCCCGAAGGCTTTCCCGATCCAGGCGCCGAAGTCGATCCAGGTCCAACGCAAACAGCGACTCAAAGTCATTTCTTTCCGATGCCCCCCTGAGAAGCGAAACTTCGGATGGATCAACACTTTCTCCGCTCTCATCGGTGATAGAGACAACTCCCTCTTTTCGGCCTTTCTTTTCGGTCCTTTCAACCAGCAGCCTCCCATTGCGCGTTGTGACTACGCACAGCCGGCCTTTTCGAAGAGAGCCGTCGGACGGCGAATATTCATTAATTCGAGCTTTCCGCTTCCTGAAACCGAAGAGAATCGCGCGGATGAACTCCAGAACCGTGCTCTTGCCGGCCTCATTGGGTCCCACAATGACGTTCAAGCCCGGACCCAGTTTGTCGATTCGGACTCGATTGAAGGCCCCGAAACTTTCAACAAATATTTCTTCGATCCACATTCAGCACCGGCCTTATGTAGGGGGGCAGAACCCCATAGGCGCTAACTTAGGGCCTGCCACGAAATAGCGTTGGCATTCTCCTGTAGGGGCGGACCTATGTGTCCGC
>CAZGNL010000264.1:0-3567 GCA_964527475.1 uncultured Syntrophaceae bacterium
ATCTATTCTGAAAAAAACAGCAGATCTCTGATCGTACAATGTGAAAACCTACAACGGGAGGTCACATGTACCTACACCGCCCTCTGGGGATCTGTCATTCTTCTGGAAACTGAGCGGAGGCATCTCCATGAACATCCACAGAAGGGACTCCAGAAGCCGGGATGGGGTGAAGCCTCTCACATTGGCCTCCGCGTGGAACTTGTCGAACAAGACCCGGTCTATGTCCACTTCGAGGCGAACCTTCTCCGCTTTGGCCCGATCTTCGGCCGTGAGCGGGATAGGCAGCTGGAGAATCACTTGTTCACGAAGCTGCTCAAGTTGCCGGATTGTTTGATCCGAAGTGGGCAACTCGGGCGCTTCCGGACCAGCTTTCCGGCTGGGCAGCTCGGGGGCTACGGGACCAGCTTTCGAGGTGGCTTGGCTGGCGAGAAAACCAGTAGGAAGGGCACCCAACGCAACGAGCAATGGTCCTACGGGTCCCAGTCCTAACGAAGGAACGAGCGCGCTGGCCAGACCCAATGATGTCGGGAAAAGCGATGCTCCCACGGCGAGCCCTGAGGCAGTACCACCCAGGAGAGCGGCCAAAGCCACCATATGACGATCACGAGGTACGCTCTCTCCACTCTCCCACCTCTTGATGGTCGGTAGACTCACGCCCAGCATGGTGGCCATGTCCTGCTGCGACAGACCACGCCTCTTTCGGAAAGCGACCATTTGTTCCTTGGTGATTTTATCGGGCTCACTTGTCATTGAATACCTCCACAGACAATATGGTATCATTGAACCATCAATGGCAAGCTTTTGTTTGAAGGGGCCGGAACGAGGCCTTGGAACCGTTTTTTCGAAGTCCGAGTCCCTTTTGGCATCAATTGGGAAATACTTGAGACCACAGAGATCGCCACAACCGAACTTGCGGTCGGGCTTTCATGCAAGCTGAAAGTCCACCGGTGAGGCCAGCTTACCTGGACCCGGATGCCATCCGGGAAAAAGGATTTCTAGTCATCGCGGGCCGCGTTGACGGACATTCGTGTAGGAGGCTCATGGAAGATTTCAAGTCGGGGTTCCCTCTGCCCTCGACCGGTACTGAGCAGATTTCCCCTCACAACGATGGAGCGCTTCATTTCCCCAGAGACCATCCATTATTATGCCTCTTGAGAGTCGTTGGCAGCCGAGACAGAAAAAGTGGGAGCTTTGCCTTGACAACACCGTGGGATCTCGATAGCGTGCGGCCATTCTGATCTTTTGCGAAATATTCTACTTGAAAGGGGTTGTGCCATGACCAAAGCTGAACTCGTCAACCTGATGGCCAAGGAAGCCGGGATTACCAAGAAAGCCGCCGCGTCGGCCCTGGATGCTCTTGTGGGAGCCGTTCAAAAATCACTCAAGAAAAAGGGCGGCAGTATTCGCATTTCGGATCTGGGAACTTTCAAGGTCGTCCAAAGAAAGGCACGCTCCGGTGTCAATCCACAGACGCAGGAGAAGATCAAGATTCCGGCCATGAAGGTGCCGCGATTCAGCGCGTCCAAAGCTCTGAAGGAAGCCGCAAAGAAGTCGAAATGAGGCTTGCCCGAGGGACAGTAATGAACAAGTCAGACCTCACCAAAGCCTTGAGCAAGGAATACGATCTCCCGTTACGAAAAGCCGAGGAGATAGTGGACACGTTCTTCGAAGCGATGTCCAAGGCTTTGATAAGCGGGGATCGTATTGAGATTCGGGGGTTCGGATCTTTCCTGGTGAGAGACTACAAGGGTTACACCGGACGCAACCCAAAGACCGGTGAGAAGATAACCGTCAAGTCAAAGAGACTGCCGTTCTTCAAAGTGGGTAAGGATCTTGGTGAGCGTCTGAACCTCAAATGATTTGCGCAGAACAGTTGCGCCTTCTGCTGTGAATTGGGAACCACCGCTGGATATCCGACCGCACCGTGTCGGCTGGTCCGAGTTCCATTGCGATCCCATCCTTGACTTCCCAGTCGGCTCCAACTTCGCCTCGGCCAGGATAGACATTTGGCGAAGATGGCGAATTCAATATTAATATAGGGGCCACCCCCCTTTCTTGCACTTCCCATGTGGTAGGTCTCCCATTCTTGCCTGCCGAGCACCGGAGACAGTGGGCGATATTGACGACTGGAACGGCCAAATCGAGTGATTTTCCTGGCTGGGCGCAGGTGGGTTGACTATGGACAATGGGACCGTCTGCATTTTGACATGATTCATCACGTGCCGACTAGCAAATGCCCCACTTTGGTACATTCCTAATCCAGAGCAAAACCCATTATCGTGAAGGCAGGAGCGCAAGAAACGACACCTTGGACATGGCCTCTATTCCCTGGCACGCCCGCACATTTGTCGCCTCTTCGTGGAGATCAAACCCCTTATTCCAGCCCCTCCCGACTCTCCTTGACCTCTATCCGGCCTGATTCCTACACATTGACGTTCCCGCCGCTTGCTCCCTGAGTTCCGGCTCTTTCCTCAGTCATTATCCCACCTGTCATCGTTACCCCATTTCTTCTTTGCTTTGTTTCTTCTTTCCCCTTCTTCTATTTGAGGGGTCATAGAGGGGGCTTCATTGAAGGGTACAATGAATCGATGCCCGTGCAGGCCGTTCATGTCGCCTGCGCCCGCGCGTCCTGAAAAGTACGCGTCCGCGCCTTTAATATATTTAAGGGTTAACGGTTCTTTATTACAGGGGAAATGAATAAGCGTGCGTCTATGCAACGAAAGGAGGTGATCTCAATGTTGATCTTCCGTGATGGGATTCTTATGCTCGCTGCTTTGAATCTCGCTGTCAACACCGCTATCGGCCTCATGATTTTGCTTCAGCGGTGTCCGGTCCGCCCTATCCCGGTGTTACGACCTGATTAGTGGCGGGGGAGGCCGGATCTTCATGTGGTCAAGGGCAAGGTTTCCAAAACCACGTCCAAGGTCCAGGAACACAAAGGAGACGTGCTTGAAGAGCGTGAACTGGACCGGTACGTGGTGTCGATCAAGATCCTCAAACGCGACGGAGAAATCAAGGAACTGACCTGAGAGGAGATCATTATGTTGGAACGCGTATGTTATGTCGATTCACGCCACGGTAACCATGTTGAGGTTTACACGGACGGATATGCCTACGACCCCGTGTCCATGTCCCTGCATCTCATTTCCCTGGCAGGCGCGGACAGCGCTGTTAAGGCTGTGTCAGCCGCCATAGTCGGCCACAAGGAGGTCAACATCCATTGTGAGGGTAAGCCATCTCTGGATTTGAGCGCTCATTACGGCGTCAGCTACCGGATTCTCTCGGTCAAGCTGGACTGCGGTGCTGTTCATCAGATCGTAGCTGACGAGCGCTTCTTTCATCCCAGCGACCAGGGAGATCATCTTCTGGTGGCCCCTCCTGAAAAGGAGTTGGCGGAAGTGGTTTATCAGCGTGTGCTGTCACACGTGGCTTCGCCCTTGGTCCCTGAATGGGCCGAGTGGATATGCTCCAAACTTTCCGAGCAGTGGCATCTCAAGGAGTTGGAAGGCACGGTCAAGGTCGTGAAGGTGCGCGCCGAGGAATATGCCCTGGATAAGATCGTGTCTG
>CAZGNL010000265.1:0-3435 GCA_964527475.1 uncultured Syntrophaceae bacterium
CAAGGCTAGGAAGGTGGCAAATGCTTAAGTCAACAGCATTGGGTTTGGAGGGGAGCCACTCCGCGTGGGGCGATTGAGCAGGTCCGGGACAGTTTACGTGGCATGACATCTGTCGGAAGCATGACGTTGAATGCCTGCCCGGCCAGGGCCTCCCCTCCAAGTCCATGCGCAGTGTACGCTCTTCGTGTACCCTGTCCGAGGCGAAGCCACGGACCAGTAAACAATGGAAAAGACTTTCATAGTTCGTTGTCGCTTTCTTGCGATGGTAGTTGGTATCAATGGTTACCCACGGATCCCATCAAAGCGAGCACAATTCCTTTCCTGTGCCGGTCAACGATTTTCAGAGATATAGGCTTCCACGGAGTTCAAGGCCTCCTCAAGCTTGGTCGCGTCAGGACCTCCGCCCTGTGCCATATCGGGTCTGCCTCCTCCTTTTCCACCCAGGATTCCGGAAGCTACGGTGACCATCTTACCCGCGTGGAATCGGTCGGTGAGATCCTTGGTCACAATGCCGACCAGCAAGGCTTTTCCCTCTGATTCCGCTCCGAGGAGGGCCACACCGGACCCGATCCTGTCCTTCACTCGGTCCCCGAATTGTCTTAGGTCTTTCGGATTTGACGCGTCCTCAACGAGGCGGGAGAGAATCTGCACTCCGTTCACTTCGCGCAGTCCCTCCAGGATATCCGCGGCCCGGCCGGAGGCAAGCTTGGCCTTGAGCCTTTCGATCTCACGTTCCCCGGTCTTCTTTTCCTCAATGATCTTATCCAGTTTTCGGACGAGTTCGCCGCGAGTTCCCTTCAGTCGTTCAGCCAGATCCCGGATTTCTCGTTCCATGGCCATGACATGTTCCAGAGCGCCACGGCCCGTCACCGCCTCGATTCGGCGAACCCCTGCTGCAATCCCGCCTTCGCTGACTATTCTCAAGAATCCGATGTCTCCGGTCCTGGAGGCGTGGGTCCCGCCACAAAGCTCTCTGCTGAAGTCTCCCATTGAGACCATGCGGACCGTGTCGCCATACTTTTCATCGAACAGGGCGATCGCCCCCTGTTTGACAGCCTCGTCCATGGATAGAATCCGGACGTTAATCTCAGCGTTCTCTCTGATGCGTTCGTTGACCAGTTCCTCAATCCGGGCCAATTCTTGGTCGGAGATGGGTGAAAAGTGGGTGAAGTCAAAGCGTAAACGCGCGGGCTCCACAAGCGATCCTCGCTGTTTCACATGATCTCCCAGCACTTGCCTGAGCGCCCCGTGGACCACATGCGTGGCCGAATGGTTGGCCATGGTTGAGCAACGCGAAACAGGATCGACCTTGAGATCAACCTTGTTACCTACCTTGAAATTCCCGGTCTTCACCACCCCCCGGTGAACCACCAGGTCCGGAACGGGTTTGACCGTTTCCAGAACTTCGATTTCATGGCCGTTACGGCTGATGGAACCTCGATCCCCCACCTGACCGCCCGACTCACCATAGAAAGGGGTCCTGTCGGTCACGATTTCCACCGTGTCCCCCGCCTTGGCGGTCTTGAACTGTTTTCCGTTCTTGACCACGGCCTTCACTTCTCCCGAATCCGACAGAGTGTCGTACCCGGTGAATTCCGTGGTTGTCCCGGATTCCAGGATCTGCTTGAAGACCGCGGCCTCCTCCCCTTGATCCGCTCTGGCTGCTCTGGCCTGGGTTCGCTGTCGTAGCATCGCGGCCTGGAATCCGGCCTGGTCTACCCGGAGTCCCTTTTCCTCTGCCATGTCCTGGGTGACGTCCAGGGGAAAGCCATAAGTGTCATAGAGCAGGAACGCCACATCCCCGGGGACTTCTCCGCGTTCGGGAATCGAGGCCACCTTGTTCTCAAAAATAGCCGTGCCTCTGCCCAGGGTTTCAAGAAAACGCTCCTCCTCCCCGATCAGGTATCTCCGAATGTGCTCGGAATGCTCTGCCAGTTCCGGATACGCGCCGGACATTTCCGCCACCACCACCTGGGCTGTCTCGTGCATGAAAGGCTTCTCGCCCATTCCAAGCCGCATTCCATATCGAACCGCTCGCCTCAAGATCCGGCGCAGCACGTACCCCTGGCCTTCGTTGGCGGGCAAGATGCCGTCGGCAATGAGAAAGGCCGCTGCCCGGCTGTGATCCGCGATCACCCTCATGGCAATGAGATTGCCCCGAGCGTTACCGTTACCTTGACCGACCAGTGCGGTCAGTCGATCAGCGGATTGACCGGAAAGCTCTTCCACACGCTCGATCAGGGGCTTGAAAAGGTCCGACCCCCAGTTGTTCTTGACTCCTTGCACAACAGCGGCAAGCCGCTCCAGACCCAGCCCCGTGTCGATGGAGGGCTTTGGAAGAGGGGTCATTTTGCCGTCAGCGTCTCGATCGTACTGCATGAAGACAAGGTTCCAAAGCTCCAGATATCGGTCGCAATCGCATCCCGGGGCACAATCAGGCTTGCCGCATCCAACCTCGGCGCCCTGATCAATGTGAATCTCGGAACACGGACCGCACGGGCCGGTGTCACCCATACTCCAGAAATTGTCCTTCTCACCCAGACGGGTTATCCTGTCCGGGCCGAATCCGGTGAGCTTGCTCCAAATCTCGTATGCCTCGTCGTCCTCGGAAAATATGGTAATGTGGAGATCTTTCTCGGGCAACTCGACCTCGTTGGTCAGGAACTCCCAGCCGAACGCTATCGCGTCTTCCTTGAAATAGTCCCCGAAAGAGAAGTTGCCCAACATCTCGAAAAAAGTGTGATGCCGCGGGGTATGCCCCACATTCTCCAGATCGTTGTGCTTTCCGCTTACCCTGAGACATTTCTGAGAAGTGGCGGCTCGAACATAAGGTGGTTTCTCTGCGCCGGTAAAAACGTTTTTGAACTGAACCATCCCAGCGTTGGTAAACAGAAGAGTCTGATCACCTACAGGAATCAAAGAAGAGCTTGCAACCCTGGTGTGATTCTTACCTTCAAAATACGCGAGAAATGTCTCCCGCAACTCCGTGCCGGTCATATTTCCTCCGGTATACCTCTAGGCCCTCAAATGGCGGAACCCGGACCCAACAGTGGACAACAGCGAGACATGACCCGTTTTCCCCTGGATAGAGATCGCTTCATGACTCCAGCGGCAGGGTGTGGTCGAGCATGATCCCATGCGTGCCCGGTCCGGATCGAACCCACAAAAAACCTTGGTAATCGTCACACTACGGTACGCGGTTGGGCACACGGGGGCCGTGTCCGGAATCTTTAAACCTACCACACAATCCTGCTTGCATGCAACATCAGGGAATCGAGGCAGCGATGACGAGTGAACGGAAAGGAGACACCTCGGGTGATCCCCTTTGGTCTAGTCCTTCTCTGATCTACCTCGGGCGGGCAAGCTGGTGGCTTGACCGCGGTTCGGCCAGGAAGGAATTCTGCCTGTTGTTGTCAAGTTCAGAAGAGTGGAGGT
>CAZGNL010000266.1:0-3394 GCA_964527475.1 uncultured Syntrophaceae bacterium
CTTGGAGGGGAGGCCCTAGCCGGGCAAGCATTTCAACGTCATGTTACCGACATCTGTCATGTCACGCAAGCTGTCCGGGGCCCGCTCAATCGCCCCACGCGGAGTGGCTCCCCTCCAAACCACCCCATACGTAGACCCGCAAAGCTGTGCTGAAGACAAAAGGACTTTCATGCGAACAGCAGACAATTCCGGTATTCCCATAATCTCCGCAAGGAACTTAACGGTCGGGTACGGAAACGAACCGATTATTGAGGATGTTTCATTCGATGTCTTCCACGGAGAAGTCTTTGCTGTGTTGGGTCGGTCCGGATGCGGAAAGACGACATTGTTCAAAGCGCTGATGGGGCTCCTGGAACCGCAGCAGGGCTCGGTGGTGGTGGATGGTGAAGAAGTGTTGCCTGTTTCGGAACCGGGTTCGGAGCGGATGCTGCGTAAGATCGGGGTGCTCTTCCAGTCGGGGGCTCTATTCAGTTCAATGACCGTGGCCGAGAATGTAGCGTTGCCGCTTCGGCAGTACACGGCGTTCCCGGAGCGGACCATTGAGCAGCTGGTCTCACTGAAATTGACCGAGGTGGGACTCGGTGGACACGAAGGCGCGCTGCCGTCTGAGATCAGCGGCGGTATGGCCCGGCGAGCCGGTCTTGCACGCGCGATGGCGTTGGATCCGAAGATCCTGTTTTTCGACGAGCCCTCCGCCGGCCTGGACCCGGTGACAAGCGCCGAGCTTGACAGGCTTATCCTTCATATCAATCGCAGCCTTGAAACCACCATGGTAATCGTAACCCACGAACTTGCAAGTATTATGACCGTGGCTCACCGGGTTATCATGCTCGACGGTGACGAGAAGAATATCATCGCGGTGGGGGCTCCTCGCGATCTCATGGAAAAGACAGAGGATTCACGGGTTCGCGATTTCTTCGAGCGATCTCCATCCGGTGAGTAGACCACGCATCAGTGAAGCAAAGGAGCGCAGAATGTCCAGCCAGGCGGAGAAATTCAAGATCGGTCTTTTTGTTGTGGCAAGCCTCACGCTGGCCATAGGGGTTGTCATATGGCTGGGCGCGTCTCGCTGGTTTAAGGAATCTCAGACAGTTGTGGCCTACTTCAGCGAGAGCGTTCAAGGCCTGGAAAGGGGTAGTCCCGTAAAATTCCGTGGTGTGCCTGTGGGCTCTGTCGATCGTATCCGCATGGCGCCCGACGCCAAGCTCATCGAAGTAATCATGGGTCTCCAACGCAGGTTCCAGGTTACGGAGGACCTGGGGATCAAAATGAATCTCCTTGGCATAACCGGTCAGAAGTATTTGGAAATAAACAGGTTCCAAGCCGCGGAAAGACAGGCCCCCATCAAGCTGGATTTTGAACCCCCGTATCCTGTGATAACGACTTATACTTCAGATATTGCATTTTACGGAAACGCCCTTGACATCATCGTACAGAAAATCACGTCAGTAGACCTGGAAAAGATTTCCAACCACGTGCTCCGAATAACTGCCAGACTCGACAAAATCCTCGGTGATTCCAAGCTCGACAACCTCGGCACTGATGCAGCGGAAGCGGTGCGGGAGTTCAAGGAAACCGCGGCCAGGGCCAATAGAGAAATCAAACGCCTTCATTTCTCGCGCAGACTGGGCCGGACTCTCGACAGCTCCAAGGAATTGCTGAATGAAAGCGCTCGCACGGTCAGAAGCATGGACCGAATGATTCGTCGCACGGACAACAACCTCAATCTTCTAACGCAGAAGCTGGACAAAACCGCGGCAAATCTGGAAGAATTCTCTCGGATGATTCGAGACAAACCCACGAGCTTCTTTTTCGGCCCCCCGGACAAGGAGAAGCGCAAGCCTCGGTAAACCAGCGCTCCAATCTGCTAAAAGTCGGAGGGATGACCCGGAAGATCAGTCTGAACCCAAAAAAAGGATTTGCATTCTCGTCAAGACCATCTATTCTCGAATCAGTTGATTCTTACGGACCGATTGCGCCTGATCAAGCCGAAACCTTCACCGTATGGGTCCGGCTTACGCGATAAACGGCCAGATCGGGCCCGGAATCGCCCCTGGAGATCAAGAGCGATCATCTCACGGGGAAGACATATTGCCGAACTCAATCCCGGTCAACAGATGGCTTTCACATTTCCGGAAATCACCTGGCATTTGGCATGCCGCTTCATCTCTCCGGCCCGAGGTTCTTGGATCCGCTTCTTGACCTCAGGTCTGATTCTCTCGTGCGTCGGCTGCGCGTTAACAACAAGACCGACTATTAATTACAACCAGTTCATGTACCCCTCCCCCCTGAGGAGCGTCACAATCCCGGTCGCCGAGCCGCTTATGGTCTACAGGTTCCTCATGGCTGAGTCGGAGGATACCCGGTCTCTGGTAATCGCCCGCGATGATGGGGGGAGCCAGGTGGTAGCGAACCAAAGGTGGGAGCAAAACCCCGCGGACATGATCACCAATTTGTTACTTCGCGATCTGGAAAGCTCGGGGCTCTTCGCCAAGGCTGTGGATCAGTTCAGCAGCGCGCTCTACAGGTACGCGCTCGAAGGCACAATTCACCGATTGCGGGGTGTGATTCGAGACGGGAAAGCCTTGGGCGTGGTTGATGTAACGGTGAGCCTAATAGACTTCGAGTCCCCCATTGGAAGTGAGAAAGCCGTCTTGAAAAAGAGATACAAGATCGAGACGCCGTGCAAGGATTCTACCGCTGACGAGATATTCCAGGGCCTCAATCGCGGGGTGAGGGATCTTTCAGCCCGAGTCCGACGCGACATTCGATCTGCGCTGCAACCGCAGAAACCCAAACCACCCAAGAACCCCGCAAAAAGACTGCAAGCCTGCCTGAATCCGCGATCCACCTATCCCACGTAACCGTTCACCGTGAACCGTTACAAAAAATAGACTATGACGAACGGTATTTGTGGGGTTGATTTCAGTCGTCCCTCCGGGACTGGGGTTTTGTCTTGTGAGGCCGGGTACCCCGGAATGAATTCCGGGGCTACTATCAGGAGTCCCTCCGGGACTCTTTCCTCTCGTTCCCAGGCTCTGATCTGATCTTTACCCATAACCTGGATCGCTGGACACCGGGCTTGTGGCGATTCACTTCGACGCGGGGCTCGATTCAGCGGACAACAACAGGGCGTAATACCAACTATCATCGCAAGAAAGCGACAACGAAATATGAAAGTCTTTTCCGTTGTTTACTGGTCCGGGGCTTCGCCTCGGACAGGGTACTCCAAGAGCGCGCACGCTGCGCATGGACTTGGAGGGTAGACTCATCTCCCCTCCAAACCACCCCATACGTTGACCCGTAAAGGGGTGGCTTTGTCCACGGGACTTTCATGCGAATGCGCAATCAAGAGAGTGATACCAAGTTGCGTTCAAAGAAGTACAGTGTACAG
>CAZGNL010000267.1:0-3328 GCA_964527475.1 uncultured Syntrophaceae bacterium
TCCACCACGTGCCTGCATTGACCGGCTATCCAAGAGGGCGACGCATGCGTCGCCCCTACGCCCTTAACCCAGCAGTATGGCAGACATTTTTATGCTCTCCTGTGCCTCGACTCTTTTGAGGCATGACCGTTCCTATAAAAGTCCCTTTGTCTTCAGCACAGCTTTCGGGTCGACGTATGGGGTGGTTTGGAGGGGAGATGAGTCTCCCCTCCAAATTATTGCGCAGCGTGCGCGCTCTTCCCACCCTAGTCCGAGGCGAAGCCACGGACCACCGAACAGCGGAAAAGACTTTCATGTTTCGTCATGCCTCCATTTTCAGGCATGTAAGTTGCTATCATCCGCCTGCTCGTGCTCGAGATAGATCCGGGGGTTCCGTGGCCGCTGGATCCGAACAATGGATCTCCCCGGGTTCGGACCGTTTGCCCACGAGTTCTCCGACCGGATACGATCCTAGTATCTTGAGACGGCTGACACGTTCCTTGAGTTGGTCCAATGCGCTCCTCATATGCTCGTCGGAAGGGTGGCCTTCCAGGTCCAGAAAAAAGACGTATTCCCAGGGGGTTTCCTTTGAGGGCCTCGATTCGATGCGGGAGATGTTTATCCCCTGTTCCGCAAATGGCGTAAGAGCCATGCGGAGGGCCCCGGGGCGGTGTAGCGCAGCGAACAAAAGTGACGTCTTGTCCCGGCCGGTTCCGGGCGGTTCCTGCCGGCCGACAACCACGAAACGAGTAAGATTCACGGTCAGATCCTGGATGTCGCGGGCCAACACGTTCAATCCGTGCAGTCCTGCGAGCATTTCACTTCCTATTGCCGCGGTCCCGTCTTTTTCCGCGGCTGCTTGCGCGCCCGCGGCTGTGCTGGACACCTGGACCAGGGCAGTGCCGGGCAATTTTCGGGACAACCAGTCTCCGCACTGAGCCAGAGCCTGCGGATGAGAGAGCACTTGCCTGATGCCACTGAGATCCTGTTCGCAGGACATGAGCGAGTGAGATATTCGCAGGAAGATCTCCCCGCAGATTTTGAGTTCGGATACGGCCAGCTGATCCAGAGTGAGGCCCACCGCGCCCTCGGTGGAATTCTCCACCGGGACCACTCCGAAGTCAGCGTGGCCGTTTTCCACTGTCTTGAACACATCCCTTATGGAATCGACCGGCTTGAAATTGCACGATCCGCCGAAATACTCCAACCCGGCCTGATGGGTGAACGTGGCTTCCGGTCCCAGAAATGAGACATTGGTCGGGCCCTGAAGAGCGCGGCACGCAGAAATTATCTCAATATAGATTCGCCGGAGCGCGGAGTCGGGCAGAGGTCCCATGTTTTGGGCTGAAAGAGCCTGCATCAAAGCCCTTTCCCGAAATGCGTCGTACACGGGCATGCCCTTCGAGCGTTTCAGACGACCTATCTCATCCGCGCTCACCGCTCGCTCGGTCAGGAGTTGCACTATTTGGTGATCGAGCCGATCTATGCGATCCCTTAATTGGAGTATTTTGTCTTCGGCCATTGTCTATCCTTTTACACCAATGCGCTTTCAAAGAGGGAACATATGGCTCAAGTCCGGAAGGGAAAAATCCCCCCTGCCCCCCTTTGCTAAAGGGGGGTGGTGCCGGTCCCCCCCTTTGAAAAAGGGGGGTTAGGGGGGATTTTGAGACTCGGTCCTTCACCTGTACACTGTACTTCTTTGAACGCAACTTGGTATCACTCTCTTGATTGCGCATTGGTATTACACCTCACGATTGAACAGGGGCGCCATAATCCGCAGATCGTTCATCAGGTGTCGGAAATCCTCGGGCCCCAGGGATTGATCGCCGTCACAAAGGGCCTTTTCCGGGTCACAATGGACCTCCACCATTATGCCGTCAGCGCCCACCGCCAGAGCGGCTTTTGCCAATGGGCTGACATACCGGGAGATACCCACAGCGTGGCTCGGATCAACGATCACCGGCAGATGGGTCCTTTCCTTCAGAACAAGCACCGCGCTGAGATCCAGGGTGTTTCGGGTTGAGGTCTCGAATGTGCGTATGCCTCGTTCACACAGGATTACCTCGCTGTTCCCCGATGCCAGGATGTACTCGGCAGACATGAGGAACTCATCCACGGTGGTCATAAGACCTCTCTTGAGGAGCACAGGCTTTCGGGCCTTGCCCAGATTCTTGAGAAGCGAGAAGTTCTGGCTGTTTCTCGTTCCCACTTGCAGGATGTCGGCGTACGACTCGACCAGGGGGATGTCACTGGAATCCATGACCTCAGTCACTATCGGCAGTCCGCTGACTTTTCGGGCCTTGTCCAGCAGCCTCAGTCCCTCCTCCTCCAGGCCTTGGAAACTGTACGGAGAAGACCTCGGCTTGAAAGCGCCGCCTCTAAGGATGTTCGCGCCCGAATCCTTGACGATCCCGGCCGTGGAGAGCAACTGATGCTCGTCCTCCACGGAACAGGGTCCCGCGATAACCACGAATTTCGGGTCTCCGATAAGGGCTTCGCGCACACGAATGGCCGTCGAATCTTGGTGCGCTACGCGGCTGGCCAACCGGTACGGCGGCAGTTCCTGTCGGTCAATCGGTAGGCCGACGATTCCCGGCGGGGTCTGGGGTTCGCTAATCACTGCACAATTCGCGTTCATTTTCTTCTCCTCCTTCTGCCAAAAAGAAAAGGCCAAGGGATCTGCCCATGACCTTTTCCGAAAAACAAAAAAGCCATGAGCGTCTGCCCATGGCCCTGTTTGAACTCAGCTTATCTTAATCTACGCTTCATCCTCCTCGGGCGCACGGGCAGACGTGAAATAGAAATAGTAATAGCTAAAAAAACGTTCCGTCGTGTCCGTATGCTTGGTCCGTGGATTCATGTCGCGTAATCCTCTCAACTCAGTCTCTCACAATTACAGCAACCGGAACGCCCTGTCAACAAAAAAATTTCGGTCGAGGTAGCCATTCAGTCATTTGGGGGACCGGCAGGATGTCATTGCGACTCCGGGCTTGAACCGGAGGAAGCAATCTCCTGCGCGCCAAATATGGGGATTGCTTCGTCGTTTCACTCCTCGCAATGACACACGCGATGAGACGATCTGCCCCGCGAAACTGAAGGCTTTCGGTCGAGTGCAAGATGTCGCACAAGAAACACGCGTCAACCTGCTCGCCCCTTCCTTTCAAACCAGAGCAGGGCCAGCGCGTAGGATTCGGCGCCGAAACCGGATATGGAACCCGCGCACACGTCGGCCAGAAGCGAAGTCCAACGGAATTCTTCCCTGGCCTGTGGATTGGTGAGATGAACCTCCACTACCGGGATGCCAATGCCGGCTACCGCATCCCGTAGCGCGACACTGGTATGGGTGTAC
>CAZGNL010000268.1:0-3142 GCA_964527475.1 uncultured Syntrophaceae bacterium
AGGTTGAGAAGACCCTGGCAGGGTCCATCGGCGCGGCAGAAGCCCACAAAGCGCTTAAGGAAAATGCGACCTTTGCTCCTGCAGAGGCAAGGGAACTGTCGGAGGTTTACGGAGAAATCCTGGCCGATCTCAAAGTGACCCCCGACGAGGTCAAACGCAAAACTGATTATTACAGGGAGAGAGAGAAACTCTTTGGGCGGCATGCAGCGGAGCTTGAAGAAAAGATCAGGGAGCGGGAAGAGGAGATCAAATATCGAAAGGAGATCGAGGAAAAGCTCAGGAAAGCCGAAGAAAAGTACCGCGGCATCTTTGAGAACGCAGTTGAGGGCATCTTCCAGAACACTCCTGATGGGTCCTTTCTCAGCGCTAACACAGCCCTGGCCCGGATGCTGGGTTATGAAACTCCGGAGGAGCTTGTAGGAGAGGTAACCGATATCAAGAGACAGCTCTATGTCAATCCTGAACAACGTGAGGAATTCATGCGCTCACTCGATAGGGGAGAAACCATCTCCGGATTCGAGGCCCAATACTTCCGTAAAGACGGCGGCATAATGTGGGCGTCCATCCACGCTCGTCCTGTCAATGGTGAAAACGGCGAACTGCTGTACATAGAGGGGACCTTTCAAGATATAACGGCTCGGAAGCAGGCCGAAGACGACAGGGCCGCGCTCGAAGAACAGCTCAGACATTCACAGAAGATGGACGCAATCGGTCGGTTGGCAGGTGGGGTGGCCCACGACTTCAACAATCTCCTTACGGCCATGATAGGCTATGCCAATATCCTTGAACAACAGCTGCCCACAGGGACTCCTCAGCGGGAAAAGGTCGTCCAAATCACACGCGCCGCGGAACGCGCGGCTTTGCTGACTCACCAGTTGCTTGCTTTTGGTCGCAAACAGGTCCTGGACGTGAAAGTAATGGACCTCAACGAATTGATTTCAGACCTGGAGAGTATGCTGCGACGGCTCATCGGAGAGAACATCGAACTGGAGACCGTCCTCGATCAATCGTTGGGAAAGGTGCGGGCGGACCCTGGACAGATCCAACAGATTGTGATGAACCTGGTAGTGAACGCTCGTGACGCCATGCCCCAGGGCGGAAGACTGACGATTGAAACGTCTGACAGTGTCCTGGACGAAGACTACACCCGGGCCCACGACGAGGTAGAAACCGGGGAGTACACCATGTTTACGGTCAGTGACACAGGGGAGGGCATGGACGCGGACACCGTGGCTCGCATCTTCGACCCGTTCTTCACCACCAAAGCAAAGGATGAGGGCACGGGGCTGGGGTTGTCTACTGTGTACGGCATCGTAAAACAGCACAAGGGGCACGTTTCGGTCTACAGTAACGCAGGCTCGGGAACCACCTTCAAGGTGTACCTCCCCAAAATAACGGGCCGCCCCGTACCGGTACCGCCCAAAGCTCCCACAAGTTCCGTACAGCCACACGGTGAGGAGACGGTGCTCGTGGTTGAAGACGAAGACATCGTGCGGGAACTCGCATGCGAACTCCTCAAGATGCTCGGTTACACCGCGCTGGAAGCGTGCGATCCGGGCCAAGCGGTCAAGGTCTGCGAGCAGCATGAAGGGACTATCCATCTCCTGCTGACCGACGTGGTCCTGCCCAAGATGGACGGCAGAAGTCTTTTCGACCGCTTATCCCCCACAAGACCCGAAATGAAGGTGGTCTTCATGTCCGGGTACACTGACAATGCCATCGTTCACCACGGTGTGTTGGATCGCGGCGTTCATTTCCTTCAGAAGCCCTTTACAACGGAAATCCTTGCAAGGAAGGTCCGGGAAGCCCTGGACGAAACAAGCGCGAATCCAACGACAAGTCTTTGATACCAATGCGCAATCAAGAGAGTGAGATCGGTTTCTTGGGTGCCACTGCCGGCTTGCCCAGCAGTGCTCTTTATCACATGTTTGATCGCGCTTTGGTATGATACCTTACATGCCTAGAAACAAAGGCACAACGAAGTATGAAAATGTCCGCAAAGTCGTGGGTCCCGCGCAGAATTCGGAATGCGGCAGCATTTCGCCGGGTCCCGCACGTATAGCACGTAGGATGGGATGACCGGCGGGAATCCCATCGGTCGAGGCTGAATTCGAGAAATGTGTGGGTAGGGGGTGAACACAGTGAGGCGTTACAGGAACTCGCCATGCGAACTATCGTTACTTATCGGGTTTTATTGTACCATTGATAGTGTCCAGCTTCCTTGAAGCCTCGTTCAAGGATTGCTCGGCTTCCTTCAGGAGCTTGGCGAAATCCGGCGCGGAACTGACGGGAATGTAGTCCAGTTCGTCTTGCATCTCTCTCAAGGTGTCTCCAAGTCTTGCCTGACGTTCCTGAACCAGTACCAACGTGCCGGCAATTTCCGAGGAAATTGCCGTCATCCTTTTGAGTCTGCGCGAGTTGTACCAGATAAACAGTCCCGGAAATCCGACGGCAATTAACGCCAAAGTTAGAACAACGGCCACAAGGAGCTGCACAGCGGTTTTTCCCTGACGCTTGTTTGTGCTCGTCCTCGTCTCCGCACGCCACAACCCATCCTCCATTTCTGCCTGGACTGTTCCGATCTTCTGTATCATCGTCTCAACTTTGTTCAAATTCGCGGCCAGCTTCCCTTGCCCTTCCAGGATCGAGTCGACGCCTGATCGTTCAGTGCCGGCGGGCGGCTCACCCGGGTTTTCTTGCATACCATGTTGTGGCCCCAGCGCCTGTTCAGCCGACAACCCACCCGTGGTCGCGCCTAACAAGAGAGCAACAATCATGAGCACAAGACATCTTGGAACAATACGGGGGGAGGTGTGCGTCTTCCTGAACTTTTCCATTGCTACTCCAGCCTTTCTTCCGACAGCCACTAACTCTTTTCTCGAAGCGCCGGGTGTTGCGTATCGATGTCGGCCATGCAAGCCCAACCCGATCAAGCCCTTATTTCACAGGACCGGGTCTATGCAGTGTCCCGAAAAAACAACAGAACACGCCTGACCAACATTTCTGCGTTTGCCGGTCCATCTCCGCCTAATAAATCGAAAAACAGACTAGCCTCAAACGTACCGCCTGTCAAGTCTATCTCATCTTGAACAGCGATGACGAGTGAACGGAAAGGAGGCACCTCGGGTGATCCCCTTTGGTC
>CAZGNL010000269.1:0-2983 GCA_964527475.1 uncultured Syntrophaceae bacterium
GTGGCTTTGTCCACGGGACTTTCATGCGAATGCGCAATCAAGAGAGTGAGATCGGGTTCTTGGGTGCCACTGCCGGCTTGCCCAGCAGTGCTCTTTATCACTTGTTTGAACGCGCATTGGTTTGAGTCCTCACATGGAAGCCAACACAGCAGCATAGACATGCTATAGTAGTTATCGAGAGTTGTCACGGAAACTGAGATTGCTTCGCTACGCTCGCAACGAAGCAATCTCCTTCGAGACAAAAATGCTTCGTTTCAACGAGGCTCATAGGAACCTACATGCCTGACATCACAGGCACAACGAAGCATGAAAATGCCCGCTAAGTCGTGGTTCCCGGCCGTAGGGGCTACGCATGCGTCGCCGAAATAGTCGGTGCAAGGCGAAGCGTCAGGGTCATCCCGGGTCATCTGTTTTCAGGTAAACCGGAAGTCACTCTTGAAAACCACTGTAGTCCCCAACTCCCTTGCATGCACATGGGCATACTCGCAAGGCAAGGAGGCGTGCTGTGACAAATGACCACCTGTACAAGTCGGTACTCGACAGCATATCAGAGGGGGTGATGACACTCGACAGGAATTGGAGGATCCTATCCTGGAACAAGGCCGCGGAAGAAATAACCGGATTCCGCGAGGGAGAGGTGTTGGGAAAAGAGTGCGCCAAAATTTTCGGCCTGTCCTTCTGTCAAGAGAACTGTCCGGTGGAAAGAGCCCTGACCTGCGGCCATCCTTGTCAGGACGTGGAAGTTTCAGTGCGCAACAAGAAGGATCAAGTGATCCGGCTGGTAGTCAATGCTGCCCCACTGTACGACGCATCCGGCCGTATAATCGGGGGGTTGGAAACCTTCCGCGACATTTCGCGGCGTCACTGGATGCAAGAGGAACTTCAACAACAGTACGGGTACGAGAATATGGTGGGAATCAGTGACGCCATGCAGCAGGTCTTCGGCGTATTGGAGTCGTTGATGAATACAGACACCACTGTGCTCATCCAAGGAGAATCCGGCACGGGAAAGGAGTTGATTGCACGAGCTCTCCATTTCTATGGACCCCGCAAGAAGAAGGCTTTCGTAGCCGTCAACTGTTCTGCAATTCCTGAAGGCATGCTCGAAAGCGAACTCTTCGGCCACGCCAAAGGAGCGTTCACTGGGGCCGTCAAATCCCACATGGGGAAGTTCCAACTGGCCAACGGTGGAACCCTTTTTCTGGACGAGATTGCGGAATTGAGCCCGGCCGTTCAGGTCAAGTTGCTAAGGGTCCTGGAGGAACGAGTCTTTCAGAGACTCGGCGAGAATACAAACATAAGGATAGACATAAGACTCGTCACGGCCACCAACAAGAATCTGAGGGAGGTGGTTACCGAAGGGGTTTTCAGAGAAGATCTCTACTATCGTTTGAGCGTATTTCCCGTGAACCTGCCCCCATTGAGGGAGCGCCTGGAAGATATCCCGCTGCTGGTCCATCACTTCATCGGGCAATTCAACACTCACATGGGCAAGAAGATCCAGGGGATCGCCGATGGAGTGCTGGAAACATTTGAGGCATACTATTGGCCCGGAAACATACGCGAACTGGCCAATGCGATTGAGCACGCGTTTGTTCACACCAAAGGTGTCCTCATCCACCCGTCCGACTTGCCGCAACACATAGCCATGGCCCCGGAGACTCTATCAAACAGAAAGACGGCCCGGGGTCATACCCTAAACACGATCGAGAGGGAACTAATAGTAAAAGAACTCCGGGAATCCAATTGGAAGCGAAGCATTGCCGCGAAGAACTTGGGAATGAGTCGGTCCACGCTGTGGCGCAAAATGGAGAAATACGGAATTGGAAAATAGGGGTGTCCGGATCACTCCTCCACGTACAATATCTTGTGGTCTTCCGCTTGAGATCAATGTTGTTGGCGCAACCCCCCTATACCAACTATCATCGCAAGAAAGCGACAACGAACCATGAAAGTCCTTTCCTCTCGTTCCCAGGCTCTGCCTGGGAATGCATACCGGGAGGCTCCGCCTCCCCTACTTGGAGCCGGTACCGGCCCAGGACTCCGATCACGGGTTAGCGGGAATGACCACATATCACCCTCGCCAATCGGAAACAAGCCTTGGCAACCCCAATAGAGGACTGCGCGACGATCTGAAACAACGTTGCAAACATGGTACGTCGCGAAATACCGATTGGCCGTGCCGTATTATCCCGGGCAGCAACCATGCTGTTGCATCTGTGAAACGTTTGTGTTGAGTATCCCACCTCCGAGGCGTATGAGGTTTCTTCCCACACCCCCGCGCCCTGCCAAACACATCCTGATTGTCTAACACAATCAAAGCCTTATCACATTCCCTCAATTATTCTTTCTTTAGTCGAGCAGGATGGCACGGCCATTGCTCTATAGAGTCACAGAACGTGACGGTCATGATGGCGTTGTTCCCGAGACACGGAGAAATGCTTCTCCGCAGAGATTTGGGCAAAGACCGTCCGGGATAAGGAAGAAAGGAGGGACGTACCATGGCGCAGAAGATTCTGATCATAGATGACGAGCCTGATGTCCTGACATTCATAGGCACTTTGCTGAGGAAGAACGGCTACGATGTCGTGGAAGCAGCCGACGGAGTGGAAGGCCTGAAAAAGGTAATCGACGAAGAGCCCGACCTGGTTTGTCTCGACCTCCTCATGCCCGAGAAGACCGGCATCAAGATGTATCGAGAGATGAGAAAGGACGACAACCTGAAGGCTATTCCGGTGATCATGGTCACTGGATTCCAATGGTCGCCTCTGCCCGGGTCGAGCTTCAAGAAGTTCATTCAGGAAAGGTCGATACCGGGGCCTGAAGGCTATATCGAGAAGCCCATTGACAAAGAGAAATTTCTCGAAGCCGTCAGGGAAATCATCGGTCCTGAAGCATGACACCGCTTCGCTGTCAAGGACAGTAAGGTTCCTATCCATGAACGCCACTGCCGGCTTGCCGAGTCCCGCGGCCCGCGGGACTC
>CAZGNL010000270.1:0-2697 GCA_964527475.1 uncultured Syntrophaceae bacterium
GCTGCCCCAAGATTTTCATACTTCGTTGTCGCTTTCTTGCGATGATAGTTGGTATTAGACGGTTGCGCGCCTCCAGCAGCGGCGCGGGCCTAATTCGGCGCACGCCCGTCTTTATGGGAGCGGAATCTCGAAGGGAGTAAACACAGTGGGAAAAACGGTTGCCGAAAAGATAATAGAGGCCCATCTCGTCGAAGGAAAACTTGAGCCTGGCTCTGAGATCGCGCTGACCATTGATCACACCCTTCAGCAAGACGCTACGGGCACAATGGTTTTTCTGGAATTCATGGCTATGGGAATTCCAAGGGTCAAGACGGAGCTTTCAGTTGCCTACGTGGACCACAACCTGCTGCAAGCAGATTTCAGGAACGCGGACGACCACCGTTTTCTGAGATCGGCCGCGGCCAAATTCGGAGTGGTCTATTCCAGGCCTGGGAACGGCATATCCCATCAAGTGCATCTGGAACGTTTCAGTGTGCCGGGCAAAACCCTTCTGGGTTCAGACAGCCACACTCCCACCAACGGGGGATCTTCCATGCTGGCCATAGGCGCGGGGGGGCTCGATGTGGCCATGGCAATGGCAGGGCAGCCATTCCATCTCATCATGCCGCAGATAGTGGGGGTGAGACTCACGGGTTCCCTGCAACCCTGGGTATCGGGGAAGGACGTAATCCTGGAAATGCTCCGTCGTCTGACAGTCAAAGGCGGAGTAGGGAAGATCTTCGAGTACTTCGGGCCAGGGGTGGATACGCTCTCCGCTACGGACAGGGCCACGATCGGAAACATGGGAGCGGAACTGGGATGCACCACGAGCATATTTCCGTCTGACGAGCGGACCCGTGAATTCCTTGAGAGTCAAGGCAGGGGGGCCGCGTGGACGGAGATACTCGCGGATGATGACGCGCGGTACCATGAAGTGATCGAGATGGACCTTAGCTCTATCGAGCCCTTGATCGCGTGTCCGACCTCTCCGGATAACGTGAAAAAGGTCTCCGAAGTACAAGGTATTGAGGTGGCCCAGGTGATCGTGGGCTCGTCCGTCAATTCCTCGTTCCGGGACCTGATGGTAGCGGCCAAGGCCGTGGAAGGTGGTCATTGCCACCCGGACGTCAGCTTCGAGATCAATCCGGGCAGCCAGCAAGTGCTGCTGAACGTGGCAGAGGCCGGAGGCACTATCAATCTGATCATGGCAGGGGCCAGGATTCATCAGTCAGGCTGTCTGGGTTGTATCGGAATGGGGCAAGCGCCCGCGACCGGGACAGTATCCCTGAGGACTTTTCCCAGGAACTTTCCCGGGCGCAGTGGAACAGCCAATGATCAGGTCTACCTCTGTTCGCCCGAGACCGCGGTGGCCGCGGCTGTCAAAGGAAAGATCACCGATCCCAGGGACCTGGGACAGTGTCCCAATGTGTCGAACCCGGCCCGATATGTCATCAACGATGAGAATCTGCTGCTTCCACCGGAAGACGGTTCAAAGGTGGAAGTAATCATGGGCCCGAACATAAAGCCCTTCCCGGAGTTCGGTCCGCTGGAGGAATCCCTGGAAGGCACCGTGATCCTACACGTCGGCGACAACATCACCACGGATCACATCATGCCGGCAGGGAGCAAGATCCTGCCCCTCCGGAGCAACATAGAGGCGATCAGCGAGCATGTTTTCAGCGGTTTGGATCCCTCATTCCCGGAAAGGAGCCGGGACGCGGGAATCGGATTCGTTGTAGGAGCGGAGAACTACGGCCAAGGCTCGTCCCGGGAGCATGCCGCGATTGCCCCAAGATTCCTCGGCATCCGCGCCAAGTTTACGAAGAGCTTTGCCCGGATACACAAGGCGAATCTGATAAACTTCGGCATCCTGCCGCTCACGTTCGCAGACCCCGATGATTGGGAGCGGATAGCCCAGGGCGACGCAATACGGCTGAATAATGTGAGGAGTTCCCTTGAACAAGGAGCGGATGAACTGGTGGCCGAGGTTTCCGGGAAACAGATTCGGGTCCGCATTGATATCACTGACCGACAGCGTGGGATACTGCTCGCGGGAGGTCTGGTCAACCTTGTCGTGGAATCCGGATCATAACCCTTGATACCGGCTCGCTCTCAAACATTTGATGATCTGTTCCAGGACGGCACTGCCGGCTTGTCCAGCAGTGGCGCCCAAGAAACCGATCTCACTCTCTTGATTGCGCATTTACCTGAAAATAGATGAGCCGGGATGACCCTGACGCTCCGCCTTGCACCGACTATCCAAGAGGGCGCAGCATGCGGCGCCCCTACGCGCGGGACCCGGCGAAATGCTGCCGCATTCCGAATTCCGAATTCTGCGCGGGCCCCACGACTTTGCGGACATTTTCGTGCTTCGTTGTGCCCGGCGCCCGGCCGGGCATGTAGGTTCCTATGAAAGTCTCGTGGAAAGCCACCCCTTTTGCGGTTCTACGTATGCGGTGGTTTGGAGGGAAGATGAGTCTCCCCTCCAAAGATGACTGGATTCTTAAGGCATTTATAGCGATTCTCAAAAGTAATCACGGATTGACTCATTGGCGTGCCCCTTCTTTCTCGCTTCTTTCTCGAAAGACCGTAGCCCTGAAGGGGCGTCAGAAAATAGCCCGGGGATTCATCGCCGGGTAAGGGCCATTGCAGAACACTGAGTCCCGAAGGGACGACAGAACCATTACGCGCTCGCTATGTGTCGTCCCTTCGGGACTC
>CAZGNL010000271.1:0-2663 GCA_964527475.1 uncultured Syntrophaceae bacterium
TATCACACCTGATCAAGCCGTCAAAATGCTGGGAGAGGGGAATGCCCGTTATGTGGGCAATACTTCTCAACACCCCAATCGAGACCAAGCCAGAAGGGCTTTAACGTCAAAAGGCCAACAGCCGTTTGCCACGTTTCTCTCTTGCGCTGATTCCAGGGTCCCTGTGGAGATGCTCTGTGACGCGGGAATAGGAGACCTCTTTCTGGTCCGAAACGCGGGTAACGTGGTCGGCGCCAATGAATTGGGATCAATCGAGTACTCGGTGGACCATCTGGGTGTTTCCGTCTTTGTTGTCATGGGTCATACAAAATGCGGCGCAGTAAAGGCTGTATATGAGTCGGGCAAACTCGACGGCCACCTCAGAGGAATTTCAGAACAAATCCTCCCCGCGGTTGAAGAAGCCAAGAAGAATAACCCGAGAATCACGGGGGATAAACTGGTTGACGACGCGACCAAGGCCAGGGTCTGGAAGCTTATAGAAGAATCCGTACCCGCGGTCAAAGGCAAGACAATGCAGGAAGCGGAAAAGGCCGGTCTTTGGAAGGCGATCGAGGCCGCGGTCGTACCAAGTGACGATCAAATCGTGGACGAGGCTGCGAAAACAAACGTGTGGAACGCGATCGAGGTGGCCTTGCGCTCCAGTGAGAGCATCAAGAAGCGTTTAAAGAGTGGGGATTTGAAAGTCGTGGGCGCATTCTACGACATTGAGACGGGAAAGATAGACTGGATGGGGACACACCCGAAGCAGTCCCAACTACTTACGTAGAAAACCTTTTGGGCCTGGAGAACCGGGTCCCAAAATCAACAACAGAAGAAGGGAGAAACAAAATGGGACATCAGGAAGTTTTTGAGGCCATCTTGAAGAAACTGGACGAAGTTGCAGGGCACCTGGGGTGCATGATAGTGAACCACGATGGGGAAGTGCTGGGCTCGCACTTGGACAGGGCATATTCCCAGGACAAGATAGCCGCCATGGGCGCGGACATGGTGGCTATGTGCGACAAGGTCACAACCGAGTGCAAGTTCGGCCACCCGGACATAATTTCGGTCGAGGGGGAAAACGGAAAAATTGCCGGGGTGAACGCCCACCGGGGTCTGGGCTATATCTTCATCCTGGGTAAAGCGGAAATGAACCTGGGGATGGCCAAGATAGCGCTTCATGAGACGGTCAAAGAGTTCGAGCACGAGCTGGGCGCGTAATCGAAGTGATGTCATGGTCGGCTGGGGCTTGGTTGCAGGAATGGGAGCAATCTTCCCGCTGTCTTAACATACGTGATCTCCTGCAACCCTGTCCCTTTCCGTACGTCGGAGATCCAGGTGGAGCCTGCGGTACGTGTCGTACGAGGCTTGAAGAGCAAGATTGAGATGGAAGAATAAACCATGCACATCGTGAGCCTGGATCCGGTAATTAGTGTTAGAATTGAGGAATCGCCATTCGGTGATGCCGATCTGCGTGAATTTCCGTGGAAGGCAAGATACAATGCCCTTAAGAAAGCATACAAGCGGGAGATCTATTCGATCACGGTGGAGGGCGAAGCCGTCGGCGCGATGCTCCTCGAATTCCATAGCGCCCCCGAGCTGATCTTCTTCGAGGTCGAACCGAGGTGGAGGGGTAAAGGTGTGGGCCAGGCAGCTCTGGACATTCTCTTGGATGAGCTTCGCCGGAAACACCACGAGACTCTGATTGTGCAGACGGGACACCCGGAAATCTATGCCGGGATGGGGTACAAGTTCAAAGAACAGGACCAGGGTCACATTCTAATAGAAGTCCTGTCTCCTCGTCCGGAAGCGGTCTTCGATCCTCAAGCCACTGCCTGTTTCATCTACACTCCGAGATATCTGATCCACGATTTTCCCGACCACCCCGAACACGACGGTAGGGTTGCCTACACCATGACCCGGGTCAAGAAGGAAGGTCTTCTCGACGGCGCCAATGTCCTGTCCCCCAGGGCGGCTACGGAAGAAGAAATACGTGAGGTCCATTCAAAGGATTTGATAGATGAGGTGAAAAGGTGCTCAGAGGAGGGTAAGCCGGTGACCAGGGACACGCCCACAGGGCCGAAAACCTTCGAGTTGGCCTGCCTCAGCCTGGGGGGGGCGCTTATGGCCGGAGAGATCATCGAACAGTACCGTCAAGTCTTTGTCCTGGACCGTCCTCCAGGTCACCACGCATCGCGGGACCGGGCAGGGGGGTTCTGTTTCTTCAACAACATGGCCGCTCTTGCTCTGTCCCTGTCCAAGAAGGGATATCGGCCCTTGATCATCGACTGGGATGTCCATCACGGAAACGGTACTCAAGAGCTTCTGTATGATCTCCCCATCATGTACACGTCCTTTCACCAGAAATACCTTTATCCCCATACGGGTTCCGAGAAGGAGACCGGGGAAGGAGAGGGGAAAGGCTACACTCGAAATTTCCCGCTCCCTATCGGCATGCAGGACAAGGAGTACCTGGAGGTCTTCAGCCAGGTCAGGGCCGTGGCCGAGGACTTGAAGCCCGATATCCTCCTCATCTCTGCGGGCCAGGACGGACACTACCTCGATCGGCTTTCAGGGTTGCGTCTCACCTCTGAAGCGTACCATGAGATGGGCCGTATCGTAGGCGAAGTCGCAAAGCAACACTGTGACGGACGCGTGATTCTCGTCATGGAGGGAGGGTACCA
>CAZGNL010000272.1:0-2462 GCA_964527475.1 uncultured Syntrophaceae bacterium
TTGCGGCAGTGTTCAAGGATAGGAATCTGGAAGAAGCCAAAGAAGGGACAGTCTCCATTCACCATCCGGAGTACGCTGTAACTAATGGGCAGTGGAAGAGAAAATAGCCCAGCCTAATCTATTCAACCGCCCGCCATTCACCTGGAAGGAGGTGTCCAGCCAACCGCGCTCCAAAAAGCGTCTATCTTCCTCTTGTCTAAGGCAATCCTCTGAAAGGCTGCCTCTACGTCGGCAGCATTCAACCGAGTACTCTCCTCTTCTTCGATTAGACTCACGAGATTGTTATCATTGAGCAATCCCTGACCGATGTAATACTTGATCAAGGACTGGTACCCGGACATTTCCTTGAGAGGAGCGACCTTCTTGAGCATTTCGATAAGATCCACGGGCATCCTCATGGAGATGTTCGTCATCGGGCGGTCTTTAGTAAGCAGAATCTTCTTCTTCATAACGTTTCCTTTCAGCCGAAACAGCTTTTCGAGCCGTGATGATACGTTGAGAGTCCGCCCTGCCGGTGTAAACCACGAAGAGAAGAGAGGAATAGTCCCGGGATCTCGGGAAGGCTATTTGTGCTATTCGCTGTTCGCCGTCCTCTTCTTCCTGCTCTTCGGCAACATACACACGGTTGAGGAGCGCCCAGCACGCCAACTCGAAGGATATTCCGTGTTTCTCAATGTTTTCCTTTGCTTTTTCCTCGTCCCACGTGAACTTGAATCCGTCACACCAGTGTTCACAGGTCTCACCCATAGGCTACTCCCCTGTATATGATTTGTCAATTCCCAAGCACTATAGTTCCCCTGACGTTGACGGTGCACGCCTCATTCGACTCGGTTCCTCCTGGAGTGCTTCTACACTGATCTCAACTCCTTCACTGCCATCAAATGCTTGCAGGGACGAGTCTTACCGCGACTGCGAGGTGTGGGGTCAGGCTTGATATATTTGTATTTGTGCCTGGTCTTCTCCTACCCTCTCAAGTTCCGCCGCAAGACGGGGATTCGTTTCCGCGCGTTTGCGCAGACGATTGATCGCTTGACTCCTTCCTCCAACAGATCGTACAAACGAATCCGGTCCGGCTCGTCAAAGAAAATATCCTGGCCACCGTTCCCACGTAGCATCACATGATAGACAGCGCCCGGATAGTGAATGCGTGCTCTCCGTGCCATTCTCCGCAGTTAACACCCTCCACCCTCAAATCCATATATGTCAAGCCTGACCCCAGCTCATTTGAGACAAGCCAAACCTACAGATCATGTTATAATATCATACATTGGCCGTGACAAACCTGTATAACGAGAATTCCACCCTCGATGAATCGACGGATTGGCCGGCCATGAACAGGATTAAACCACGTAGAAGGAACCCGTCTGCTGTAGTGTATTGACGAGATAATGAAGGATTGTGAGCCCATGTACAGAAACCTTATCCAATCAGACCCGGAAATTATGATGGGCAAGCCCGTCATAGCCGGAACGCGCATCACTGTCGAGTCGATTCTCGACAAGCTGGCTGCCGGGGAGACCCCTGAACAGGTTCTTGACGCGCATCCTCGCCTTACCCGGGAAGAGATTGAGGCTGCGCTGGAATACGCGGCCGACGTCTTGCGGAGCGATATAATCTACCCAGCGTCAGACGTGTCCGCATGAAGATCGTTGCCGATGAAGGCGTCGATCGCCACGTCGTGGAGGAGCTTCGTCGCGAAAGCCACGATGTGACATACGTAGCGGAACTCGCTCCCGGGATCAAGGACGAGGAGGTGCTCCAACGGGCCAACGAACTAGACGCCATCCTGCTCACCGCGGACAAGGATTTCGGGGAGTTGGTGTTCCGGCTGAACCGTGCCCACGCCGGAATAGTGTTGATACGTTTGGAAGGATTGCCTTCCGAGGCCAAGGCGTCTATAGTGGCAAACGCAGTTCGAGAGCATGGAGCCGAAATGTATGGCTGTTTCAGCGTCATAACATCGGGGAATATCCGTATTCGTCCAAAACCGTAACTTCGACCGAAGGCAGGGTCTGGGAACCGCTAAGGGAGGCGCTTGGGATCTTAGGGACTGATCACGATTAATTCCGGGTACACCATACTCAATTACGTAATTCCGGGTACATCATGAAAAAGAAGTTCTGGGGGCTGGACTATCCAGGTCAGTCAAATCTTGCGACGAAAGGAGGCTGGTGCATGAATCATTTGCTCTGGAGGTTTGGGAAAGATGTTCACGGCCCTCTGGGGGCGTCCGGGCCGGTTGATAGGCTCGCATGACACAACAAGCATGTAAATGAATGCTCGCCGCCTCGGCCCGGCCCTATCACCGCATCCTCTGGATTTCCCGCGCCGGCGCGGACCTGGAAGAGCCCGCGACATCACATCAGGCCACGTCTCAAAAACCCTACAATATTGGACACTGGACGGATGGACTGACGGAGACCGGAAACCACAATTAAGTATGGTGTACCCGGAATTACGCA
>CAZGNL010000273.1:0-1930 GCA_964527475.1 uncultured Syntrophaceae bacterium
CCAGTAGCTCCCCCTCCAAACCTCCCCCATACGTAATTTCGGGAGCTTGTACGGTTCGCGGTGAACGGTAAATAACAACTAAACAGCATCTGATTCTTGAAAGATTGAGTG
Organism: uncultured Syntrophaceae bacterium; assembly: GCA_964527475.1. Lineage (GTDB taxonomy): Bacteria > Desulfobacterota > Desulfomonilia > Desulfomonilales > Desulfomonilaceae > CAZGNL01. Next base: position 112 of record CAZGNL010000273.1, read on the forward strand.
CAGGATTCCGGCATTCAATTGCGAAGCAATATTACTTACTTTCCCAAAACGAATCCGTATGCGAGCTTCTACCCCCGGAAATTCTTACGGATGGTGTCTTCCGCTATGCCCGCTTCTTTTTCCTTTAGCCGTTCTTCCGCCTTGTTCGCTGCCTCGTTCTTGATCTTGAGAGTCGGTTCCTGGAACAGAGCAAATTTCAACCATTGAAAAGCGAATTCCAGGAGTTGAGTGTCATCTTGTTTCAGGGTTTGCACCAGATCCTCATCCATCTCGAATCTGTCCAGGAATCCGCTCTTGAAGATGAAATCCCGAAACCTTTCGGTATGGTAGCAGGCCATCATGTACATCTGAACATGTTGAGGCGTGAGAGTGAGATTCTTGCGTCGCGCCTTGAGCACGAAGATCTCCATGAGTAGATCGTTCATCCTGTTGTAATTGACAAGATCCTGATCCTTGAGCCAGTCTCGGACTTTCCACACTTTGGGTTCCTCGAACCCGCGACAGTGATCTTCCCTCACGGTGAAAAAGAATTCCTGGGGGGTATCGTGCAACGGGTGTTTTGTGGAAGCGCGTCCCAGGGGGTAGATCCTGCACGCGGCTGGTCTGTGCTCGTATATGGAACAGCCCTGGGGAGTCACAAAGGGGCACCGTTTGTCGGATTCACGGTCCATCTCCATCATTACCTCAGGGAAGCCGTGCGAGGTCCTCATCCGGGTTAATGTGTATCTTTCCAGGAATTCGCTGGATGAAAGACCCAGCCCGGTCCTGAGCCTCACCACGTCGTAGGGTGTGAGAAGCAGTTCCAGCTTTCCGCAGCACGCGGTGAAACAGGACACCCCAGGCCCACACTCGAACTGGAAGGTGTCATCCAAAGAAAGTCTGAATTCCGGATCAATTGAAAGTCCGAATGGTGGTCCATGATCTGACATGCACTACTCCTTGTGTTCTATTCTGTTTCTTCAAGAATGGGTGAGCCGGGATATGGTCGACGTTCCGGCTTAGACCGACTATCCAAGAGGGCGACGCATGCGTAGCCCCAATACTCGGGACGCGACGACTTGCCGGTAGTCTCATGTTTCGTTGTGCCTCGGCTGCAGGTAGATTCTCTTCAGAAAGAGGCGGTCAGCCGCGGGCTCGCTCTTGCAGGTACAGAGCAAAGTCTAGAAGACTCGGAAAGACCATGTCCGCGTCGCCCGCGTCATCATCGCAGATCTGAACTGTTCTTGTGCCGGCCCGCTTCCCGGCCTCAACATCGGACTTGCTGTCACCGACCATGTAAGACGAGTCCATCTCTATGTTCAGGTCTTTGGCCGCGTCCAAGAGCATTCCAGGCGCCGGTTTTCGGCACCGGCAGTTTTCGTATTCCTCATGGGGACAATGGTACACCGCGTCGAGCGCGGCGCCGGCCTCTTCAAGCTCCGACCTCATGAAGCCATGAACGATCTCCAGATCCTCTTCGGTCATCAGGTCTCTGGCTATTCCCCGCTGGTTGGTGACGACCACCAACAGGTAGCCCATCTCTCGCATTATTGAAAGAGCTCTAACGGCCCCCGGTAGGAACTCGACCTGTGCGATCCGGCTGACATAGCAGTTCTCCGGAAGCTTGTGGTTAATCACGCCGTCACGATCCAGGAAGATCGCTTCCCGTCGCGTGAGGGGTTCCCGCAAAGTGTCCATGCGCTTACCTCTGAAGATGACCTCGGCATGAGAATTTTCGGACGGCCGCCGGCATCTCCCATGATCCCTGATGATAGAGCCCACACACGGTCCGGTCAAGTGGGAGATTCAGGGGGCGGGGGCAGGGCGTGCCGATGAATTT